>JBFWXJ010000102.1:0-15596 GCA_050187535.1 Alphaproteobacteria bacterium | reverse complement strand
GATCGGGCGGGAGGGTGGATGGAGTCCTTCCCCTCCCGTTCCGCAAGTCCTTGAAACACACGGGGCGGCGACAAATCTGCACAGGTCTCAGACCCCGGTGTTCCCGACCATGCTCGATTTCGTTCCATCGCCCGTCGCCGACGACGGCGCCGATCCCTCCACGTCCCCATCGTCCACCGCCGGCGGTGCGCCCATCGGCGACGAGGCGTTGCTCGATGCCTATTCCCACGCCGTCGCCACCGTCGCCGAGGAGATCGGGCCGGCGGTGGTGGGCGTCGACTCGCGCAGCGCGGAAGACCACGGCCGCCGCGGCGGAACCGGCTCGGGCGTGGTCATCTCGCCCGACGGCCTCGTCCTGACCAACAGCCATGTCGTGCAGGGTGCGGCCCGCGTGCGCGTCGCGACGGCCGACGGGCGCTCGCTGGACGCCCACCTGATCGGCGACGACCCGGAGACTGATCTGGCGCTGCTGTCGGCCGGCAGCAGCGGCCGCCTGCCGGCCGCCCGGCTCGGCGATTCGCGGGGCCTGCGGCCGGGGCATCTCGTCGTCGCCATCGGCAACCCCCTCGGCTTCGCCTGGACGGTGACGGCGGGCGTCGTATCGGCCCTCGGCCGGTCGTTGCGCGCCCGCAGCGGCCGGCCAATCGACAACGTCATCCAGACCGACGCCGCGCTCAATCCCGGGAATTCCGGCGGGCCGCTCGTCAGCTCGCGCGGCGAGGTGGTCGGGATCAACACGGCCGTCATCCTGGGCGCCCAGGGCATCTGCTTCGCCGTCGCCAGCAACACGGCCAGCTTCGTGGTGACCGAGCTGATCCGGCATGGCCGCGTGCGGCGCGCCTGGATCGGCGTCTCGGCCCAGACCACGCCGCTGCCGCGCAGGCTCGCGCTCGCGGCGGGCGTGCCCAACCGCTCGGGCGCGGTGCTGACCGCCGTCGAGCCCGGCAGCCCGGCGGCTCGCGCCGGCCTCGCGCCCCGGGACATCGTGGTGACGTTGGATGGCGTCGCGATCGAGGGCGTCGACGACCTGATGCGGACGCTGGATGCGGGGCGCATCGGCCGGACGATCGCGGCGACGGTCCTGCGCGGCACGCCCCGCGAGCTCCAGGTGACGCCGCTGGAGCGGAAGGCGGCCTGAGCCGCCCTCCGTCCGGCAGGGATCAGGCGGCGCCCTTCACCAGCTTGGCGCGCTGGGTGGCGGCCGTCATCAGCAGCGAGAGATCGTTGCCGGACAGGACGAGGCGCACACCCATGCCGATGTACTTCTTCATCACGTCCTCGACATAGACGCCGCCCATCCCCGCCCACTTGCCGTGCTTGCCGCAGGCGGCGATCACCTTCTCGTACGCGGCGACCACTTCGGGGTGGGTCAGCTGACCGGAGACGCCCATCTCCATCGTCAGGTCGCTGGTGCCGATCATCACCACGTCGATGCCGGGCACCGCCGCGATCGCCTCGCAATTGGCGATGGCGGTCGGCGTCTCCAGCATGACGACGATCAGCATCGCCTTGTTGAAGGCGGCGGCCGCCTCGGCGTTGGAGACCGGGGCGAAGGCGATCTGCGGCATGCCGCCCGCGACCGAGCGATGGCCCGCCGGCGGATATTTCAGGCGGTCGACGACCGTCTTCGCCTCCTCGGCCGTGTCGACATGCGGCACGACGATGCCCATGGCACCGCCGTCCAGCACGCGCGTCGCCATGTCGTACTGGCCGTAGGGCACCCGCACGATCGGCGCGATGCCGGCGGCGACCGCCGTGACCGAAAGCTGGACCGCCATGTCGAGCGTCATGGCATTGTGCTCGAGGTCGATGAAGAGCCAGTCGAAGCCGGCCGTCTTCATCGCCGGCGCGATGTCCACCGTACGGGCCTGGCGCAGCCCGATACCGGCTGCCACCTGCCCCGCCTCCAGGCGCTGGCGCGCTGAATTCACGATCTCGACCATGATGCCTTGTATCTCCCTCCCGGGCGTTCGATGCGGGAGGAAGGTCTATCGCAGGCCGGTCGCGAGGGCGACCGCTTTGCGCGGGGCTACCGCGCGCCGCCTCGGCGCGGGCCGATGAAGCGGACGGGGTCGACCGGCCGCCCCTCGATCTGCACTTCATAGTGGACGTGAGCGCCGGTGCTCCGCCCGGTCGAGCCGAGCAGGCCGACGACGTCGCCGCGCTCGACCCGCTCGCCCTCGTCGACCTTGGTCTCGGAGAGATGCGCGTAGCGGGTCTTCAGGCCACTCGCATGCTGCACGTCGACCGTCTTGCCGTAGGCGGCCTTCCAGCCGGAATGGACGACGGTGCCGGGCGCCGTCGCGCGGATCGGCGTGCGCATCGGGGCGGACAGATCGACGCCCTCGTGCATCGCCGCCTTGCGGCGGAACGGGTCGATGCGCGGGCCGAAACCGCTCTCCACGCCGTACTGGCCGAGCGGAGCCCCCAGCGGCATGAGACGCAGCACGCGCTCGACGCGTTCCATGCGGTCGAGCTGGCGCTCCAGGGTGCGCTCCGCTTCCGACGGCGGCGAGGGCTCGACGCGGAAGGCACCGACATCCGGGATGAAGGGACCGCCGCGGGCGCCGGTCAGGCGCGCCGCCGGCAGCGGCGGCGGCACGACGGCATTCTTGGCCACGACCGGCGCCGCCAGGCGCTGCACGTCGATGCCGGTAGCCGCGATGAACTGCTCGATCTGGCCCAGACGCTGCATTGCCTGGCTCGCCAGCGCCTGCCCTTCGGCCGGTGCCTCGGCGGGGGCGGGCTGCGCGGCCGCCTCGTCCACCGCCGCCTGGAGCTGGTCGCGCTCGGCCGCCAGCTCGTCGCGGCCGACCCTCAGCTCGGAAAGCTGGACCGCGTCGGCTGCCACGCGCGCCCGCAGGGAATCGCGCTCGGCCAGGACCCGGTCGTGCTCGGCGGCCAGGCGGCGCAGCTCGTTGGCCGCGGTCCCGGCCTGTCCGTCGAGCGCGTCGCGCTCGGCCGCGACCTGCGAGGCGGCGCGCTTGAGGTCGTCGAGCGCCGCCGATGCCGTCGCCGCCTGGGCCTTCAGCGCGTCGCGCTCGGCCTCCAGACGCTCGCGTTCCCCGCGCAGCCGGGCGAGCGCTTCGCCCGCCGCCTCTGCCTGGGCGCGCAGCGCCTCGCGCTCCGCCGCCACTCGCTCGGTCTCAGCGCGGGTCATCACCAGGGCGCCGGCCGCCGCCTCCGCGCGACCGCGCAACGCGTCGCGCTCGGCCGCAGCCTGCTCGTGCTCGGTGCGCAGCTTCCCCAGCGCGGCGATCGTCGCATCGGCGCGTCCGCGCTGCGCATCCCGCTCGGCCGCCATCCGCTCGCCTTCGCCCTTGAGGCGCTGGACGACCGTCGCCGCCGCTTCGAGGCGGCCGCGCAGCTCGTCGCGCTCGGCGGCAGTCCGCTCCTGCTCGGTGCGCAGCTTCGCCAGAGCGGCAGTTGCCGTGTCGGCGCGCCCGCGCTGCGCGTCGCGCTCCGCCGCCGTCCGTTCGCCCTCGCCCTTGAGACGCTGGACGACCGTCGCCGAGGCTTCGAGGCGGCCCTGCAACTCGTCGCGCTCGGCGGCGGCCTGCTCCTGCTCGGTGCGCAGCTTTGCGAGCGCCGCGGTCACCGCGTCGGCGCGCTCGCGTTGCGCATCCCGCTCGCCCGCCACCCGCTCGCCCTCGCTCCTGAGGCGCTGGGTCACCGTCGCCGAGGCTTCGAGGCGCTCGCGCAGGTCGTCCCGCTCGGCCGTCGCACGCTCGGCGTCCGCGCCGAGGCGCGCCAGCGCCGCCGCTGTGAGCTCGGCCTTGCCGCGCTCGGCATCCCGATCCGCGACGACCCGTTCATGTTCCGCGGTCAGATCCGCGAGACGGGCGGCCATCGCGTCCGCCGCCGATGCCGCCGCGTCGTGCTCGGCAGCCAGCTTGCGATAGGCTGCGCGCGCGGCCTCCAATTCCCGCGTGGCACCGGAAGCCTCCTCGGCCAGCCGGGCCGCCTCGGCTGCCGCTGCGCCACGCGCCAATTCGAGGGTACGTACCCTCTCGAGCGACGCGCCGAGGGCACCGAGCGAGCGGCCGAAGGCGCCCTTGAGACGCTCGGCGTCGGACTTGATCTCCGCCAGTGCGGCGTTCAGGCCGTGATTGGCGCCGCGCAGGTCGCCGGCCACATCCTCGGCCTCGGCGAGCAGGGCACGGATGCCGTCGATCTCGCCGTGCAGGCTCTCCTCGATCTCCCGGCGCGCTGCCTCGGCGCGCTCGGCTTTTTCTTCCGCCGCGCGGGCACGCAGCTCGATGGCGACCACCTCGCCGGCATGGGCACGGGCCTGCGTCGCCAGCGCCGCCACCAGCCGCGACGTCATCTCTTCCGCCAGCAGGCGCAGCATGGTTTCGCGATCGACGTCGCGCCGGCGCTGATCCTCCGGCGCGACGGCATGCACGAAGGGGATGAGCGGGCGTTCGAGCCGCGGCAATCCGCGATCATCCTTGGGCGCATCGTCGGCCGCGGCAGCGGGCGAAACCGACCACAGCGCCAGTCCCGCGCAGCCCGCCGCCGCTGCCCGCGTCCACCGCGCGGCGCGCGATCGTCGATCCCATGATGCTGCCGCCATGCCCGCCCTCCGGCACCCACGCAAAAGGACTTCGCGACCATCCGGGTGGACGGCCGTGCTGTCCGCCGGCGGCCTTGCGGCCGCCCTATCGTCGGGTCGAGCGGGATCACCTATGGTGCGGTACGTCGGATCCGGGCGGTCCCGCTCCCCAGCGGACATGCCCTTCGTCGGCGCCCAATCCCCCTCGTCGGCCCTCGTCCGAAGGCCGAGCTCACTCCCCGATCGGGATGGTATCCAGGGGACTGATACCGGGCAACAAGAAACAAATAAATCTGATGTGTAGTATTTTCGTCACGCCCTCTGTGGCGATCACGCCACGACGGTCTCGGCGACTCGGCAATCAGTTATCCGCTATCGACGCGAGCGCCCCGAGCACGTCCGGGCGAGCACCTTGCTGCACCACTATCTCGCTGTCGGTGCCGATGTCGAGTATCGCGATGCGCCCGTCGATACGGCACAGGCACAGGTGGCCGAAGTCGATCTCTCCCCGGGCGAAGACGGAGCTGAGCCAGTCGCCCTCGGCCGGACGGTCGAGCGGATTGCGCCCGCCGACGGGGTCGAGCGGCAGCAGCCGATCTCCCGCCTTGAGCAGGCGCAGCGTCGGCCCGATCGTCCGGCCTGCCATCGGCACCTCGACGATCAGCAGATCCGGCCGATAAGCGTCGAGCGCATCGAGACGCCGGAGCTCGGCATCGAGCGAGCCCTGATCGTGGATCAGGGTCGGCTGACGGCGCAGCATTCCGCTCTCCGTGCGCAGGATGACGGGCCATCGGCGCGGCGGGCGGCGATCCTCGACCCGGAGCACGTCGATGGGGTTCTCCGCGTCCGCATGCAGCATGCGCAACAGCTCGTAGCGGCGCAGCGTCCGCACGGGATGGTTCAGCACCCGGACGCCGGGGACCGCCGCATCCGCGGCGAGACGCTCGGCAGCGACCGCGAGGTCGTCGTCCACGCGGTCGAGGTCGCCGAAGACGATCGCGCCGGACTTGGGCGGAAGCGCGCCCTCGATCTCGCGATAGCCCCGCGGCACCAGCCAGCGGGCATCGGCTCGCCGCGCCAGCGCCGTCAGGCCGGCCACCACATGACTGGCGGCGAAGAGGTCGACCACGCCGGCCATCGGCCGGTCGGCCGTCAGCAGCCCGGGGACGGCAGTGCCTCGAGCTCGCGCAGACGCGCCCTGACGGTGAAGTCGCCGTAGTCGATCAGCATGTCCGACGACACGCCGTTGTCGAGCAGGTGCAGCCCGATCTCGTATTCGGGGAGCGGCGCCTGCCCGTCGGCCGCGAAGAACGCCATGCGGATCCGCCAGCCGGGGCGGTCGAGCAGCTTGCTGCGGATGCCGGGATCGACATCGGACGCCTGCGGGCGGCCGATGACCGTATTCACTTCGCCCGGCTTCTCCACCTCCGAGCCATCGAAGACCCGGCGGCTGAAATAGGCGTCCTTCGCCTCCGCCCGGCGGATGATCTCGAGGGTGTGCGCGGTCGGGAACAGCGTCCCCCGCGGCAGGTCGACGCGGCTCTCCTCCGGCCGGGTGAAATCCGCGTAGCCGCCGCGGCCGGGCCCTTCCAGCCTTGCGGTGCCCCGCACCTCCTCCTCGGGCTCCTCGCCGCGCTTCTTGCGCAGGGTGAACCGGTACCGGAGGCCGTCCTTGGCTTCCCAGCTCGCGAGGCTGGAGACGATCTCGACCTCGTCCTCCTGGGCCTGCGACAGACGCATGCGATAGCGCTGCTCGACCGTCCAGCCGTCGCAGGCGTCGCCCCACTCGAACAGCATCCGGCCCTGCACGCCGACCACGCCGCCGCTGGTGCGCGCCGAGGCGAGCGACAGGTCGTAGAGCGCGCGATGGGGAGCGATCGAACCGGCTGCGGCCGCGGCTGCCGTAAGCGAAACGGTCACGCAGCCGAGCACCCAGGCCGCACGCAGCATCGACATCCCCTCAGCCACCGAATCGGCCGTTCGCGATGCCGCGACTATGACACCGCGCAGCATCGCGAGATAGTATCCGGGCCGCCCACGACAAGAAGGTGACACGTTCATGCCCGCTGCGGCCTCCCGACCATCGATCCTCCTGTCCCGCAAGCTCCCCGAGGCCGTGGAGCGACGCGCCTGCCGCGACTACGATGCCCGGCTCAACGCCGAGGACGTGGCGCTCGATCCGGCCGGCATGTCGGCCGCGGCCGAAGGCTGCGCCGGCGTCCTCGTCTGTGCCGCCGACCGCGTCGATGCCGAGACCATCGGCCGCCTGCCCGAAAGCGTGAAAATCGTCGCCACCTTCTCCGTCGGCACCGACCACATCGACCTGGCGGCCGCCAGGAACCGCGGCATCGTCGTCACCAACACGCCCGACGTGCTGACCGATGCAACCGCCGACATCGCGCTGCTGCTGATGCTGCAGGCGGCGCGGCGAGCCGGCGAAGGCGAGCGCATGGTCCGGGCCGGGCAATGGCGGGGCTGGGCGCCGACCCAGCTCATGGGCTGCCACATGACGGGCAAGGCCGTCGGCATCGTCGGCATGGGCCGCATCGGCCAGGCGCTGGCCCGCCGCGCGCGTGGCTTCGACATGACCGTCCACTACTACAACCGCTCCCGTCTTCCCGCGGAGCTGGAGGCCGGTGCGGTCTACCACGACGCGATCGACGATCTGCTGCCGCACGCGCAGTTCCTGTCTCTCCATTGCCCGCTGACGCCCGATACGCGCCACCTGATCGACGCGCGCCGCCTGGCGCTGCTGCCCGAGGGCGCGATCCTCGTCAACACCGCCCGCGGGCCGGTCGTACACGACGAGGCGGTGATCGCCGCACTGCGGTCCGGCCGCCTGGCCGCGGCTGGCCTGGACGTCTACGACGGCGAGCCACGGGTCCACCCGGGCTATCTCCCGCTGGAGAACGTCGTGTTGCTGCCCCATCTCGGCAGCGCCACCACCGAGACGCGCGAGGCCATGGGCTTCCGCGCGCTCGACAATCTCGACGCCTGGTTCGCCGGCAAGGTTCCGGGCGATCGGGTGGTGTGAGCGCCCGGGCGTCAACGAACGATCGGCGATCCGGTCGCCTCGTCCCAGCGCCAATCCGGCGCCTGCGGGGCGACGCGGACCCCGCCGACCCAGCGCTCCGGCGGTCCCAGGCACAGCCAGTCGACCTCCCCTGCCAGCAGCGCACGACCGGCTGCGGTGAGCGTCAGGCGCTCGCGCGGCCAGTCGCGGGCCTCGCCATCCCATGCGCTGCCGACGAAGGGCGGTTCGGCCGCACGCCGCATATCGTCGATGATTCGGCGAAACATCAGGTCGCTCAGCCAAGGGAGCGGCTCCGCTCCTTCCATCAGCTCGGCGAAGATGCGGCCGACCGTCCGTGGCCGCTCTGCCGCCAGTCGCAGTGCGAGGCGCTGGGTGAGGCCCAGGCCGTCGCATGTCCAGGGAAGCTCGCGGCAATGACGCATGAGGGCCGGCCCGAGATGGGGAAGCCCATCCGCCCCTGACCGGGCGATCATCGCGAGCGACGTCGGGTCCGGGCTGCGCAGTGCCGCCCAGGCGGTACGGCCGGCCGCCAGCGCCGCGGTCCCGACCGGCCGCCGGCTCGGCCACAGCACACGGAAGCCCTCGGGCGGCAGTTGCCCGAGGCCGATGAACCGCGTGGCACCCGGAAAGCCGCCGACCGCGATCATCTCCAACCGGCGGGGCGCTGCCTCGGCGAAAGCCGCGAGGCAGCGCGCGAGGACGAGCTGGTCGTAGCTGTCATGCTCGAACCACAGGACGACACGCTCGTAGTTCGGGGCCGCCGTGCGCAGCCCCTCCTCCGCAGCACGGAGATCGCCGGCGATCCGGTCGGGATCGCGGCAAACCCATTCGCCGAACGTCTCGTGCAGGAAGCGGGCGCGCGCGTCGAGCCAACCATCGCCCGGCAAGACGGGGCCCATTCCGAGCGGGTCCGACCATTCGAGGAAGCTGCCGGAGAAGCCCGCGGCCGCGAGCCCATCGCGGATGTCCGAGCCGCAGCGCACATGCAACGTCCGGCAATCGGCGTCGAGCGCGTCGCGGTGCGTCCGCGCGGCCCGCATCGCGAGGACATGCGCCTTCAGCCGCGACCAGCTCGGCGCACCCAGCTCACGCGCGACGACATGCTGGGCGTCTGCAAGCGAGGGAACGGCGCCGGCCTCGGGATGGTGGCGGCGAAAGCGCTGCCGGGCCGCATCGTCCCCGTCGCGCGCGGCGGCGAGCAGTTCCTTGGCCCGCTTGCGCTGCTGTTCGAGATCGAGGCGGAAGGGATAGCGCGGACGAGCGGCGCGGGCCTGCTTCGCGGTGTCGGCCATCGATGGAATCCTCTCCCTGCATCCCGTGCCCGCCGGCGGGATGGGAAAGGACGAATCGCAGAGCGAACGGCCCTTCAGGGGATCGTGGGCGCAGCCCTTTCCGCGGACGGGGAGGCGCCGACCCGCGCCGCCATCCAGATAGGACGAGCGGGTGCGGTCGATCAAGCCTCAGGCGAGATCGAGGCGGCGGCGGATATCGGCGGCGATCTCGGCCGGCGGGCGGTCGATGCCGACGGTGACCGCGTCGGTCGGCGGCTCCAGGATGGCGAGCTGGCTCGGCAGCAGCGTCGGCGGCATGTAGTGGTCCTTGCGCCCGGCCATGCGGTCGGCGATCAGCGTCGGATCGCCGGTCAGGTGGACGAAGGCGACGCCGTCGCGGCCGCCCGACAGCACCCGGCGATACGCATCCTTGTGGGCTGAACATGCGAGAACCGTCGGTCGGTCGCGCCCGAGCCAGTCGCCGATCCCCGCCGCCATGGCAGCCAGCCACGGCGCCCGGTCGGCGTCGTCGAGCGGTCGGCCGCTCGCCATCTTCGCGACGTTCTCCGGCGGGTGGAAGCGATCGCCTTCCTCGAAGGCGCCGCCGAGATCGGCGGCCAGGATGCGGCCGACCGTCGTCTTGCCGACACCGCACACGCCCATGAGGACGATCACCTTCGCCCGGCTCATCGGCCGCTCCATGTCGCGTGATGAGTGCCTAGCCGATCGATCCGGGCGAAGCCGTGCGCGCCGAAGCAGTCGCGCTGCGCCGCCACCAGCCGCGCCCCGACCTCCGGTGCGCGGCGGCCGGCGGCGTGCTGGAAGGCAGCGGCGAATGCGGGCGTCGGGATGCCGCCCGCCGCCGCATCGGCGATCACCGCCGCCCAGGCCGGCATCGCCGCATCGATCGTCGTCCTCGCCGACGTTCTGTCGAGCAGCGAATGCGGTCCCGGCTCGCCCTCGAAGGCCGCGGCGAACCGATCGAGCGCCACCGCGCGGATGATGCATCCGGCCCGCCACAGCCGACCGACCGCGGCACGATCGGTGTCCCAGCCGTGGCGCGCCGCACCGGCCGCGATGAGGTCGAAGCCCTCCGCGTAGGAGACGAGGAAGGCCACCGCCAGTGCGCGGCCGATGTCGGCGACCGGAACCGGCGTCGGGCCGGCCGCCATCCAGCCGGCGGCGGCACCGGGATCGCGCGTCGCCGACAAGGCGCGCGCCCACACTGCGGCGGCCACCGTCGGCATAGGCACACCCAGCGCCAGGGCGCTCTCGACGGTCCACACGCCGGTGCCCTTGTGGCCGGTGCGATCGGCGACGCGATCGATGAGCGGGGCGCCGTCCTCGGGATCGCGCGTCGCCAGGATGTCCGCGGTGATCGCGAGCAGGTAGGAGGCGTCAGGACCGGCATTCCATCCGGCGAAGGCCGCAGCCGCCGCGTCGCCGGTGAGACCGTGGCGATGGCGCAGCAGCAGCCACGCCTCGGCGATGAGCTGCATCAGCCCGTACTCGATGCCGTTGTGGGCCATCTTCACGAAGTGGCCGGCACCGTCAGCGCCCACGCGGCCGCAGCAGGGCTCGCCGTCGAAGCGCGCCGCAATCGCCGTCAGCACCGGCGACAGCCGATCCCAGGCCGCCTGGTCGCCACCCGCCATCAGGGCCGGGCCGTGCCGCGCGCCCTCCTCGCCGCCGGACACGCCGAGGCCGAGGAAGCCGATGCCCGCGGCCCCCAGCTCGCGCCCGCGCCGAATCGTGTCGGGATAGTGCGAGTTGCCGCCGTCGACGACGATGTCGCCGGCTGCGAGATGCGGCCGAAGGGCAGCGATCGCCGCATCGACCGGCGCCCCCGCGGGCACCAGCAGCAGTGCCGCGCGCGGCGACGCCAATGCCGCGACGAAGGCCGCCTCGTCCGCGACGGTCGCCAGCCCCTCCGCTGCCGCCCGGGCACGGGCGCCGGCATCGGCGTCGAAGCCGACGACCGGGAAGCCGCGATCGGCGATGTTGCAGGCGAGGTTGCGGCCCATGACGCCGAGGCCGACCACGCCGATGCGGGCACCCGGGGTCATGCGACCTGCGCGGTCATGCCGAGGCGCCCCATCGTCCGATGCATTTCCTCCCCGCTCCTTCGCCGGCCTCCAGCCAGCCGCGGACGATAGCCTCCCCGCAGGGCGGCGTGCTACGGGGAACCGATCTGACGAAGGGACCGGAAGATGCGCTACTTCGAGGATTTCAAGGTCGGCGAGGCCTACGAGCTCGGCACCCGACACGTCACCAAGGAGGAGATCCTCGACTTCGCCCGCCGGTACGACCCGCAGTACTTCCACATCGACGAGGAGCGGGCGAAGGAGAGCATCTATGGCGGGCTGATCGCCAGCGGCTGGCACACCGCCGCCATGACGATGCGGATGGCGGCCGACGGCATCATCCTCGATTCCGCCAGCATGGGCTCGCCCGGCATCGACGAGTTGCGCTGGCTGAAGCCGGTGCGCCCCGGCGACACGCTGAGCGCGCGCATGGAAATACTGGGCGCGCGCGCGTCGGAGTCGAAGCCCGACCGCGGCATCGTCAACTCGCGCGTCGAGGTCCGCAACCAGGCCGGCGAGACGGTGCTGACCTGGAAGGCGATGGGGATGTACCGCCGCCGGCCGGCATAGCGTCGGAGAGCCTCACCCTTCGACGGGCTCAGGGTGAGGAAACCCCTTCATCACAGTTGGTCGGGTCTTCGTCCTGAGCCTGTCGAAGGACGAGGCTCTCAGGCGTCGCGTCAGATCATCCAGCGGCCGCCGTCGATCAGGATGGTCTGGCCGGTGACGTAGCGGCTGTCGTCGGACGCCAGGAAGACGACGACGTTGCCGACGTCCTCGGGCTCGGCGATGTAGCCCATGGGGACGCTGTTGCGCACCCGGTCGATGACCTCCTTGGGGAGGCGGTCATGGGCGCGGGTGCGGATGGCGCCGGGGCCGACGACGTTGACGTTGATGCGGAAGGGCGCCAGCTCACGGGCGAGCGAGCGGGTGAAGCCGACGACACCCATCTTCGCCGCCGCGTAGTCGACGAGGCCGACATCGCCGTAGAAGGCGGACTCCGTCGACATGTTGACGATCTTGCCGCTCTGCCGCTCGCGCATCTCGGGCACCACCTCGCGCGTCCAGCGCATGGCGGTCAGCAGCGAGACCTCGAGCACGAAGCGCCAGGTCGCGGGGTCGGAGCGCCAGAACTCGCTCGCCCGCTCGCGGGCACTCTGGCCGACGTTGTTGAAGAGCACGTCGATGCGGCCGTACTCGCCCCGCACGCGCGCGACGGAGTCGACGACGGCCGCCTCCTGGGTGCAGTCCGCGCCGATCGCGAGCGCCCTGCGGCCCTCGGCGCGCACCGCGTCGGCCGTCGCCTCGACCGAGGCACCCTCGATGTCGACCAGCGCCAGGTCGGCGCCGGCCCGCGCGAGGCAGATGGCGCTGGCGCGGCCGATGCCGTTGCCCGCCCCCGTCACCAGGACGACGCGCCCGTCCAGCCTGTTGGCCATGGAGATTTCCTCAGTGGAAAGTGCGGCCGCCGTCGACCGCCAGCGCGGTGCCGGTGACATAGGCGGACTCGTCGCTCGTCAGGTAGAGCGCGGCATTGGCGATGTCGTCCGGTACGCCGACGCGCTTGATGACGTAGCGATCGCGGATGCGGGCCAGCTCCGCCTCGGGGTC
Source organism: Alphaproteobacteria bacterium (assembly GCA_050187535.1). Classification (GTDB taxonomy): domain Bacteria; phylum Pseudomonadota; class Alphaproteobacteria; order ATCC43930; family Allostellaceae; genus Allostella. Next base: position 3,041 of record JBFWXJ010000102.1, on the reverse strand, counting down.
GGGCGCCTTCTCCCAGGACGCGCGGAACATCGGCGTGTCGATGATGCCGGGGCAGATGCAGTTGACCCGGATGTTCCAGCGCTGCAGATCGATCGCCAGCGTCTTGCTGAACATCGCGAGGCCGGCCTTGGACGCGCAGTACGCGGTGCGGTCCTCCAGCGGCCGCAGTGCCGCCCCCGACGCGATGTTGACGACGGTCCCCGCGCCGGCCGTCTTCATCGCCGGCAGGGCCGCACGGCAGACATTGGCCGGGCCGGTCAGGTTGACCGCCATCACCCGGTCCCACTCGGCGGGCGTCATCTCGTCGAAGCGGCGCAGGAGGTCGACGCCGGCCGCGCTGACGATGCCGTCGAGACCGCCCAGCGCATTCGCCAGGCGGTCGACCACCGCCGCGACGCTCTCCATCTGCGACACGTCGCCGGTGGCGGCCGCGGCATGCGCGCCGGTCGCCGCGATCGCCGACGCGGCGGCCTCGACCTTGGCGTCGCGATCGAGGAGCGCCACGGCCGCCCCCTCGCGGGCGAACAGCGTCGCGGTGGCCCGGCCGATGCCGGACGCCGCCCCGGTCACGAGGATGCGGCGGCCGGCGAGGCGGCCGCCCGATGTGGCACCGGTCATTCCGCGGCCTGACGCAGCTCGCCGGCGGCGGCGGCCGACAGCGGGGCGCGCATGGCGTCCGCGACCTGGTCGCAGCGCGCGAACCACACCTTCTCGTGCTTCAGCATGTGCTGGATGAGCTTCTCCAGCATCAGGATGCGCGACGGACGGCCGATGATCTCCGGATGCATCGCCAGCACGTATTGCCGGCCCTCCTGGTAGAGCATGTCGAACTCGGCGACCCAGCCCTCCAAGACCGACGAGGGCGGGTGCATCGTCCGGCCGGGCAGCGTGATCGAGTAGAGGAAGAAGGGCGCGTCATCGAGCACCCAGGCGAACGGCAGCTCGACCAGGTCGGTCTGCTTGCCGTCTATGACGTGCAGGTAGGCCGAATCGTCGTCGAAGAAGTTCGACGAGTAGCTGAACTGCTTCTCCTGCAGCAGCGGCAGGGTGATCGGGCTGAACTCGCCGGCGGGCGACCGATAGCCGGCGGGTGCGCGGCCCGATACCTTGCGGATGATGTCGATGCCCTTCTCCATCTCCTCGCGCTCCTGCTCGGCCGTGAGGTTGATGATCCAGGTATGCGACCAGCTGTGATGCGCCAGCTCGTGGCCGCGGCGGAGGATGTCCTCCATCAGGGCCGGGCGCTGCTGGATGATGAGGCCGGGCACGAAGAACGTCGCCTTGATGCCGTAGCGGTCGAGCAGGTCGAGCACGCGGCCCGCACCGACCTTCCAGCCGTAGCTGCCCTGGGAGAGGGTGATCGGGCGGTCGACGTTCTTCGGGTCGCGCGCGGTCCAGAGCGTCTCCGCGTCGAGGTCGAAGGTCAGCATCACGGGGAAGCGGCCGAGCGGGTTTCGCATGGGTATCCTCCGGGCTCAGACGAAGCGGTGGAAGCCGAGCCAGCGTTCCGCGGCGACGAGGAACAGGCCGGTCACGACGATGAGCATGGTCGAGACGGCGGCGATCGACGGATCGACGCCGTATTCGATGGCGGTGAAGATCTTGACCGGCAGCGTCACGTTGCGCACGTCGAGCAGGAAGATCGTCACCGGCACGTTGTCGAACGAGACGATGAAGGCGAAGAGCGCGCCCGCCACCACGCCGGGGCGGATCAGCGGCAAGGTTACTGTGAAGAACGCGACCCAGCGGTTGGCGCCGAGCGTGCGGGCCGCGTCCTCGACGACCGCATCGGCCCCGGCGAGGCTCGCCAGCACCGCGCGCACGACATAGGGCACGGTGATGACCATGTGGGCGGCGACGAGGCCGGCGAAGCTGCCGCTGACGCCGAGCAGCGAATAGAACTGCAGCAGCGCCACGCCGATCACCACCGCCGGGAACGCGAGCGGCGCCATCAGCATCGCCGAGACGGCGGCGGCACCCGGCATGGTGCGGCGGACCAGAGCGTAGGCGGCCGCGACGCCGAGCGCCACCGACCCCGCCGTCGTCACCGCCGCCAGCTTGAGGCTGTAGAGGATGGCGTCGGTGAACTCGCGGTTGTCGAGGACCGCCTGGTACCAGCGGAAGGTCACGCCCTTGGGCGGCACGACCAAATAGGAGGTGTTGCTAACCGAGGCCAGCATGACAACGGCCACCGGCAGCATCAGGAAGAAGAAGACGAGGAAGAGGTACGTCCCCATCGCCCAGGAACGGCCGAGATTGCCGAGGCGCAGGCGCTGGCGGGCGACATCGCTCATCGGGCACCCCAGCGCCGCGCGGCTAGGTTGAGGACCGCGATGGTGGCGACGACGACGGCCGTCAGCACGAAGGCCATGGCCGAGCCGGCGGGCCAGTTCAGGAGGCGCAGGAACTGGTCGTAGATCATCGTCGACATCACCTGGTAGGTCGGCCCGCCCAAGAGGCGCGGCGTCACCAGCGCGGTGATCGTCAGCACGAAGACGAGGATGGCACCGGACACGATGCCGGGGACCGAGAGCGGCAGCGTCACGTCGCGAAAGGCGGCGAGCCGGCTGCCGCCCAGCGTGCGCGCCGCATCCTCCAGGTCGCGCGGGATGTTCTGGATCGCCCCCATCACCGTCAGCACCATGTAGGGCAGGAAGATGTGGGTGAGGCCGATCAGCAGGCCAGTGAAGTTGAACATCAGCTTCAGCGGCGTCTCGATCCAGCCGAGGCCCATCAGCATGTCGTTGACCAGGCCGCGGTTGGCGAGGATCGCCATCCACCCGAAGGTGCGGACCACGAGGTTCAGCAGCAGCGGGAAGACGACGAGCAGCGTCAGCCAGTGCCGCCAGCGCGACCGGGTCCGTGCCAGGAAATAGGCGACGGGATAGCCGATCACGAAGGTCAGGAAGGTGACGGCCAGCCCCAGCAGCACGGTGCGCGCCACGATTTCCAGGTGGAATCCGTCAGAGACGAGCTTGAGGTAATGCTCGGCCGTATAGCCCGTCCCGATCCCCTGCCCCGGCTGGTACGGCCTGAGGCTG
>JBFWXJ010000101.1:0-15615 GCA_050187535.1 Alphaproteobacteria bacterium | reverse complement strand
TCCAGGGCTTCCTGCAGGAGCGCAAGTTCCAGGAGGGCGCCCAGGTCAGGGAAGGAGACCTGCTGTTCGTCATCGAGAAGGCGCCCTTCGAGGCCACTGTCGCCCAGCGCCGCGCCTCCCTTGCGGTCGCCCAGGCCAATGCGCAGAACGCCGCCGTCCAGCTCGCACGCGCCCGCGAGCTGGCACGCACCCAGAACATTCCCCAGGCGACCGTCGACCAGCGCGCCGCCGACGACGCGACGGCCCGCGCCCAGGTGCTGGAAGCGCAGGCGGCATTGCGCGAGGCGGAGATCAACCTCGGCTACACCGACGTCAAGGCGCCGCTCACGGGCCGGATCGGCAAGTCCGTCTTCACCGTGGGCAGCCTGGTCGGTCCCGACTCCGGCGTGCTCGCGGTGATCGTCCGCGAGGACCCGATGACCATCACCTTCAACGTGCCGCAACGCATGATGGTGGAGGCCCGCCGCTCGGGCCTGGCGGAAGAGAAGTTCGTGGTCCGCGCCATCCTGGCCGACGGCAAGCCCTACGGGCATCCCGGCTCGATCGACTTCGTCGACAACCAGGTCGACCAGCGCACCGACAGCGTCGCCATCCGCGCGCGGTTCCCCAACCCCGAGGGGATGCTGGTCGACGGCCAGGCGGTGCGCGTCTCGGCCGAGACGACACGGCCGGAGGAGGCGGTGGTGATCCCCGAGGCGGCCCTGCAGCGCGACCAGGGCGGTGCCTTCGTGCTGCTGGTGGGCCAGGACAACAAGGTGGAGCTCCGGCGGATCAAGACCGGCACGGTCGATGCCGGGTGGACCGCCGTCGAGAGCGGCATCGCGCCGGGCGACCGGGTCATCGTGCAGGGCGTCCAGCGCGTCCGCCCCGGACAGGTGGTGATGCCGACCGCGGCCCCGCCCGCGCCGCGGACCTGAGCGGCCGCGGCCGATGATCTCCGCCGTCTTCATCGACCGGCCGCGGCTGGCCGCCGTCATCTCGATCGTCATCACGCTGGCCGGCCTGATCGCCATGCGGGCGATCCCGGTCGCACAGTTCCCCGACATCGTGCCGCCGCAGGTCACGGTATCGACCAGCTATCCCGGCGCCAGCGCCGCCGTCGTCGAGGCGACCGTGGCGCAGCCGATCGAATCGCAGGTCAACGGCGTCGACAAGATGCTCTACATGAAGTCGACGAGCGGCAACGACGGCAGCTACACGCTGTCGATCGCATTCGCCGTCGGCTCCGACCCGGACCTCAACGCGGTCAACGTGCTGAACCGCGTGCAACTCGCCCAGGCGAAGCTACCCGAGGAGGTGACGCGGTCCGGCATCAACGTCGCCAAGCGGTCGTCGGCGCTCCTCCAGGTCATCAACCTTCATTCGCCCAAGGGCAGTCACGACGCGCTGTTCCTGTCGAACTACGCCACCATCAACATCATCGACGCGCTCGCCCGCGTGCCCGGCGTCGGCCAGGCCTTCATGTTCGGGCCGCTCGACTACAGCATGCGCATCTGGCTCGACGTCGACCGCATGTCGGTGCTGAGCATCACCGCACAGGACGTGGTTGCCGCCCTCAACAGCCAGAACGTGCAGGCCGCCGCCGGCCGCATCGGCGCCGCCCCGCTCTCTCCCGACACGCAGTTCCAGCTCACCGTTCAGACGCGCGGCCGCCTCGCCGACGTGCCGGCGTTCGAGAACATCGTCATCCGCGCGGAGCCCAATGGCGGCTTCCTGCGCGTCAAGGACGTGGGCCGGGTCGAGCTCGGCGCGCGCTCGTCGGATTCCTACGGCCGGCTCAACGGCAAGCCGGCGGCCGTGATCGGCATCTTCCAGGCGCCCGGCGCCAACGCCATCGCGGTGGCCGACGGCGTCCAGCGGACCCTTGCGGAGCTGTCGCAGCGCTTTCCGGACGACCTCGCATATTCCGTCGTCTACGACACGACCATCTTCGTCCAGGACACCATCCACGAGGTGGTGAAGACGCTGATCGAGGCGTTCGTCCTGGTCGTCATCGTCGTCTTCCTGTTCCTGGGCCAGCTCCGTGCGACGCTGATTCCCACGATCGCCGTGCCCGTCGCCCTGGTCGGCACCTTCGCGGTGCTGCTGGCGCTGGGCTACACGGCCAACACCATCTCGCTCTTCGCCCTCGTGCTGGCGATCGGCATCGTCGTCGACGACGCGATCGTGGTCGTCGAGAATGTCGAACGCGTCATGGAGGAGGAAGCCATACCGCCCCACGAGGCGGCCAAGAAGGCGATGGGCCAGATCACCGCGCCGATCATCGCCATCACCCTCGTCCTGCTGTCGGTTTTCGTGCCGGTCGGCTTCGTGCCCGGCATCGTCGGCGCGCTCTACCAGCAGTTCGCGGTGACCGTGTCGGTCGCCATGATCATCTCCGCGGTCAATGCGCTGACGCTCTCGCCCGCCCTCTGCGCGCTCATCCTCAAGCGCGCGCACCACCGGCCGCGGCCGATCCGCATGATCCTGGGCGGCATCGACAGGGCGCGCGACGGCTATGCCAGCGTGGTGACGGTGCTGGTCCGCCGGGTGACGATCTCGCTCCTGGCCCTAGTGGCCGCCGCCGTCGTGACCGGCTGGCTCTTCGCGAAAACGCCGTCGAGCTTCCTGCCGGAGGAGGACCAGGGCCTGTTCTTCGTCGAGCTGCAGCTGCCCGAAGGCGCCTCGACCAACCGCACGCTGGCGGTGGTGGAGCAGGTCGAGGCGATCCTGCGCCGTACCGAGGGCGTCAGCCTCGTGACCTCCGTCGTCGGCTACAGCTTCATGAACTCGCTCGCGCAACCGAACAGCGGCTTCCTGGTGGTGACGCTGGAGCCGTTCGCCGAGCGCAACCGTGCAGACCTGACGGCGCAGGCCATCATCCGGCGCACCCAGATCGCCGGCATGGGCATCCCCGGCGCCAACGTCATCGCCTTCAACCTGCCGCCGATCATCGGCCTCGGCACCGCCGGCGGCTTCGAGTACCAGCTGCAGGACCTGGGCGGCGGCACGCCCGAGGACCTGGCGGCCGTCACGCGTGGCCTGCTCTTCCAGGCCAACCAGCAGCCCGGACTGACCCGCGTCTACAGCGGCTTCGGCGCCGCGACGCCGCAGATCTGGCTCGACATCGACCGCGAGAAGGCACAGCAGCTCGGGCTCGACCTGGCCGACGTCTTCCAGGCGCTGCAGGCGACGCTGGGCGGCCTCTACGTCAATGATTTCAACCTCTTCGGCCGCACCTGGACGGTGATGGTCCAGGGTGCCACGGCCTATCGCGACGAGGTTCCGGACATCTACCGCATCCATGTCCGCAGCCGCACGACGGGCGAGATGGTCGCTCTCTCCTCGATCGCGAACGCCCGCATCATCCTCGGCCCGCAATTCCTGTCGCGCTACGACAACTATCGCACGGCCTCGGTCTCCGGCAGTGCGGCCCCCGGCTACAGCTCGGGCGCGGCGATCGCCGCCATGGAGCAGCTCTCGGCGACGACGCTGCCGCCAGGCTACGGCTTCGCCTGGACCGGCTCGTCCCTCCAGGAGAAGCAGGCGGGCGGCCAGACCGGCATCATCCTCGGGCTCGCCGTCCTCTTCGCCTACCTGTTCCTCGTGGCGCTCTACGAGAGCTGGACGGTGCCGATCGGCGTGCTGCTGTCCGTCGTGATCGGGCTCGCCGGCGCCATGACGGCGTTGGTCCTGGGCGGGCTCGCCAACGACGTCTACGCCCAGATCGGCATCGTCGTGCTGATCGCGCTCGCCGCCAAGAACGCCATCCTCATCGTCGAGTTCGCCAAGGAAGAGCGCGAGCGCGGGGCACCGCTGCTGGACGCGGCGGTCGCCGGGGCACGGTTGCGCTTCCGCGCCGTGATGATGACGAGCTTCGCCTTCATCCTCAGCCTCGTGCCGCTGGTGATCGCGACCGGTGCGGGTGCGGCCAGCCGGCGCGCGGTCGGCACCGCGGTGTTCGGCGGGATGCTGGCAGCCTCCGTCGTAGGCATCTTCGTCATTCCGACCCTGTTCGTGGTGCTGCAGCGGATGCGCGAGGCGTTCCACGGCCGCTTCAACAGGACTCGGGGCGGCCGCCCGTGACGCCGCCGATCCGGCCGGCGACGGCGGCGGACATCCCCGACATCTGGCGCATCCGCATGGCGGTGACGGAGAACCTGCTATCCGACCCCGGCAAGGTGACGCGGGCCGACGCCGACCGCGTCATCGCCGACGACGCGATGTGGGTATGGGACGAAGCGGGCGAGATCCAGGGATTCTCCGCGGTGGACACCCGCGACGGCAGCGTCTGGGCGCTCTTCGTCGCGCCCGGCCACGACGGCCGCGGCATCGGCCGCGCGCTGCTCGCCCGCGCCTGCCAGCGGATTCGCGCGGCGGGATGGGGGACGGCCACCCTCTCGACCGGCGCGGGCACCCGTGCGGAGGGCTTCTACCGCAAGGCCGGCTGGATCGAGAACGGCCGCAGCCCGCAGAACGAGATCGTGTTCCGGCTGGAGCTCTAGGCGCCCCGGCCGGCAGGAGGTGCGATGAAGAACCTCGTCGTCTGCCTCGACGGCACCTGGAACGATGCCGACCGTCCGACCCCGCTCACCAACATCGGCCGCATCGCGCGCCTGGTCGAGCCGAAGCCGGAGGCCGCACCGGCCCAGCGCGTCTACTACGACACCGGCGTCGGCACGGCTGGCGGCATCGACCGCTTCACCGGCGGGCTGCTCGGCATCGGCCTCAGCGAAAACGTGCTGCAGGCCTACCGCTTCCTCGCGCAGTTCTACGAAGACGGCGACGGCATCCACGTCTTCGGCTTCTCGCGCGGCGCCTTCACCGCGCGCAGCCTGTGCGGCTTCCTGTCGGCGAGCGGCCTGCTGCGTCCCCAGCAATGCGACCGCCGCACGCTGGCCTTCGCCTGGAACTACTACCGCACGCCGCCCAAGGAGCGCTATCCGGCCGACCGCGTGCGCCTGGATCACCTGACGCATTCCGGCGCCCGTGTGCGCTTCCTCGGCGTCTTCGACACGGTCGGCGCGCTCGGCATCCCCCGTCGCTGGCTCAACTGGATCGGCCGCCACCGGTTCGCCTTCCACGACACCGAGGTCAGCAGCGTCGTCGACCACTCCTGCCACGCGCTCGGCATCGACGAGAAGCGCATCGAGTTCGAGCCGGCGATCTGGGACGAGCCGCGGCACCGCGGCTATCGGACGGTGGAGCAGGTCTGGTTCCCCGGCGTCCATTCCAACATCGGCGGCGGCTACAAGGACACCGGGCTGTCGGACCTGACGCTGGAATGGATGCTGAACCGCCTGCGCCGGTACTGCCCAGAAGTGACGATGGCCGAGGACCGCCTGCACCCGGACCCGATGGGCGAGCTCTACGAATCGCGTTCCTGGCTCTACGGCCAGAGCCGACGGACGCCGCTGATCCGCACCATCAACCGCTTCGACGCGATACCGCCCGCCGGCTTCCGCCTCCCGACGATCAAGCCGCATTCGCGGCCGATCGGCGAAGCCCTGCACTGGAGCGCCGTCGCGAGGCTCTCCGACGAGACCTATCGGCCGCCGAACCTCGTGGCCGCCTATGCGGAGGCGGAGCGCGGACGGATGCTGATCGTCGGCGCCAACGGCGAGGCGGCGCCGGTGGGTGCGGCGCCGTAGTTCGGCCTACGCCGCGACGACGTAGCAGCGCTCGGGATCGAGCCGCACCGAGACGGCCTCGCCCGCGCCGGCCGGGCGCGGGCCGGCGAGGCTGCGGGTGCGCAGCACGCGGTCGCCGACGCGCACGTGCCAGTCGACCGTCTCGCCGAGGTCGACGATCGCCTCGACAACCCCCGCGAGATCGCCCGCCCTGACCGCGCCGGCGGGATACAGCGCGATCGCCTCGGGCCGGGCGCACAGCACGACCGAGTCGCCCGGCCGGTGGGCGCGGCCGCGCGCCGCCAGCCGGTGTCCGTCCGGCGTCGCGACGACGCCGCGGCCGGCGGCTTCGTCCCACGAATCGACACGGCCCTCGATGAAGCTGGCCGTGCCGACGAACTCCGCCACGAAACGCGAGGCCGGGTCGCGGTAGACGCGGTGCGGCGCGTCGGCCTGGACGATCGAGCCCTTGTCCATGACGACGATACGATCGGAGATGACCATCGCCTCTGCCTGGTCATGGGTCACGTAGAGGGTGGTGATGCGGAGCTGCTCGAGCAGCTTGCGCAGCTCGAAGCGCATGTACTCGCGCAGCTTGGCGTCGAGGTTGGACAGCGGCTCGTCGAACAGCAGCACGTCGGGCTCGGTCGCGACCGCGCGCGCGATCGCGATGCGCTGCTGCTGCCCCCCCGAGAGCTGCTTGGGCAGCCGGTCGGCGGTGCCCGGCAGCTTCACGAGGTCGAGCACGCGGGCGATGCGACTCTCGATCTCGGCACGTGGCAGCTTGCGCACCTCCAGGCCGAACGCGATGTTCTGGCGCACGGTCATGTGCGGGAAGAGCGCGTAGTTCTGGAACACCATCGCCGCGTTGCGCCGCTCCGGCGGCACGTCGTTGACGAGGCGATCGCCGAACCACAGGTCGCCCGCGTCCTGCTCGATCAGGCCCGCGACGATGCGCAGCGTCGTCGTCTTGCCGCAGCCGCTCGGACCCAGCAACGAGACGATCTCGCCATTGCCGATCTCGAGCCGGTCGATCTCGGCGGCCGCCGCCGTGCCGTACCGCTTGACGATACCTTCGAGGCGGATGCCGGTCATGAGTTCGCTCCCGTGGGGTGCGCCCTCCAGCCCGGGGCACGGTCGGGCCGGTCGGTGATGATCCAGTCGACGCCGATCGCGCCGAGCCGCGCCAGGTCCTCGGCTTCGTTCGGGGTCCACGCGCCGAGGCCGATCCCCTCCGCGGCACACGCCGCGACAACCGCGGCGTCGATCGCCGTGTGCTGAACGAGAAGCTGGCGGCCGCCCATCTCCTTGAGGCGGCGTGCCCAGGCCGTCGCGGCGGCCGCGTCGGGCACATCCGCCGCGCGCAGGACGCCGGTCAGGTCGAACCCAGCCCCGCTGCCGGCGATCTCGGCGATGGATCGCCAGTCGAATGCCGTGATCGTCACGCGCTCGCGCATGCGGGCCTGCTGCAGCACATCCGTGAGCGCCGCACAGTTGCGGGCGTGAAGGGGCGTACCGGCGGCGAACTTGACCTCGACGATCGCCAGACCACCCTCGGCCCGCAGCAGGTCCAGCACCTCGTGGAGCGTCGGCACCATGGCACCGGCCGTGCCCTTGAGGCGCAGCCTGCGAAGCTGCGCCAGGTCCATGTCCGCGACGGGACCGCTGCCGTCGGTCGTGCGGTCGAGGGTGAGATCGTGGATCACCACCGGCACGCCGTCGCGGGTGAAATGGACGTCGAACTCGACCGCGCGCCAGCCGGCGGCGAGCGAGCGGGCGAAGGCGTCGAGGCTGTTCTCGACCCATAGGGCGGCGGCGCCGCGATGGGCGACGATGAGCGGCGGATCGGGAAGGCGCCCCCACGGCACCGGCCGTGCCGGGCGGCTGGCCGTTTCGGCATCGCTCATCGGTAACGCGTTCCTCCGGTGGGCATCTTTCTTTCGGATACGAAAATCGCGCGACCCGATCGACCTGTCAATTCTTCGCGGCGGCCATCGTTCGCGTACGGCAGTTCCCTTTCATTGCACCGCAGCAAATACGTGACTTTCGCATTGCAACATGAGTTTCGCTTGCGAAAGCAAAAGCGACACTCCTACCATCGCTCCTGCAATGCCGCCGGGCCAACCGAAGCGGCGGGGAGGGAAGAGATGGCGCGCAGGACCACGGGTTCGACGGGAAGCGAGATCGGCCGGCCGCAGCTCGCGCGGCGCGGCTTCATCCGGGCGGCCGGGACGGCCGCGCTGTCGCTGTCGGCGCTCGGCCATGTCGGCCACGAAGCGCAGGCGGCCCCCTTCCGTCCCGACCTGACGATGGAGCCCAACGGCAATCCGCCGTCCGCCTATCCGAAGTGGTTCCCCTCCTGGGGCGAGGTCGAGCGGCTCGCCAAGCAGGAGGGCCAGGTGCTGGTCAGCGCCTGGGGCTCGGCCGAAGCCAAGGAGATGTTCACCAAGCTCTGCACCCAGTTCGAGCGCAAGACCGGCATCAAGGCGGTCTATCGCCACGGCGACTGGTTTGCGGCCCAGCAGCAGGTACTGAACGAGGTGAAGGAGAAGAAGGAGCAGGGATCGATCGACGCGATCTTCCTGTGGGGCAAGCCCTTCTCGAACCTGATGCAGGGCGGCGGCGTATGGGAGGTGCCGATCCTCGACATGCTGCCCAACGCTCGCAAGGTCGCCTACCGGCCGGAGCTCGGCCGCTTCGTGCACGACATGGTGCCGACCTATGGCTGCTTCGTACCGCAGGTCAACTACCAGGACTGCTTCGTCTACGACAAGACGAAGTTCAAGTTGGCGGACATGCCCAAGACGGTCGACGGCGTGCTCGACTGGGCAAAACGCAACAAGGGCAAATTCACCTATTGCGACGTCAACAAGGGCGGCAGCGGCCACACCTGGGTGATGATGCTCATCTACCAGCTGACCGGCGGCTACGAGAAATACGCGTTCCGCCCCTTCAGCAAAGACGTGGCGGCGGCCGACTGGAAGCCGCTCTGGGACTACCTGAAGGAGCTGGAGCAGTACATGTACCGCCCCGGCACCTATCCGCAGGGCAACAACGCCGTCGCCCAGCTGTTCTCCGCCGAGGAGGTGCTGTTCTGCCCGAACTGGGACGGCACCATGGCGCAGGAGGTGCGCGGCGGCCGCCTCGATCCCGACCGGCTCGGCATGTTCGTGCCGGAGCCCGGCATCTTCTCGCCCTGCGACGGCTTCACCATCCCGACCAATGCGCCGCACAAGGCAGCAGCCCTCCTCTTCCTCGACTACCTGCTGTCTGTCGAGGCGCAGATGGAGGTGCCGCGGATCATGGCGTCGTATCCGGTCGTGACCGAGGCCTGGGAGAAGTTCCCCGAGAAGGAACGCAACCAGCCCTGGCATCCGGTGCAGAACCTGCGGGAGTGGCGGGACCTCGGCCGGATGGGCGCGCGGCACGGTGAGTACATGTTCCAGATGATGACCGAGTGGGTCGACCGGATCGCGCGCAAGTAGCCTCGTCGGGCGGCCGGCGAGGTTCCTCCCGCGCCGGCCGCCCCCTCTTCCTTCCGAAGGCGTCTTCCCGCATGGCCTCGCGCCGGCACATCGGCGATCTGCTGCTGGTGGCACCCCTCGCGCTCTTCCTGGGCGCGATGGTCGGCGTGCCGCTGGTGATCGCCGTCCTCTCGTCCGTCGGGCTGACGACCGTGGCTCCCGGGCTCACGGGCACGTTCACGCTGGCCGGCTTCGCCGACTTCTTCGACCCTTCGAAGCCGAGCCTCGCCGCACTCTGGTTCACCTTCAAGGTGACGGCGATCACGACCGCGGTCTCAACCGGGCTGGGGCTGGCGCTGGCGCTCTTCATGCGCTTCCGCGGCATCCGCCTGGGGCCGGTCTTCTCGTTCCTGGTCAAGATTCCGCTGTTCATGCCGTACCTGGTGACGGCCTTCGTCTTCTGGGTCCTGCTCTACCCGAAGGGCTATATCGGCATCCTCACGCACAAGCTGCTGGTCGAGTACCTGGCCCTGGCCGAGCAGGCACCGGCACTCGTCTCCGACCCACTCGGCATCGGCATCATCGTCTGCGGCTCGTGGATGCGATTCCCCTACGCCTTCGTCATCATCCACGGCCTGTTGCAGATGATCGATCCCTCCTACGAGGAGGCCGCGCGCACGCTGGGTGCCCGCACCGGCCGCATCATCCGGCGGGTCTACCTGCCGCTGGTGGGCTACGGGCTGCTGTCGGTCCTGCTGCTGAACTTCCTGGCGCTGTTCATCGCCTTCTCGATCCCGTTCGTGCTGGGCGCGAGCTGGCCGCAGTTCCTGTCGGTGTTCATCTACGTGAACGCCAAGGACCAGGGGAACTGGCTGGCCGGCTACACGACGTCGGTCGTCTACATCGTCATCGCGCTGGTGATCGCGGCCTTCTACACGCGGGCCCTGCAGAGGGCGAAGACCCATGCGTAGCAGTCTCGCCCGCCGCGCCGTCGACCGCGCCATCCTGGCGCTGGTGGCCCTGCTCATCCTGCTGCCGGTCCTCGTGGTCTTCCTCTATGCCTTCGCCACGAAGTGGTTCCCGTCGCACTGGTGGTGGCCGCAGGAGTTCGGCACCCGCTGGTTCGAGCGGCTGCTCGGCCTCGGCAACATCGTGAATGCGATGATCAACAGCTACATGATCGCCGCCATCGTCACGGTGGTGACGCTGCTGGTCACGTTCCCCGCCGCCTATGTCTTCGGCGCGCGGACGCGGCGCAGCAACAGCCGGTTGATCGCGCTCGTCGAGGGCTTCTCCAGCGTGCCGCTCGCCTTCCCGACGATCGCCGTCGGCATCGGGCTGCTGCCGGTCTACGCCAAGATGGGCCTGCTCTCCTCGCTGCCGGGCGTCGTCGCCGCGCACATGATCATGGCGGTACCCTACGCGCTCCGCGCCATGGTCGGCTCGTTCATCATGGTGCCGCCGGAATATGAGGAGGCGGCGCGCAACCTCGGCGCCGGGCGGCTCCATGTGCTGCGCCGCGTCTACCTGCCGCTGGTGTGGCCGGGGGTGATGGCAGGCGGCATCTTCGCGTTCTCGTGGTCGCTCAACGAGTTCGTCCTCATCCTCCTTCTCGGCTACCCCGCCATCGAGACCATCCCGGTGCAGATCTACCAGTTCGTCGGCGGCTACTACCTGCACCCGCAGCAGGCCGCCGCGCTCGGCCTGTTCCTCCTGGTGCCGACGCTGGCCCTGATGGTGCTGGTCGAGAGCACCGTGCGCGGCTCGACCGTCGTACCAGCCGGCGCATGACCGCCCCTTCCCTGCGGCCGCTCGCCGAGTTCCCGGCCGAGGCGCGCCGGCGCGTCTCCTGCGTGCTGACCGACATCGACGACACGCTGACCGTCGACGGCCTGCTGCGCCCGGCCGCCTTCGCGGCTCTGCACCGGCTCGCAGAGGCCGGCATCAGTGTCGTGCCCGTCACCGGCCGTCCCGCCGGCTGGTGCGACCTGATCGCCCGGCAGTGGCCGGTCGCGGGAGTGGTAGGCGAGAACGGCGCGCTCTGGTTCCGCCACGATCACGCCGGCCGGCGCATCGCGCGGGGTTACTGGTTCGATGCCGAACGGCGCCGGGACGACCGTGCCCGGCTCGACGCGCTGACCGCGCGCATCGCAGAGGCAGTGCCCGCCGCCCGGCCGGCTTCCGACCAGGGTTACCGGGAGAGCGATCTCGCGATCGACTGGTGCGAGGATGCCGACGCCCTCTCGCGGGCGGAACTCGACCGCATCGTGGCGCTGGCGCAGGAGGCGGGCGCCACCGTCCGCGTCTCCTCGATCCACGTGAACATCTGGTTCGGCGAGTTCAGCAAGCTCGCGATGACCGAGCGCTTCCTCGCCGACGCGTTTGCGATCGACGTCCGGGCCGAGCCGGAGCGTTTCGTCTTCGTCGGCGATTCGCCGAACGATTCGACGATGTTCGATTTCTTCCCGAACTCGGTCGGCGTCGCCAACGTGCTGGACTTCGTCGGCCGCATCGAGGCGGAGCCGACCTACGTCGCGCCGAGCCGCGGCGGCGACGGCTTCGCCGAAGTGGCCGACGCGCTCCTTTCCGCCCGCCGCTGACCCATCCCCTTCCGGAGGCCCGCTTGCCCATCGCCACCACGACGATCGGCTCCTACCCGAAGCCCGACTACGTGCGGGTGCCGAACTGGTTCGAAATCCGGCGCACCCTGGCGCCCGGCCGCTGGAACCCGACCGAAGCCTATCAGCGGTTCCTGGCGACGAAGGACGGCGGCGACGAGGACCTGATCGACCGCGGCACCATCGATGTCGTGCGCGAGCAGGTCGACTGCGGCATCGACATCCCGACCGACGGCGAGGTCCGCCGCGAGCACTACATCTATCACCAGTGCCGGCGCTTCACCGGCTTCGACTTCGTGAACCTGACGTCGAAGGCGATGCGCGGCGGGAGCTGGCAGGCTGCCGTGCCGGCCATCGTCGGGCCGGTCGCCGCGGGCGCGCCCGGCATCGTCGCCGACTGGCAGGTCGCGCAATCCGCGACGGACCGCCCGGTCAAGATGACGCTGCCCGGCCCGATGACGATCATCGATTCGACCGCCGACGCGCACTACGGCGACGAGCGGCGGCTGGCCGCGGACCTGGCCGATGCGCTGGCGGTCGAGATCCGCGCGCTGGCGGACGCGGGATGCCGCTGGATCCAGGTCGACGAGCCGGTCTTCGCCCGCCAGCCCGAGCGGGCACTCGCCTGGGGCGTGGAGATGCTCGACCGCTGCTTCTCCGGCGTCGCCCGCTCCGCCCGCCGCGCGGTCCACATCTGCTGCGGCTACCCGGCCGCCCTCGACCTGGAGGACTTCCCGAAGGCCGACCGCAGCACCTATTTCTCTCTCGCCGATGCGCTGGAAGCCACCTCGATCGACGCCATCTCCATCGAGGACGCACATCGCCGCAACGACCTGTCGCTGATCGAGCGTTTCCCGACGAAGACACTGATCCTGGGCGTGATCGAGATTGCCCGAACGCGCGTCGAGACCGTGGAGGAGATCCGCGACCGCCTGACGTCCGTGCTGGAGCATATCGACTCCGACCGCCTGATCGCGGCACCCGACTGCGGCCTCATCATGCTCGATCGGGCGACGGTGATCGCCAAGCTGCGCAACCTCGCCGCGGCGGCCCACGGCACCGCCTGACTCAGGCGACGTGCACGGCGGCTCCGCGCTCGGCCAGGATCCGGCGGATCGGCTCGGGGGGCTCGCGATCGGTGAACAGGGCCGACACCGCGTCCAGACTGCCAACCTTGACGAGCCCCTTGCGCTCGAACTTGTGACCATCGACGGCAAGGTAGACCTGCTTGGCGTTGGCCATCATGGCGCGTGCCGTCTCCGCCGCCTCGTAGCCGAATTCGTAGAGCGTGCCGTCCGGCCCGACCGAGCCGACGCTGAGCACGCCGAAATCGGCGTTGAAGCGGTCGATGAACGCGGTCGCCGCCTCGCCCTGGGTGCATTGCTCGGCCGCGCTGACCCTTCCGCCGACGAGGAAGACCTGGGAGTCGGCGGCCGGGCGCAGCGTCGCCACAGCGCCGATATTGTTGGTGACGACCAGCAGGCCGCGATGCTTCGCGAGGGCTGCGGCCACCGCCTGCATCGTCGTGCCGTAGTGCAGGAAAAGCGACGCCTGGTCGGGAATGTGCGCGGCGAGGCGCTGGGCGATGCGCGCCTTCTCGGCGTGTCGCAGGACGCGTCGCTTGGCGAAGGTCGCGTTGTCCTGGGTCGAGACGAGCCCGACGCCGCCATGGAAGCGGCGCAACAGCCCGTCGCGGCAAAGCCGGTTGACGTCGGTGCGGATGGTCTGCGCGGTGACGCGGAAATGCTGCGCCAGCTCGTCGATCGGCACGAAGCCGCGCAGCCCCACCATGTCGACGATCTGCCGCTGGCGCGGGCTGGCGTTGCCGTTGGTCGCTCCCCCCTCCATGCGCCCCTTCCGGGTTGCCGGGCCCGAGTCGCCCCTTCGGCGGCGACTTTCACCCGTCCGCGGGTGCCGCGGCAACGGCCGCCGCGGGGCGATGCACCAGCCGGTCGACGAAGCCGAGCTTGGCGATCGCGGTCGGCGACAGCACGAAGGGGTAGAGGTCGGGCTGCCCCATGCTGCGGTTCAGGCTGTTCATCGCATAGGTCAGCGGCAGCCACGCCTCGACCAGCCGCTCGATGCCGACCGACTGATGCGGGTCGAAATCGACGCGTGTCGCCAGCTCCGCGCCGACGGCGATGCGCGGGCGCACCCGCAGCCCGAAAGTGCCCGCCGTCTCCAGCGTGTCGACGATGTGCAGGTAGTGCGCCCAGGTCTCCGCGAAGTCCTCCCAGGGATGGGCGGCGGCATAGGCGCTGACGAAGCGGTCGCGCCAGTCGGCGGGGGGGCCGTCGGCATAGTGCCTCGCGAGCGCCGCGGCATAGTCCTGGCGCTCGTCGCCGAAGATGGCGCGGAACTCCTCCAGCACGGCCGCGTCGGCCGCGACGAGACGGTCCCAGTAGTAGTGGCCCACCTCGTGACGCAGATGGCCGAGCAGGGTGCGATAGGGCTCGCCCATGGCGGCGCGGGTCTCCTCGCGCCGTGCGTCGTCGGCCTCGGCCAGATTCAAGGTGATCAGGCCATCGTCGTGACCGGTCATCACCTTGGGGGCGCCGGGCGCCGGCGGATCGGCGAGGAAGTCGAAGGCGAGGCCGCCGTCGCCCGCCGACGTCTTGGGCGCGACGGGCAGGCCGAGGGCGAGGATCGTGTACACGAGGCGATGCTTCGCGATCTCGATCCGTCGCCAGAGATCGAGGTTCGCGGGCGGCCCGAGGTCCGGGATGGTGCGGTTGTGCCGGCAAGCGACGCAGAAGCGCTGATCCTCGTCGGCGGGCACCAGCCAGTTGCAGACGCCGTGCTCGGCATTGGCACAGTAGCGCCAGCGCCGCTCGGGGGCGGCCAGCGCCCGCCAGCCGTCGGGCTCCTCCTCCAACGCGGAAACATCGGCCAGCTCGGCGATATAGCCGAGCCGACGGCCGCAGCTGCCGCAGAGCGTGTTCTCGAAATAGACGGGCTGGTCACAGCCCTGGCACTCGAAGAGTTTCATGGCGCCGATCAACGTAGCGCCCGGCGCGGAGTTCCCCTATCGCGTCTCAGCCGCCGACGATGCGGGAAGGTCGGGGGCGCCTGCCGGTACGGGCTCCCTCTCCAGACGTCCGATCAACCGCTCCATCTCCGCTATCTCGCGAATCTGCGTTTCGAGAATTCCATCGGCCAGCTTGCGCACCTCAGGGTCGCGGATATGGGCACGGGCACTCGTCAACACTGCGATCGAGTGGTGCGGAATCATCGCCTTCATATAGTCCACGTCGCCGACGGTCGTCTGGCTGCGCACGAGCCACAGGCTCGCCGCGAAGATCGCTACGCTCGAGGCCATGACCGCAAGCTTCACCGAACGCCCCGGGTACATGGGCCACATCAATGCGAGCATCACCATCGCCATGACCGCGCCCATGACGAGCGCCATCCATGCCCGCGTCTCGCTGAACCAGATATGCGAGCCGGCGTACACGTTGAGGTACATGAGCCCGAACATCAGGACGGTCGAAATCGCGACCATCGCGCCAAATCTGAAATAGCTCATCTCGATCCCCGGCTCCGCTGCCTCCCCCGTCTTCGCCGATACTGCAACTTCTGGGCGGGACGGCGGTTCCGTCGGCTGAAATCCGCCCCGGCCGCTCCTCCCGGGAACTTCGGCGGCTCGCCGTGCGTTAGCAACCGATCGGGCACGCATGGGGGCGCAACGGCAGATGTCGGATCCGTTGGTCGAGCATATGGGCTGGCATCTGCTGCTGATGAATCTCGTCGCCCCCGCCCTGGTACTCGCCGTTCCGGCGCTCCGTCGCAGCCCGATGTCGGCGGTCCTTCCGGCGGCCACCGTCGGACAGATCGTCCTCCTTTGGACTTGGCATGCGCCGCCCGTCCTCGACGCGGCGATGCGTCATCACGCCCTGCATCTGGCGATGCAGCTGAGCCTGTTCG
>JBFWXJ010000100.1:0-15625 GCA_050187535.1 Alphaproteobacteria bacterium | reverse complement strand
TTGTAGTACTTCTCGGTGATCAGTTCGGTCTTCACGACGATGCAGATGTCCGTCGTGTTGAACTGCTCGTCGACCACGGCGCCGTCGCCGACGAAGCCGCCCAGCCGCAGATAGCCCTTCACCAGCGGCGGCAGCTCGCCCAGCGCCCGCATCGGGTGGACGGCGTCCGGGGCCATGAGGCGCATGTCGACGTAGCGCGTCTCGATGGCGCGCGGCCGTAGCGCCGGCGGCGCCAGATGGTGGTGGTAGAGATAGGTTAGCGGCAGGGCGAGCGACGCGGGGTCGGTTCCCGGCAGGCTGGCGCAGCCGAACATCAGCGCGATGCGGTGGTGGAAGACGTATTCCGCGATGCCGCGCCACAGGAGCTGCATGGTCGGCCGGTTGCGATAGCCGGCATCGACGCAGGATCGCCCGAGCTCCAGGATCTCCTCGGGATAGGCCTCGAGCTTAGCGATGTCGTACTCGGCCGCGGTGTAGAAGCCGCCGTGCCGGCGGGCGGCCTCCCGCCGGATCAGGCGATAGGTGCCGACGACGCCCGCGGCACCCGCGCCGCGCTCGTGGTCGATGACGAGAAGATGGTCGCAGAGCGGGTCGAAACTGTCGAAGTCGCGGCCGGTCGCCGCCATCTCGGCGCTGGGGCGGGCTGCCATCTCCTCGTAGAAGACGCGGTAGCGCAGCGCCTGGGCGGCGTCGATGTCCTCCTCGGTGCGGGCGAGCCGCACCTCCATCCTGCCCGACCGGATCGACAGGCCCTGCACGCCCCAGGCGGGGCCGGGGGCTCGGTCGGCCAGCGCGGGCCTGCTCATCGTGGTGCCCAGCGTCACCGCTTCTTCGGCCTTTCCGGGCGATCGATCGGCACGCCGTAAAGCTCTAGGCGGTGCCCGACGAGGCGGAAGCCGAGATTGGCCGCGATCTTCTCCTGCAGCGCCTCGATCTCCTCGTTGTGGAACTCGATCACCCGCCCGCTCTCGACATCGATCAGATGGTCATGGTGCTCGTCCGGCGTCTCCTCGTAGCGTGCCCGTCCGTCGCCGAAATCGTGGCGGTTGAGGATGCTCGCTTCCTCGAAGAGGCGGACCGTGCGGTAGACCGTGGCGATGGAGATGCGCGGATCGATCTCGGTCGCCCGCCGATGCACCGCTTCCACGTCGGGATGATCGCTGGAATCCGACAGCACCTGCGCGATGATGCGGCGCTGTTCCGTCATCTTCAGGCCCTTGTCCATGCAAAGGCGTTCGATACGCGAGGGCACGGGGCTCTCCGTCTTCGGTCGGTCCGCGACTATACCCGTCATGCCGTTCCCCGCCTATGTCGCTGATGTTTCGAGCCTGATTTCCCCCAGGGTGAAGATGTAGCGCGATCAATTCTCATCAGCAAGCCGTCCATGGTGTCGCGCCCCCGGCGATAGTATCCCTTGCGGATTCCGGCGGCGACGAAGCCCCGCCCCGCATAGAGCCCGCGGGCGGCGAGGTTGTCGGCGGCGACCTCGAGGAACATCGTCGCGACCGCCGGCGGCAGTCGCCCCAGCGCATGCTCGAGAAGGAGCCGTCCGAGGCCGGACCGCCGCTGCTCCGGCACGACGCCGATCGTCAGGATCTCGGCCTCGTCGGCCGCGATGCGCCACAGCACGACACCTGCGGGCGCGTCGGCGACCATGGCGACCGTCCCGCCTACGCCCGGCTGGGCCAGGAGCTCGCGCCAGGACGTCTCGCGCCAGCCCTCGCGCGGGAAGCAGCGGGCGTGCAGCGACGCCACCCACCGCGCGTCGGCGGCGGCGAGCGGCCGGAAGGACGCGGTCATGGAGCGGCGGCCGGCAAGGTGACGTCCGGCGGGCGCAGATAGACCGGCCGGGCCGGCGGCAGCGGCAGGCCGCGGGCGAGCATGGCCGCGGCCGACAGTGCGACCGCCGCCGCGTCGGCCGGCCCGGCCCGCAGGACCTGCGCGCTGCCGCCCGCCGCCGCGATCGCGGCATGCAGGTCGGCGGCCGCGTCGCCGGCGAGGAGGAGCGGGCCCGCCGGCAGGCGGGCGACCGCGTCCTCGGGCGTCGCCGCGAAGGGCTCGCCTTCGTGCCACCCGGTCACCACCTGGAAGAAGCGCTCCGCCCGGCGGCTGTCGAGCGCCACGACGAGGGGCCGCGCGCCGGCATCGGTGCCGACCGCCGCGGCATGGGCGCGGAAGCTCGACATGCCATGCACCGGCACGCCGGCGGCGAGCGCGATACCATGGGCGAAGGCGAGGCCGACCCGCAGGCCCGTGAAGCTGCCGGGGCCGACCGTGGCCACCACCGCGTGGAGGTCCGCCGCCGCGACGCCCGCCCCCCGAAACACCTCGGCGGCGAGCGGCGCCAGGCGCGCGGCATGCCCCCGGTCGGCGTCCGCGGCGGCGCGCGCCAGGATGCGTCCGTCACGCGCGACCGCGACGGAGCAGGCGGCGCCCGCGCTGTCGATGGCGAGCAGCGTGGTCATGGCGCCGCCCGTCCCCTGATGCTAGCCATCGGCCTCCCAAGGGAGAGCCGCTCCACGCCATGCTCGCCGCCATCGACGCCTCCTGGCCAGATATCTCGATCGCCCTGGCCTATGGCACCGCCGACAATCTCACCGGCCGACCGATCTACCGCCGCCCCGCCTGCCATCTCCATGCCGACGCCGCGGCGAAGCTCGCGCGCGCGGCCGAGCTCGCCCGTGGCCTCGGCCTGCGGCTGACGATCTTCGACGCCTACCGGCCGCCGGAGGCGCAATGGCGGTTGTGGGAGGCCTGCCCCGATCCGACCTTCGTGGCCGATCCCCGCCGCGGGTCCCCGCATTCGCGCGGCGTGGCGATCGACCTCACGCTGGCCGACGGCGAGGGCCGGCCGCTCGAGATGGGGACCGGCTTCGACGCGGTGGTCGATCAGTCCCATCACGGCCGCACGGACGTGCCCGCCGAGGCGCAGCGCAACCGCCTGCTCCTGCTGGGCCTGATGACGGCCGCGGGCTGGGACTTCTACGGCAAGGAGTGGTGGCACTATCAGCTCTTCGAGGCGCGGCGGTATCCGCTGATCGCCGACGGCACCATGGCCCCGCCGATGATGTGACGCTGGCGGGGCGCCGGCTCAGGCGATCCGGCAGGCTTCGTCGAAGTCCAGGCGCGGGCTGCGCGGGAACAGCACGCTCGCGTCGCCGTAGCCGAGGTTGCACAGGAAGTTCGAGCGGCAGCGGCCATCGGGGAAGAAGGCGGCGTCGACCTTGGCGTTGTCGAAGCCCGACATCGGCCCGCAGTCGAGGCCGAGCGCGCGGGCGGCGATGATCAGGTAGGCCCCCTGGAGCGAGCCGTTGCGCATCGCCGTCGTCGCGGCGTGAGCCTCCTTGCCGGGCGCGTCGAACCACGACCGGGCGCTCTGGTCGTGCGGGAAGAGCTGCGGCAGCAGCTCGAAGAAGCGGGTGTCGTGGGCGACGACCGCAGTCACGGGCGCGGCCATGGTCTTGGCGCGATTGCCTTCGCTGAGCGCGGGCGAGAGCTTCGCCTTGGCTTCGGCCGACTTCACGAAGACGACGCGCATGGGCGACGAGTTGGCGCTGGTCGGCCCCATCCGCGCCAGGTCCCAGACCCGCCGCAGCAGCGCGTCGTCCACCGGCTCGGGCCGCCAGGCATTGTGCGTGCGCGCGCTGCGGAAGATCGTGTCGAGCGCCGCATCGTCCAGCGTCCGTGTCATGTCCGGCCCCCCTTGCGGCACGCGCTCACATCACCGCGCGCACTTCGACCACCTCGGGGATGTAGTGACGCAGCATGTTCTCGATGCCGGACTTCAGGGTCGCGGTCGAGCTGGGGCACCCCGCGCAGGAGCCCTGCATGTGCAGGTAGACGACCCCGTCCTCGAAGCCGTGGAAGACGATATCGCCGCCGTCCTGGGCGACGGCGGGCCTGACGCGGGTATCGAGCAGCTCCTTGATCTGGACCACGATCTCGTCGTCGTCGCCGTCTGCCGCCTCCGTGGGCGCCTCGGCCAGGACCGCCGGCCGGCCGGCGGTGAAGTGCTCCATGATGACGCCGAGGATCGACGGCTTCAGCGTGTACCATTCCTTGTCGGCGGCCTTGGTGACGGTGACGAAATCGCCGCCGAGGAAGACGCCGTTGACGCCGTCCACGTCGAACAGGCGCTGCGCCAGCGGCGACCGGGCCGCGGCGTCGCGGTTGGGGAAGTCCGCGGTGCCGGCGGACATGACGTCGCGGCCGGGCAGGAACTTCAGCGTGGCGGGGTTCGGCGTCGTCTCGGTCTGGATGAACATGGAAGCGGCCTCCGGGCGGCATGGGCGGGCATCGCCGCCGTTCGCCCCTGAATTTGGGCGGTGGCCGGCGCGCGATCAACCATTCGTCGCCTGGGGCTTTGTGTGGCCGCCCTACGCCAGGGCGGCGATCTGGTCGTCCGTCAGCGAGCCCGGCACGATGGTGACGGGAATCTTGAGGCGGTGGGAGTACTTGCCGGCGAGGTAGCTGATCAGCGGCCCTGGCCCGTCCGGCGAGGTGGACGCGGCCAGCACGAGGATGGAGATCGAGGGGTCCTCGTCGATCAGCTTCAGCAGCTCGTCGCGGCGCCGGCCCTCGCGGACATAGAGCACGGGGATGCCGCCCGATGTCTGCTCGACCTCTTCGGCCAGCTTGCTGAGAAGGGCCTCGGCCTCCGCGCGCTTCTCCTCGCGCATCAGCTCCTTCACGCCCATCCACTGGCCGCCGTCGTCGTCGGTGTCCACGACGTAGAGCAGCGCCACGCGGCCGCCCGTCCGGCGCGCCCGGCGGCAGGCATAACGCAGCGCCACCCGAAGCTCGTCGCTGTCGTCGACGACGACCAGGAAGACGCGGGGTGCGGCGGTGGACGCGGTCATGGCGATCAGGCGCGGCGGAAGATGATACCGGCCAACCATCCTGCCATCGCCGCGGCGATGACGGCAACGATCCCGTAGATCGCGGCATAGCGGTGCGCGACGTCGGCGATGTCGGCACCGACGCCGATCTTGCTGATGACGAGCGGTGTCGCCTGGGCGGCGACCACCTCGCCCTCGCGCACCAGCAGCACGTCGACCGTGTAGGTGCCGGTCGGCACGTTGGCGGGGAAGCGCACGTTGGTGCGGAACAGCCGTTCGCCGAGGAAGCGGACCGCGACGGGGGCGGCGGCGTAGAGGCCGTCCGCCTGGCGGTTGCGCAGCAGGGCATCCCGGAAGCGCTCGGCGACGGCGGGCGCCACCGCGCCGCGCGGGTCGACGCGCAGGAACTGCGTGCCGAGCTGCTCGCGCAGGCGCAGCGCCGGGCTGGTGAAGAGCGTCAGGTCGCGGGTCGCGGCGATCGCGAAGTAGGCCGGGACGCGGTCGAAGACGACGCTCTGGACATTGATCCAGAAGCCGGCGACCCGGTCCTTGCGGCGCACCGTGGTGCGCCCCTCCGGCCCACGCACCAGCACGACGACGTCGCCCGGGCCGTCGGTCGACCCGAACAGCACGACCTCGCTCCCGGTGAACCCGGTCGTGATGGCGATGAGATGGCTGGAGACGTCGGCCGCCAGCGGCTCCGCCCGGCCCGGCCGCGCCGCGGCCATGGCAGCGATCAGGACGAGGGCGAGGAGGGCCGCGGCGCGGGACGTCATCGCGCGGCCCGTCAGCGCCGGCCGGGAAACGACACGGAGAAGATGTCGTCCGGCGTCACCGTGAGGTCGAACAGCAGCTTGCCGGCGACCGCGAGCAGCACGAGCGCGAGCAGGCCACGCAGCTGCTCGCCGCGCAGGCGCTGGCTCATGACCGAGCCGAAATGCGAGCCGACGACGCCGCCGATCAGCAGGAT
Organism: Alphaproteobacteria bacterium; assembly: GCA_050187535.1. Classification (GTDB taxonomy): domain Bacteria; phylum Pseudomonadota; class Alphaproteobacteria; order ATCC43930; family Allostellaceae; genus Allostella. The sequence goes on along the minus strand of JBFWXJ010000100.1, from coordinate 9,817 downwards.
GAAGGCCAGCAGCGCATCGACGGTCTGGTGCTGGATCGCCTGGAGCAGCGTGGCGCTGGCGGCCACGAAGACGATCTGCACCTGGGCGGTGCCCGGCACCACCTGGGTCGGCATGCCGAGCAGGTAGATCATGGCCGGCACCATGACGAACCCGCCGCCGACGCCCATGACGCCGGACAGCAGGCCGACCGCGAAGCTCAGAGTCAGCGGCATCAGCACGCTGATGTAGAGGCGCGAGCGCGGGAACCGCATCTTGAACGGCAGCCCGTGCATCCAGAAATGCTCGTGCAGCCGCCGGCGCCCGGCGTTGGCGTGCCGTCGCCGCAGCAGCGTGCGCGTCGCCTCGATCGCCATGAGGATGCCGACGGTCCCCAGCAGCACCACGTAGCTGAGCGAGATGAAGAGGTCGATCTGGCCGAAGCGGCGCAGCAGGCCGAAGATGCCGACGCCCGCCAGCGAGCCGACGAAGCCGCCCACCACGACGATTCCCGCCATCCGCATGTCGATGGTGCGGCGGCGCCAATGGGCGTAGGCGCTGGTGACCGCGCCGGCGATGACCTGGTTGGCGGTCGACGCCACCGCCACCGCCGGCGGGATGCCGATGAAGATCAGGAAGGGCGTCATCAGGAAGCCGCCGCCGACGCCGAAGACGCCGCCGAGGAACCCCACCCCCGCGCCGAGGCCGATCAGCAGGAATATGCTGACGGATATCTCGGCGATCGGCAGGTAGACGGTCATCGGCCGGCGGGCGGGCTACCGAAAAAACGGAAAAAGGGTCCAGCCGGTGCCGGACCCGCGAATCGCAAGTTACGCCTTGCCGCCCGCCGGTGAAAGCGACAAGCGGCCGCCGTCAGCCGGATTTCGCGGCCGGCCGCAGCATTCCGACGATGTCGTAGACCTCGGCCAGGTGGCGGCCGGCGATGGCGTTGGCGCGCTCCGCGCCCCGGGCGAGGATCGCGTCGACGTGGTCGGGTGCCTCGACCAGCCGCTTCATCTCGGCCCCGATCGGCCCCAGCACGGCGACCGCCAGGTCGACCAGCCGCTCCTTGAAGGCGGAGAACTGCGCGCCGGCGAACTCCGCCACGGTATCCTCGCGGCCGCGGCCGGACAGTGCCGCGTAGATGTCGATCAGGTTCTCGGCCTCGGGCCGCCCCTCCAGCCCCACCACCGTGTCGGGCAGCGGATTCGGGTCGGTCTTGGCGCGGCGGACCTTGAGGGCGATGGTGTCGGCGTCGTCCGTCATGTTGATGCGCGAATAGTCCGAGCTGTCGGACTTGCTCATCTTCTTGGTGCCGTCGCGCAGGCTCATGACGCGCGTCGCCGTGCCCAGGATCTGCGGCTCGGGCAGCGGGAAGTACTCGACGCCGTACTGGCGGTTGAAGGCGCCGGCGATGTCGCGCGCCAGCTCCAGGTGCTGCTTCTGGTCCTCGCCGACCGGGACGTGCGTGCCCTTGTAGAGCAGGATGTCGGCCGCCATCAGCACCGGGTAGCCGTAGAGGCCGAGGCCGGCCATCTCGCGCTGCTTGCCCGCCTTCTCCTTGAACTGGGTCATGCGGTTGAGCCAGCCGAGCGGCGTCATGCAGCCGAGCACCCAGCCGAGCTCGGCATGGCCGGATACGGTGCTCTGGTTGAAGATGATGCAGGCGTCGGGGTCGATGCCGGCCGCGACATAGGCGGCGGCCACCTCGCGCGTACTGTTGCGCAGTTGGGCCGGTTCCTGCGGCAGGGTGATCGCGTGCAGGTCGACGATGCAGAAGATGCAGTCGTAGTCGCGCTGCAGCGCCACCCAGTTGCGGATGGCACCCAGATAGTTGCCGAGGTGCAGGTTTCCGGTCGGCTGGACGCCGGAGAAGATGCGGTTCATCGGTCGAGGGTCCCGGGGTGGCGGCCGCGGGTTATCGCTTCCGCTCCCGTCGCCGGTCAAGCTCGGCGCCGCCGCACGAGGTCGCGCAGCTCGGCGATCGCTACCGCGCGCAGCCCCAGGCAGGCCCCCGCATAGGCGGCGATGCCGACGAGGATCAGCGCGGCCAGCACCGCCGCCGCACCGACCTGGCCGGACGCGAGGCGGGCGGCCCACGGCCATTGCGCCGCCGCTTGCATCCCGGCCCACAGGGCCGCGGCCATCACCAGCGTCGCCGCGGCGACGCGCGGCAGCCGGCTGCGCAGGATCTCGTCGGCGCGGAACTGCCGGCGTCGGGCGAGCAGCAGCAGCATGGCGAGCGCGGAGAGCCAGCCCGTCGCCGTCGTCGCCAGCGCCACGCCGACATGGCCGAGCGGGCCCATCAGCGCCAGCGTCAGGCCGACATTGGCGACGAAGGCGGCCGCCGCCAGCTTGACCGGCGTGCGCGTGTCCTCGCGCGCGAAGAAGCCGACGACGACGACCCGGCCCAGCACGAAGGCCGGCAGCCCGGCGGCGTAGGCGACCAGGGCCGCGGCGGTCGCCGCCGCGTCGTCGGGGCCGAAGGCGCCACGCTCGTAGAGGACGTGGACGATCGGCCGGGCGAGCAGGGCGAGCGCGGCCGCGGCGGGCAGGGTGACGACGAGCGCCAGCACGACGGCGTGGCTGTGGGTGCGCTGGGCCGTCTGCGGCGTGGCCGAGCGCAGCTCCCGGGCGAGCTGCGGCAGCACCGCCGTCGCCACCGCGATCCCGACCATCCCGAGCGGTAGCTGGTTGAGGCGGTCGGCGTAGTAGAGATGGGCGATGGCGCCGGTCGGCAGCAGCGACGCCAGCATGGTGCCGACCAGGAGGTTGATCTGGGTGATGCCGGATCCGATCACGCCCGGCCCCATCAGGCGCAGCAGGCGGCGCACCTCCGGCGTCAGGCGCGGCCGCGGCAGCGAGAGCGGCACCCCCGCCCGGGCCGCGGCCAGCGCCAGCCAGAGGAACTGCAGCACCCCGGCGGCCGCGACGCCCCAGGCCAGCGCGTGACCCGGCGTCGGAAACCAGCCGGCCGTCACCATGGCGACGATCAGCGTGATGTTGAGCACGATCGGCGCCGAGGCCTGGGCGGCGAAGCGCTCCAGCGCGTTCAGCACGCCGCCCAGCAGCGCCACCAGCGAGATGAAGAGGAGATAGGGGAAGGTGATGCGCGTCAGGGCGACCGCCAGCTCGAAGCGGTCCGATTCGTCGGCGAAGCCCGGCGCGATCGCCCGCACCACCCAGGGCATGGCGAGCTCGGCCGCCAGCGTGAACGCGACGAGGAAGACCAGCAGCAGGGCCAGCGCATCCTCCGCGAAGGCGCGGGCGGCCGCCTTGCCCTCGGCCGCGGCCCGGGCGGCGAACAGCGGCACGAAGGCGGCCGACAGGGCGCCCTCGGCGAACAGCGCGCGGAACAGGTTCGGCAGGCGCAGCGCCACGACGAAGGCGTCGGCGACCGGCCCGGCGCCGAGGAAGGCCGCGGTCAGCACCTCGCGCACGAAGCCCAGCACCCGGCTGATCGCGGTGTAGCCGCCGACCGTGGCGGCGGATCGCAGGAGCGCCATGGGGCGGCCCCCGCCCGTCGTCTACTTGTCCAGCGAGGGGAGCATGCGGCCGAGGTCGCGGCCGCCGACGAGGTGCATGTGGAAATGCGGCACCTCCTGCCGGCCCTGGACCCCGTGGTTGGCGAGGATGCGGTGGCCGGTCGCGTCGATGCCGCGCTCGCGGGCGATGCGGCCGATGGCACGCACGAACGCGACGATCTCCGCCTCGCTGGCGTTCTCCGAGAAATCCTGGGCGGAGATGTAGGCGCCCTTGGGGATCACCAGGACATGGGTCGGCGCCAGCGGGCGGATGTCCTCGAAGGCCAGGACATGGTCGTCCTCGAAGACCTTCCGGCAGGGAATCTCCCCGCGCAGGATGCGGGCGAAGATGTTGCTCGGGTCGTAGCTCATCGGACCTCCGGGAAATCACCCCTGCGGGGGCTCAGCTCTGGGGGCGTGCCGCCCTCTCGGCCAGGCCCGATACGCCTTCGCGGCGCTCCAGCGCCGCCCAGACGTCATCCGGCTGCACGCCCGCGGCCGCCCACAGGACGAGGAGATGATAGAGCAGGTCGGCGCTCTCCTCGACCAGGCGGCCGGCGTCGCCTTTCACCGCCTCGACGATCGCCTCGACCGCTTCTTCGCCCATCTTGCGGGCCGCCTTCTCGGGGCCGGCCGCCAGCAGCTTCGCGGTGTAGGAAGACGCGGGATCGGCCCCGCGCCGCGCCGCGATCGTCGCGGCCAGCCGGTCGAGGACGGCGGCGTCGGTCATGGCGCGATCGGGCGCACCGGGATGCCGGCCGCGGCGAGCACCGCCTTCGCCTCGGCGATGGTGTGGGTGCCGAAGTGGAAGATGGATGCGGCCAGCACGGCCGAGGCGTGGCCGTCGCGGATGCCGGCGACGAGGTCGTCCAGCGTGCCGACGCCGCCCGAGGCGACGACCGGCACTGTGACGGCATCGGCGACGGCGCGGGTCAGCGCCACGTCGTAGCCGCGCTTCGTGCCGTCGCGGTCCATCGAGGTCAGCAGGATCTCGCCCGCACCCAGCGCCGTCATGCGGCGCGCCCATTCGACGGCGTCGAGGCCGGTCGGGCGGCGGCCGCCATGGGTGAAGACCTCCCAGCGGCCGGGGGCGACCGCCTTGGCGTCAACGGCGACGACGATGCACTGCACGCCGAACTTCTCGGCCGCCTCGCCCACGAACTCCGGCCGCTGCACGGCGGCGGTGTTGATCGAGACCTTGTCGGCGCCGGCCAGCAGCAGGTCGCGGATGTCCGCCGTCGTGCGCACGCCGCCGCCGACGGTGAGCGGCATGAAGCATTCCTCGGCGGTGCGCGCGACCACGTCGAAGAGGGTGCGCCGGTCCTCGTGGCTGGCGGTGATGTCGAGGAAGCAGAGCTCGTCGGCGCCGGCGCGGTCGTAGACGCGCGCCTGCTCGACCGGGTCGCCCGCATCGACGAGATCGACGAACTGCACGCCCTTCACGACGCGCCCGTCCTTGACGTCGAGGCAGGGGATGACGCGGGCCTTCAGCATGGGTCGGGCAGCATCGCTCAGGCCGCCAGCAGGTCGAGGGCGGCAGCCGGCTCGATGCGGCCGTCGTAGAGGGCGCGGCCGACGACGACGCCGGCGACGACGCCCGTCGCCTTCAGCGCCGTCAGGTCGTCGAGCCCGGCGACGCCGCCGGACGCGATGACCGGGATCGGCACCGCGCGCGCCAGCTCGGCGGTGGCGGCGACGTTGACGCCGGTCAGCGCGCCGTCGCGGTCGATGTCGGTGTAGATGAGGGCCGCCACGCCGGCGTCGGCGAAGCGCTGCGCCAGGTCGAGCGCGGTCGTCTCGGCCGTCGCGACCCAGCCGTCCACGGCGACGCGGCCGCCGCGCGCGTCGATGCCGACGGCGATGCGGCCGGGGAAGCGCCGGCAGGCGGCGCGCACCAGCTCGGGGTCGCGCAGCGCGGCAGTGCCGAGGATCACCCGGCGGATGCCGGCCGCGAGCCAGCGCTCGACCGCCGCCATGTCGCGCACCCCGCCGCCGAGCTGGATCGGGACCCGGGTGGCGCCGATGATGGCGCGCACCGCCGCCTCGTTGACCGCGCGGCCCTGCACGGCGCCGTCGAGGTCGACCAGGTGCAGCCAGGCGAAGCCGGCCGCGGCGAAGCTGGCGGCCTGGGCGGCCGGGTCCTCGTTGTAGACGGTGGCCGCGTCCATGGCGCCGCGCAGCAGGCGGACGCAGCGTCCGTCCTTGAGGTCGATGGCGGGGTAGAGGATCACTGGTCGAGCCGCTTGTAGTAGTAGCGCCCGGCGACGGGGGCGCCGTCGACCATGGCGTAGAGCGGGTGCGTGCCCCAGTGGACGAAGCCCAGCGCCTCGTAGTGCGAGATGGCGACCGTCTGCGTCTCGCGCACATCGAGGTTGAGGAGCTTGTAACCCTCCGCGCGGGCGGCGTCGCAGGCCGAGACCACCAGCTCGCGCGCCAGCCCATGCCCGCGCGCCCAGGGCGCCACGAAATGGGTGGTGAGCGCGGCCGCATGGGCCTGGGCCTCGTTGTGCCGCGACGGCCGCAGCAGCTGCGCGGACCCGGCCACGACGCCGTCGAGCCGGCCGATGAACAGGCGGCGCTCCGGCACCAGCAGCACGCCCTTCCAGTAGGCCTCCATTACCCGGCGCGGCGGCGGCACCAGCCAGCCGAAGCCGCCGCCGGCACGGATCGCCGCTTCCGACGCTTCGCACAGCTCCGCCAGCTCGCCCTTCGCGAACGCCGTCGCCTCGGCGATCGCGATCGTCGCCGCCAGCGTCGTCACGCCGGCCGCCAGGCGAGGAAGTTCGCGAGCAGCCTGAGGCCCGCGGCCTGGCTCTTCTCGGGGTGGAACTGGGTGCCGACCATGTTGTCGCGACCGACCACGGCCGCGACCGGGCCGCCATAATCGGTCTCGGCAAGAATGTCGGCGGGATCGGTCGGCCGGATGCAGTAGCTGTGCACGAAGTAGACATGGTCCCCGGCGACCAGTCCTTCCAGGACCGGATGCGCGCGCGGCCGCGCCAGCTCGTTCCAGCCCATGTGCGGGATCTTGAGGCCGGGATCGTCCGGCGTCAGCGCGCCGACTTCGCCCGGGAGCCAGCCGAGACCGGGATGCACGCCGTGCTCGATGCCGCGCTCGGCCATGAGCTGCATGCCGACGCAGATGCCGAGAAAGGGCCGGCCGCGCCGGCGCACCGCTTCCTCCAGCGCCTCGACCATGCCGCCGACGGCGTCGAGGCCGTGGCGGCAGTCGCCGAAGGCGCCGACGCCCGGCAGCACGATGCGGTCGGCCCCGCGCACCGCATCCGGGTCGGCGGTGACCAGCACCGGCTGGTCGTGCCCCGATTCGCGCGCCGCGCGCGCGACCGCCTTGGCGGCCGAGCGCAGGTTGCCCGAGCCGTAGTCGACGACCGCGACCGTCATGCGAAGGCCGAGTCCCAGCCGCCCCGCCGGTCCGCCCAGCGCCGGATCGCGGAATCCGCGTCGCGTCCGGTCGACAGGCCCTCCTCGGCGTAGCCGCGCCAGAAGAGCGCGCGGCGGTATAAGTCGTGCGCCTCGGCGGCGAAGATGAAGGAGAGGCCGGTGAAGATGATCGCCGTCTCCGCCGCGTCGAGCCAGCCGATGTCCCAGGCGCCGCCCAGCGCCAGGTCGACCGCGATCATGGCGAGGCCCCAGATCCACATGCGGTGCCACAGCGCCCACAGAAAGGGGACGAACAGCGCCAGCCAGGCGAAGCCCTCGCGGACCGCGACGATGTCGCCCCCGCGGCGATGGACGGAGTAGACGCGCATGGCCCTACAGGACGCCCTTGGTGGAGGGAACCGACCCCGCCTGGCGGGGGTCGAGCGTGACGGCGGCACGCAACGCGCGGGCCAGGCCCTTGTAGCAGCTCTCGACGATATGATGGTTGTTCTCGCCGTAGAGGTTCTCGACGTGGAGCGTCAGGCCGGCATTCTGCGCGAAGGCCTGGAACCACTCCTTGAACAGCTCGGTGTCCATCTCGCCCAGCTTGGGCCGGGTGAAGGCGACCTTCCAGACGAGATAGGGCCGGTTCGAAGCATCCAGGGCCACCCGGGTCAGCGTCTCGTCCATGGGGATGAGTGCGTCCCCCCAGCGGGTGATGCCCTTGCGGTCGCCCAGCGCCTGCGAGAAGGCCTGGCCCAGCGCGATGCCGGTATCCTCGGTCGTGTGGTGGAAGTCGATATGCAGGTCGCCCTCGGCCCGGACATGGATGTCGAACAGGCCGTGCCGGGCGAGCTGGTCCAGCATGTGGTCGAGGAAGCCGATGCCGGTCGCGACGTCGGCCTTGCCGGCACCGTCGAGGTCGACCGTGGCGGAGATCCGCGTCTCCTTGGTGTTGCGCTCAACGGTCGCGCGGCGCATGGCGCTGTCGGGCCTCTGGTCGGCTGCAGGGGTCGGCGGCGGGGCGCCGATACCGCGCACCTATAGACCGAAAGCGCCTGCCCGCGCCACCGGCCGGTGGCGCGGGCCCGGCGTCAGCGGCGCTCCTGCCAGCCCGGCGCCGACAGCACCGGCTGGACCGAGGCGACCTCGTCCGGCCAGATGATCTCGCGCACGCCGTTGCGGATCTGCACGATCAGGCCCTTCTTGGCGATCTGCAGGCCGGTCTCGTCGACGGCATAGGGCCCGAACGGAGTCTCGGTCCTGAGCTCCCGCAGGACGGCGGCGAGCTTCGCCTGGTCGATCGCGCCCGCCTTCCGCACCGCCTCTTCCAGCACGGTCGCCATCGCCCAGCCCATGGCGGCGTAGTAGCCGGGCTCGTAGCCCCACTTCGCCTTGAAGGCGGCGACGAAGGCCGCATTGTCCTTCGTCTTCAGCATCGGTTCGTAGAGCGACATGCCGACGACGTACTCGCCGTCCTTGCCGACCGCGGAGATGAAGTCCTCCTGCGCGGCGCCGTTGCTGACGAACATCTTCGGCATGTAGTTCATCGCCTTCATCTGGCGAACCATCTCGATCGCCTCGTTCGGCGACCCGTTGATCACCCAGATGTCGGGCTTGAGCTCGCGGGCCCGTGCGATGTGCGAGGCGTAGTCGGTGGTGCCGGCGGGGTAGTAGGCGACCTCCAGCAGCTTGAGGCCCGACGCGGCCGACAGCGTGCGGATGCTCTTTTCCAGGTCGCGGCCGGCCGGATAGTCCTTCGAGGTCAGTGCGATCGTCTTGAAGCCGGCCTTCGCGGCGAGCGGAAAGACGCCTTCCACATAGGTGTCGGGCGGCGAGACGGTCTGGAAGAGGTGGCGGAAGCCGCGGGCGTGGATGGTGCGGGCTGCCCCGCCGCCGTTCATCATCACCATCTTGTGCTTCTCGGCGACGGGGCTGGCGGCCGAGGTCGAGGCCGAGCCGAAGGGCCCCAGCAGCAGGTCGACCTTGTCGACGGTGATCAGCCGCTCGTAGAGCTTGACCGCCGTGCCTGGGTCGCTGCGGTCGTCGTACATGACGAGCTCGACCTGGCGGCCGAGGATGCCGCCACGGGCGTTGGCCTGCTCCTGCCACAGCGCGACGGACTTGCGGTAGTGCTCGGCGGAATCCGCGAGGCTGCCGGTCTGCGACAGGGCGATGCCGATCCTGACGGGCGCCTGCGCCATGCCGGCGGACGCACCGAGGGCGAGCGCGGCCACTGCCGCCAGACAGGTCGAAATGAGCCTGGATATGCGCGCGCTCATGGTTTCCTCACCCGGTTGGCGGCCCGATTCGTGATAGAGGGGAGCCCGATGGTGCGGGCGGCCCGCCCTCGCCCCGGGTCGTTGCCGGGGCGGGCCGACGCTACCAAAGAGTTTCACCCGGTGAAATGACTTTGTCCGAGGCGGGAATGGCGCAGCGTGCACGGGGGAAGCGGGAAGCGCCCGCGCCGGCGATGCCGGCCGAGACGGATGCCCAGGCGGGAACGCTGGAACGCGGCCTGGCGATCGTCGGCATCCTCGCCCGCGCGTCCCGGCCGATGTCGCTGACCGCCATCGCCGAGGCGGCGTCGCTCGACCCCAGCAGTGCCTTCCGCCTGCTGCGGACGCTGGTCAAGCACGACTACGCCTTCAAGGACGAGCGCACGAAGCGCTACGTGCCGGGCCCGCGCACGCTGGCGCCGATCAGCTTCGTCCATCCGCTGCACGAGCTGCGCCGCGATGCCCAGGGCACCATGCAGGAGCTGCAGCGCACCTCGGGCCTGACGATCCAGCTCACCGTTTTCGTCGGCGACCGCCGGCTGGTGCTGGACGTGCGCTACGGCGCCGAGCGGCTGGTGCCCTTCTACGACACCAACCTGACGCGGCCGCTGCACTCCTCGGCGACGGGCAAGCTGCTCCTGGCGAGCCTCGGTGAG
>JBFWXJ010000099.1:0-15639 GCA_050187535.1 Alphaproteobacteria bacterium | reverse complement strand
GCACGGCCGCGATCGCCGCGCGGGCGGAGGTGAGGAACAAGGGCGTGAAGCCGCCGATGGCGACCCGGGTCGCCGGCAACGACCCGCTGAAGATGATGACGCCGAGCAGGCCGCAGCCCCAGGCCTCGGTCGTGCGATCCATGCGCGTTTCTCCGCCTTGCCGCGGTGGCGATAGCGCGAAGCGCGTTGGTGGCGACAGCGACGGTCTGATACAGTTGCATCGAACTGTATGGGTCCGAGGAGCGATACGGTTGGCACCGATGATGGGCAATGACGGCGAGGCGGCGACCCGTACCCATGCGGTGATGGGCGAAATCCGGCGCCGCATGGCCGCCCGTGCGCTGACGCCGGGCGAGAAGCTGCCGTCGATCCGCGGCCTCGCCGCGGCCATGCGCGTCTCGCCGTCGACCGTGGTCGAGGCCTATGATCGGCTGGTGGCCGAGGGCGCGATCCGCTCGCGGCCCGGCTCCGGCTTCTACGTGGCCGGCGCCCTGCCGCCGCTGGCGCTGGCCGAGATCGGGCCGCGCCTCGACCGCGCGATCGACCCCCTCTGGGTGTCGCGCCAGTCGCTCGACGCGGGCAGCGGCGCCCTTCGCCCCGGCTGCGGCTGGCTGCCGGCCGGCTGGATGCCGCACGCCGCCATCCGCCGTGCCATGCGCAACCTCGCCAAGGCCGACGACACGATGCTGGCCGACTACGGGATGACGCGCGGATCGCTCGCGCTGCGCGGCCTGCTGGCCCGCCGGTTCGCGGCCGAAGGCATCGATGCCGGCACCGACCAGATCCTGCTGACGACATCCGGCACCCAGGCGATCGACCTCGTCTGCCGCTTCCTGCTGCAGCCGGGCGACGTCGTCCTGGTCGACGACCCCTGCTACTTCAACTTCCAGGCGCTCCTGCGGGCCCATCGCGTCCGCATGGTCGGCGTTCCCTACACGCCGACCGGGCCGGACACCATCAGCTTCGCCGACGCGCTGGCCCGGCACCGCCCGCGGCTCTACGTGACCAACGCCGCGATCCACAACCCGACCGGCGCGTCCTTGTCGCCGCAGACGGCGCACCGCGTCCTGACCGCGGCCGCCACCCACGACCTGACGATCATCGAGGACGACATCTTCGCCGACTTCGAGCAGGAGGCTTCGCCGCGGCTGGCCGCACTGGACGGCCTCGGCCGGGTCATCCGCGTCGGCAGCTTCTCCAAGACGCTGTCCGCCTCGATCCGCTGCGGCTACATCGCGGCGCGGCCCGACTGGATCGAAGGGCTGGTGGACCTCCAGGTCGCGACCAACTTCGGCGGCCCCAGCCCGGCCGCGGCCGAGGTCGTCGTCGCGACGCTGGGCGACGGCAGCTACCGCAGGCACCTCAGCACCCTGCACGGGCGGCTGGCGCGGCGACGGCGCGAGATGTCGACGGCGCTTGGCGCGCTCGGCATCCGGCCGTGGACGCCGCCGCGCGGCGGCTACTTCCTGTGGTGCCGCCTGCCCGACGGGCGGGACGCCGCCGACGTCGCCAGGGCCGCCCTGCGCGAGGGCGTCGTCCTTGCGCCCGGCAACGTCTTCAGCGTCGGCCAGTCCGCAACCGACCTGATGCGCTTCAACGTCACGCAGATGGCCGCACCGGCCCTCGACGTGCTCCGGCGCGCCTTGCGGTGACCTAGCTCCGGTACTCCGGCTCCTCGCGGTCGAGGATGCGCTTCAGCGCGCCGAAATGGCGCTCGGCCAGCGGGTCGAGCTCGCCCGCCATCTGCTGGCGGGTGCGGGCGCGGACCTCGTCGGAGATGGTGCGCAGCTCCTTGCCGTCGGCCCCGGCATGGACCTGGAACATGGCCGCGCGCTCGAGGTAGTAGAGGTCGTTGAAGGCCCGCGCGATCGACGGGCCGGTCGCCAGCACGCCGTGGCTCGCCAGCATCAGCACGTCGGCGGTGCCCAGCGCGGCCGCCATGCGGTTGCCCTCGGCCGCACTCAGCGCCAGCCCCTCGTAGGTCTCGTCATAGGCGATGCGGCCGTCGAACATCAGCGCGTTCTGCTCGCACATCTGGAGCTGCATGTTCCGCCGCAGCGTCAGTGCCGTCGCATAGGGCTGGTGGGTGTGCAGCACGGCGACGGCGCGCGGCGCGTTGATGTGGACGCGGCTGTGGATGAAGAAGGCCGTTTCCTCGACCCGCTCCGTCCCTTCCAGCACGTTGCCTTCGGCGTCGCACAGGCACAAGGCCGACGCCGTCATCTCCGACCAGTGCCAGCCATAGGGGTTGATGAGGAAGCGGTCGCCGCGGACGCGGCCGTCGGCATCGGGCACCGCGACCGAGAAATGGTTGTCGACGCCCTCGTGCATGCCCATCCGGGCCGCCCAGCGCAGGGCCGCCGCGAGATCGACGCGAAGCCGCGCGACGACACCGCCATCGGCCTGCGACGGCACTTCCACCTGATCCAACGCCAACGAAACCCTCCTGAATCCGATCTGGGAAGGATAGCGCAGATCCGGTCCTGGCGCCTCGGCCGATCGCGGTGTTCTGCGGTAAAATGATACCGCTCGGGACGATTCGCCGCGACTCGCAGCGATTCCGCGGACGTTCATAGGACGTTCCGTGATTCGCGCCCGAGTCGTCCCCGAGTCGTGTCCCGAGTCGCGGCGGCGGCCCGGTCGCCCTTCGTTCGAGATTCGTTTCGCCCGCGATTCTAGCCGGCCGCGACCCGCCGCTGGCGCGCCCGGACGCGCGGCGGCGGGGCCGGCGGCTGGGCCGACTCCGCCTCGTCGAACACCTCCAGCAGGGCGCCGCGCAGCGCCTTCAGCTTGTTCTCCTTGTCGATCTTCAGGCCGAAGACGTCCTTGACGTAGAAGACGTCGACCACCTTCTCGCCGTAGGTCGAGATGCGGGCGGTCGCGATCTGCACGCCCTGGCGGGTGAGTGCCCGCGTCAGGTCGGCCAGCAGGCCGGGGCGGTCGTGGCCGTTGACCTCGATCACGGTATGCGTCGCCGAGGCCGTGTCGTCGATCAGGACCCGCGGCGGCAGCGCCAGCGCGCGCGTGCGCGGCGCGAAGGGGATGGGCCGGCGCAGCTCGGTTCCGGGCGACAGCCGCCCGTCTAGCGCCTGCTCCACCATCACCGCCAGCCGCGCCAGCTTGTCCGGGCGGTCGAGCGGCCCGCCGGCCGCGTCCTGCACGGCGAAGCTGTCGAGCGCCATGCCGTTGGCCAGCGTGTGGATGCGCGCGTCGACGATGTTGGCGCCGGCCACCGCCAGGGCGCCGGCGATGCGCGAGAAGAGGCCGGGATGGTCGGCCGTGTAGATCGTGACATGGGTGACGGCGCGGGCCGGGTCGACCCGGGTGTCGACGGTGAGCGCGCGCCCCTCGCGCTCGGCGGAGCGCACGATCCGGGCGTGGCGCGCCTGGGTCTCGACGTCGAGGCCGAGCCAGTACGCGGGATAGATCGTCTCCGCGAAGTTGGCGAAGGTGTCGTCGTCCCAATCCGTCAGCTTCAGGCGCAGCCGCTCCTTGGCGGCCGCCAGGCGCGCGGCGCGCGGGACGGCGCCGATGCCGCCGGACATCTCCTCGGCGGCGCGGTGATAGAGCTCGCGCAGCAGCGTCGCCTTCCAGTTGTTCCAGACCTTGGGGCCGACCGCGCGGATGTCGGCCACCGTCAGCACCAGCAGCAGCTTGAGGCGCTCGGGCGACTGCACCTCGGCGACGAAGTCGGCGATCGTCTTGGGATCGTCGATGTCCCGCTTGAAGGCGGTGTTCGACATGAGGAGGTGCCAGCGCACCAGCCACGCCACCGTCTCCGTCTCCTCCGGCGTCAGGCCGAGGCGCGGGCCGAGCCTGAGGGCGATCTCGGCGCCGATGATCGAATGATCGCCGCCACGCCCCTTGGCGATGTCGTGCAGCAGGACGGCGACGTAGAGCGCGCGCCGCGAGGCGAGCGTCGGGATCACTTCCGACGCGACGGGGTGGTCCTCCTTGAGCTCGCCGCGCTCGATGCGCGACAGGATGCCGAGCGCGAAGATGGTGTGCTCGTCGACCGTGTACACATGGTACATGTCGTACTGCATCTGCGCGACGACGCGGCCGAAGTCGGGCACGAACTTGCCGAACAGCCCAGCCTCGCTCATCCGCCGCAGGACGGGCTCGGGGTCCTTGCGCGACGCCAGCACCTCCAGGAAGAGGCGGTTGGCCTCGGGATCGCGGCGCAGCTTCTCGTCGACCAGGGCGAGGTCGCGCGTCACCTGCTTCAGCGCCGTCGGATGGATGTCGAGGCCGGTCTCCTGCGCGGCGTGGAAGAGGCGCAGCAGGTTGACCGCATCGTCGCGGAAGTGCCCGGGCTTCGGCAGGGTCAGCCGGCCGCTCTCGACGAGGAAGCCCTCGACCTTGTGACGGCGCAGGGACAGGCGCGACAGCAGCGGTCGGGCCGCCTTCTTGTGCTCGGCCTCCAGCGCCGCGCAGAGGATGCGCGTCAGGTCGCCCACGTCCTTCGCGATCAGGAAGTAGTGCTTCATGAAGCGCTCGACGCCGCGCGCGCCGGCGCGGTCGCCGTAGCCGAGCCGCCGGCCGATCTCCGACTGCATGTCGAAGGTCAATCGCTCCTCGGCGCGGCCGGCGATCGAGTGGAGGTGGAAGCGCACCGTCCACAGCAGGTCGTGGGCACGCGCGAAGCGCTGCGCCTCGGCGGCGGCCAGCACGCCCTTGTCGACCAGGGCCGCGATCTCCTCGACGCGGTAGGCGTACTTGGCGATCCAGAAGAGCGTGTGCAGGTCGCGCAGGCCGCCCTTGCCCTCCTTGACGTTGGGCTCCAGCAGGTAGCGGCTGTCGCCGAGCTTGCGGTGGCGCTCGTCGCGCTCGGCCAGCTTCGCCTCGATGAAGCGGGCGGCGTCATTGGCCTGCACCTCCTGCTCGTAGCGCCGGCGCAGGTCGGCGTAGAGCGCCTGGTCGCCCCAGATCCAGCGCGCCTCCAGGAGCGCCGTGCGCACCGTCAGGTCGGCCTTGGCCTGGCGCAGGCATTCGGCCACGGATCGCGTCGCGTGCCCGACCTTGAGGCCGAGGTCCCACAGGAGATAGAGCAGGTACTCGACCACCTGCTCGGTGTGCGGGGTCGATTTCCAGGGCAGCAGGAAAAGCAGGTCGACGTCGGAGAAGGGGGCGAGCTCGGCCCGGCCGTAGCCGCCGACCGCGACGACGGCGATGCGCTCGGCGGTCGTCGGGTTGGCGACGACGTGGACGTGGGAGACGGTCGCGTCGTGCAGGACCCGGATCACCTGGTCCATGAGATGGGCGAGGCCCCTGGCCGCGTCGCCGCCCCGCTGGTCGGCCTGGAAGCGGCGCAGCACCTCGGCCCGGCCCGCCTCCAGCGCGCCCCGGGCCAGCTTCAGCAGCTCGGCGCGGAACTCGTCGATCGGAGGCCGGCGGGCGGCCAGCAGGTCGATGCGCCGCAACAGGTCGCCGCGGTCGATGATGGCGCGGGGACGCGCGATCTGGTTCATGGCGCCGACAATATAGGGTGTCGGCGGCCGCCGATCAGCCTTCGCCCTCGCCCGGCTTGCGGCCATGGCCGCTCACCTCCGCCCCGGTGTCGCGCGCGAGCACCAGGGAAGCGGGGATGGCCAGGAGCGTGGCGGCGGCGACGGCGAGGAAGGCGAAGCCGAAATCGTCGAGCGACGGCGGCCGGTGGCCGGACAGCCAGCTAGAGAATTCGAGCGCGCCGGCGCCGAGCGTGATGCCGAGCGTGGCCGAAAGCTGCTGGTTGGCGGAGTAGAACCCGGTCGCCCCGCTCATCCGGTCGCGCGGGATCTCGCTGTAGGCCAGCGTGTTGTAGGCGGTGAACTGCATCGACCGCGCGAGGCCGCCCACCAGCAGCACCGCGTAGATCGCGAGGATGGGCCAGGACGGCCGGAAGGTCCCCATCGCCGCCAGCAGCGCCGCGCAGACGAGGCCGTTCCAGATCAGCGCCTGGCGGAAGCCGAACAGGCGCAGCATGCGCTGGGTGGCGGGCTTCATCAGCAGGGCGCCGCAGGCGCTGATGAAGGTGACGAGCCCGCTCTCGACCGCCGAGAAGCCGAAGCCCAGCTGCAGCATCAGCGGCAGCAGGAAGGGGATGGCGCCCACGCCCATGCGGAACAGCAGGCCGCCATGGATCGAGACGGCGAAGCTGCGGATCGCCAGCAGCGACAGGTCGAGGATCGGCTTGGGATGGCGGCGTGCGTGGCGGACGTAGATGACGCCGATGGCGGCGCCCGCGCCCAGCATGGCCCAGCTCGCCGCGGGCGCGACGATGCCGCGCCCGACCGTCTCCAGCCCGCCCATCAGCGACGCCAGCGCCACGCTCGACAGCAGGAAGCCACGCACGTCGAAGGGCTGCGGCCGGGGCTCGCGTATATCCTCGATGAAGAGGGTGACCAGGACGATGCCGAGGATGCCGATCGGCACGTTGATGTCGAAGATCCAGCGCCAGGAGAGGTAGGTCACGAAGAACCCGCCGAGCGGCGGGCCGATGACGGGCCCGATCATGGACGGCATCGACAGCCACGCCATCGCCGCCACCATCTCCGACTTGCGCACCGAGCGCAGCAGGAGGAGGCGGCCGACCGGCACCATCATGGCGCCGCCCAGGCCCTGGAGGACGCGGGCCGCGACCAGCTCCCACAACCCGTCGGCGCGCCCGCACAGCACGGAGGCGATCGTGAAGACGCCGATCGCGATGCGGAAGACGAGGCGGGTCCCGAAGCGGTCGGCGATCCAGCCGCTCGCCGGCACGAAGACGACGAGCGCGATCAGGTAGGCGGTGAGGCCGAGGCTCATATGCACCGGCTCGACGCCGAACTCGCGCGCCATGGTCGGCAGGGCCGTGGCGACGACGCTCGAATCGAGATTCTGCATGAAGAGCGCGCAGGCGACGATCAGCGCCGTCAGGCGCGTGCGCCCGGCCGGCGTGTCGTTCACCGGCGTGTCGTCTACCGGCGCCTCCCTCATGGCACCAGCATGCGGGCCATCAGGACCTCGTCGACATGGCCCGTGGGCAGCTTCAGCGCGCGCGCCTCGACCCCGTAGGCGACGAAGCCCCGGCTCTCGTAGAGCCGCCGCGCGCCGCCATTGCCGGCGGTGACCGACAGCTGGACCAGCTCGACCCGGCCCGCGGCATGGGCCAGCACCCGGTCGACGAGGCGCCCGGCGATGCCGCGCCCGCGCCAGGCGGGACGGACATACATGCCCCAGAGCGTGCCCCGGTGCCGGCGCTTCTCGCCCGCCTGGACGAAGAAGCCCGCCATGCCGACGAGGTCGCCGCCGGCGAACGCGCCGAACGTGTCGCCGCGCGCCAGCCGCTCTGCGACCACGTCATCCCCGATCGCCGCCTCGTCGGCCGGCGACGCGCCGAAGGCGTCAGGATGCAATTCCAGGGCTTCCATCCGCAGCGCTCGGAAGCCGGCCGCGTCGGCAGCGGCCAGGGGACGGATGGTGATGTCGGGGGACATGGGCGAAATCCTGCGGGCCGATGCGACGCCGCTGCTGTTCATGATAGTGTGAAACATGCCCGGCGATGACCGCAAGCTGACCTCCGACGAGGCCTCCGCCGCGAGACTGCGGCGGGACCATGCCATGTCCATGCAGGCGATCGAGGGCAATCCGCTCGACGAAACCGACATCGCGATGTTCGAGATGTTCGAGAGGGAACGGTGGTCGCACGCGCGCTGCCGCGAACATATTCTCGCGAATGCTCGGATTCCGGCCTCGGCGGAATGACCGATGATCCCTATGTCTACCCTGGAACATCGATACTGCGGAACAGGTTAGGACTGACCGATGCCGCCGCCTTGGCGCGGCTGGAACGACGGCTCGTCACCCAGCGGCTTCGCGAAGGCGCTCCAGCGGGGACATTCGATTTCGATCATCTCCGTGCGATACACCGTCATCTCTTCCAGGACATCTTCGACTGGGCGGGTGAGCCGAGGACGGTCGAAATCGCCAAGGGTGGACAACAATTCCAGTTGCGGCGGTTCCTTGCGAACGGAATGGCGGACGTTCGCCGCCGGCTCCGCGCGAGTGGATATCTTCGAGGGAGGTCACAAGAAGACTTCGCGGCCGCCGCCGGGGAGATCATCGGCGACGTGAACTTCCTGCACCCGTTCCGTGATGGGAATGGGCGGACGCAGCTGCTCTACCTGCAGCAGCTCGCCGATGGCGCAGGCCATACCTTCGATCTCACTCTGCTGCATCGGGAGGCGTGGATCTCCGCCTGCAGGCGATCGCATCTCGGCGACAACGCGGCTCTCGCGGCCTGCATCGTCGCGGCGATCCGATCGTAGCCGTTCACCGCTCCGGCAGCAGCGACTTCAGCCCGTAGAGGCGCTCCAGGGCGTCGCGGGGGGTCATGCCGTCGACGTCGAGGCCGGCGAGCGCCTCCTCCAGCGCGGACGGCGCCGGGGGCGGGGGCGGGGGAAGTGCGCGGGCGGCGGCGAACAGCGGCAGGTCGTCGGCGATGCGGGCGGCCGCACCGGCGGCCTCGCCCTTCTCCAGCAGGGCCAGCACCGCCTCGGCCCGCGCGACCGCGGCCGGCGGCAGGCCGGCCAGGCGGGCGACATGGATGCCGTAGGAGCGGTCGGCCGCCCCGGGTGCCACCTCGTGCAGGAAGACGACGCTGCCCTTCCATTCCCGGACGCGCATGGTGTGGCAGGCGAGATCCCCCAGCCGGGCCGCCAGCGCCGTCAGCTCGTGATAGTGCGTCGCGAACAGGCCGCGGCAGCGGTTGACGTCGTGCAGGTGCTCCAGCGTCGCCCAGGCGATGGCGAGGCCATCATAGGTGGCGGTGCCGCGCCCGATCTCGTCGAGGATGACGAGCGATCGCGCCGTCGCCTGGTTCAGGATCGCCGCCGTCTCGACCATCTCGACCATGAAGGTGGACCGCCCGCGGGCCAGGTCGTCGGCGGCACCGACCCGGCTGAACAGGCGGTCGACGACGCCGATCGCGGCCCGTGCGGCCGGCACGAAGGCGCCCATCTGGGCCAGCACCGCGATCAGCGCGTTCTGGCGCAGGAAGGTCGACTTGCCGGCCATGTTCGGGCCGGTCAGCAGCCACAGCCGCCGCCCGTCGCCGAGGGTGCAGTCGTTGGCGACGAAGGTCTCGGCCGCTGCCGCCAGCGCCGCCTCGACCACGGGATGGCGGCCGCCTTCGACATGGAATGTCGTGCCGGCGTCGATCTCCGGCCGTGTCCAGCCGCCCTCGACCGCGCGCTCCGCCAGCGCGGCGGCGACGTCGAGGCGGGCGAGCGCCCCCGCGGCGGCGGCGATGGCGGCCGCGCATTCCAGCACCGCCGCGGCGAGCGCCTCGAAGATCTCCAGCTCGATCGCCAGCGCCTTGTCGGCGGCGGTCGCGATGCGGCTCTCGAGCTCGCCCAGCTCGACCGTGGTGAAGCGCATGGCGCTCGCCATGGTCTGGCGGTGGATGAAGCGGCCGTCGGCCGCGAGCTTCTCCGCATGCACCGCCGTCGTCTCGACGTAGTAACCGAGGACGTTGTTGTGGCGGATGCGCAGGCCGGCGACGCCGGTCTCCTGGGCGTAGCGCGCCTGCAGCGCCGCGATCGTGCGCCGGCTGTCGTCGCGCAAGGCGCGCAGCGCGTCGAGGTCGGCCGAATGCCCGTCGGCGACGAGGCCGCCGTCGCGCGCCAGCAGCGGCAGGTCGGCCGCCAGCGCCGCGGAAAGCCGGCCGACCAGGGCCGCGTGGTCGCCGAGCCCCCGCCGGCACCGGGCCAGCCCGTCGGGCAGCGGCGGGAAGGTCGGGTCGCCGAGGCGGCGGGCGAGGGTGGCCGCGGCGGTCAGGCCGTCGCGCAACGCCGCCAGGTCGCGCGGCCCGCCGCGGCCCAGCGCCAGACGCTGCATCGCCCGTTCGATATCCGGCGTGGCGGCCAGCGCCGCGCGCACCTCACGGCGGAGGTCCGGCCCGTCGACGAAGGCCTGGACCATGTCGAGCCGGTCGGCGATCGCCACCGGATCGGTCAGCGGTGCCGCCATGTCGGCCGCCAGCAGCCGGGCGCCGGCGCCGGTGAGCGTGCGGTCGACGACGGCGAGCAGGCTGCCGCGCCGCTCGCCCGCCAGGGTCTCGAACAGCTCGAGGTTGCGCCGGGTCGCCGCGTCGATGCGCAGGTGCCCCGCGGGCGACACGAGGCGCGGCGGCTGCAGGCGCGGCACGCGGCCGAGCTGCGTCAGGTGGACATAGTCGACCAGGGCGCCCATCGCCGCCGTCTCCGGCCGGCCGAACGCGCCGAAGGCGTCCAGCGCCTCGACGCCGTAGGCCTGGGCGATGCGCCGCCGGCCGTTCTCGCTGTCGAAGCGGGCGCTCGGCAGGGGCGTCAGCGCCGGCTTCCACTCGGCGAGTGCCGCCGCCGTCTCCGGCCGTCCGAGCAGGCGCTCGGGCACCAGCAGCTCGCCCGGCGCCAGGCGCGCGAGGGCCGCGGCCAGCGCCGCCGGCTCGACCGGCTCGGCCGCCAGCTCGCCGGTCGACAGGTCGAGCCAGGCCAGCGCCACCGCCCCGCCCGCATCGGCCAGCGCCGCCAGGTAGTTGTTGCGGCGCGCGTCGAGCAGCGTGTCCTCGGTGATGGTGCCGGGCGTGACGATGCGCACCACCTCGCGCTTCAGCGGCCCGCGGTTGCCGCGCCGCTTCGCTTCGGCCGGGTCCTCCACCTGGTCGCAGATGGCGACACGGTGCCCCTGGCGGATAAGGCGGGCGAGATAGGCATCGGCCGCATGGGCCGGCACGCCGCACATGGGGATGGGCCGGCCGCCGTGCTGCCCGCGGGCGGTGAGCGCGATGTCGAGGGCGGCCGCCGCCGTCTCCGCGTCGGCGAAGAACAGCTCGTAGAAGTCGCCCATGCGGTAGAAGAGCAGGCAGCCGGGATGGCCGCGCTTGATCGCCAGGTACTGCGCGATCACCGGCGAGGCGTCGGGATCGGGTGGGGCGTCGGCGGGCTGGGCGGGTCTGGGAACGGCGGCGACCATCGCCCGGTTGGATAGCATGGCGGCCGCGCGCGGCGATAACGAAGCCTCCGCGCTTCTCTACCAGATATGGCAAAGCTGCGATTTCCACCCTCTACGGGTTGATCCGGCGCGATGCGTTTGACTAGGATTCGCGCACGATCTCAGTCGCGCCGGCCGCGACTCCGCAGCCCGCCGGGCGGCCGGGCGCCGCCGCCGCCAGACGGCCCGTGCGCCGTCGCACAAGGAGGGACGACCGATGGTGAATTTGGCCCTGACGGACGGCGAGAATTTCTGGCCCGATGAGTTCTATGGCGCCGATTCGGTCAACACCGGCGATGACAGCATCTTCGGGACGGATGATCCCGATACCGTCCTCGGCGGCAATGGCGAGGACACGCTTCTCGGCGAAGGCGGTGACGACAGCCTGTTCGGCGAGGACGATGCCGATAGCCTCCTCGGTGGGAACGGCAACGACGTGGTCGATGGCGGGGTCGATGCGGATCGGCTCTTCGGCGATGCGGGCAAGGACACGCTCTTCGGTGGTGACGACGCCGACACGATCGACGGTGGGCTCGACGCCGACAGCGTGATCGGCGGCGACGGCGACGATTCGCTGGTCGGCGGCGAGGCGAACGATTCCGTCTTCGGCGAGAATGGCGACGACACCATCGCCGGCGGCAATGGCGCCGACCTGCTCTCGGGCGGCGACGACGACGACAGCATCCTCGGCGGCAACGGCTCGGACGCGATCGACGGCGGCGACGGCGACGACACGGTTCTCGCCGGCGACGACAACGACAGCGTCCTCGGCGGCGACGGCGAGGACGTGATCGACGCCGGCACCGGAAACGACACGGTGCTGGGCGGCAATGGCGCGGACTCGATCCAGGGCGGCCAGGGGACCGACAGCCTGCTGGGCGGCGACGACGTCGACACGCTGTCGGGCGGCGACGGCGACGACCGGCTCTTCGGCGGCAATGGCGGCGACCTCATCGCCGGCGGCAACGGCAACGACTTCGTCGAGGAGAGCACGGTCGACGGCGGGCTCGATTCGATCACCGGCGGCAACGGCGCCGACACGCTCCTGGGCGGCGCCGGCAGCGACCAGCTGGAAGGCGAGGCCGGCAACGACTCCCTGCGCGGCGGCAGCGCGGCCGACACCATCGACGGCGGCGCCGACAACGACACGCTGAACGGCGACGGCGGCGCCGACGTCATCACCGGCGGCCAGGGTAACGACCTGATCTATGGCAGCTCCGAGGACGACACCATCGCCGGCGGCGACGGCGACGACTTCCTCGAGGGCGGCCTCGGCGGCGACCAGATCGAAGGCGGCGACGGCTTCGACGTCATGTCCTTCGCGCTCTCCGAGGCCGCGGTCGCGATCGATCTCGTGTCGCAGACGGGCAGCGGCGGCGAGGCTGCGGACGACGAATATACCGGCATCGAGGGCGTCATCGGGTCGGCGATGGACGACACGCTGCTGGGCGACAGCGTCGCCAACAGCCTGACGGGCGGCGCCGGCAAGGACGCGATCTCCGGCGGCGACGCCG
This sequence comes from Alphaproteobacteria bacterium, assembly GCA_050187535.1. Lineage (GTDB taxonomy): Bacteria > Pseudomonadota > Alphaproteobacteria > ATCC43930 > Allostellaceae > Allostella. The sequence goes on along the minus strand of JBFWXJ010000099.1, from coordinate 3,133 downwards.
CCGACACGATCTCGGGCGGCAGCGACGCGGACACGATCTCCGGCGGCAACGGCAACGACCTGATCGATGCCGGCGACGGCGACGACGTGGTCGAGGGCGGGGCCGGCGCCGACACGATCGCGGGCGGCAACGGCCGCGACATGGTGAGCTACGCCGCGGCGACCGCCGGCGTGACGGTCAACCTCGGCAGCGATTCCGCGCAGGCGGGCGGCGACGCGGCCGGCGACCGCCTCAGCGGCTTCGAGGACGTGACCGGCGGCAACGGCAACGACTCGCTGGTCGGCAACGGCGGCGCCAACCTCATCGTCGGCGGCGGCGGCAAGGACACGATGATCGGCGGAGCCGGCGCCGACACGCTGGACGGCGGTGCCGGCACCGACGCCTATGTCGGCGGCACCGGCAACGACCTCTACATCCTCTCCTCCGTCGACGAGGTGCCGCTGGTCGCCTTCGACGACGGGGGCGCCGACACGGTCCGGGCGACCGCGCTCACCTTCAGCGCGGCCGAGCTGGCCGGGCTCTACGCCAAGGGGATCGAGGCGGTCGAGGATTCCAAGGGCGTCCACACGCCCGCCCCGCCTCCGCCCCCGCCCGATGCCGGCGATGCCCCGGTGCCCGGCGGCAAGGCGATCACCATCGCGAGCTACCAGGAGCTGCAGGCGGTCAAGGAGGCGGACGGCTACCTGCTCGTCAACACGTCGGCGTCGGTTGCGCTGCCCGACTTCATCCCCAACCTGACGATGACGGGGACGGCCAACCTCAACGCCGACGGCAACGACCTGCCGAACGTGATGATCGGCAACTCGGGCAAGAACATCCTCGTCTCCTACGACGGCAACGACAGCGTGGTCGGCAACGGCGGTGCCGACTTCCTCGCCGCCGGCAAGGGCGACGACACGCTGTGGGCGGACGACGTCGCGGGCAACGCCTCGGCCGACGACACCGTGTGGGGCGGCCAAGGCAACGACCAGATCCGCGGCGGCGACGGCGACGACATCCTCAACGGCGATATCGGCGCCGACACCGTGCAGGGCGACGACGGCGACGACCAGGTCAACGGCGGTGCCGACGACGACGTCATGCGCGGCGGCGAAGGTGCCGACACGATGCGCGGCGGCCAGGGGAACGACCTCCTGGACGGCGGCGACGGCAAGGACCGGCTGGACGGCGATCGCGGCGCCGACACGCTGACCGGCGGCAAGAACGAGGATCAGCCGGACACCTTCGTCTTCCGGTCCGACGGTGGGGCCGACCTCGTCACCGACTTCGAGCTCGGCGTCGACAAGATCGAGATCGAATCGGACATCAACGACAGCGGCATCGTCAGCTTCGAGACCTTCGTGGCGCACGTCACCGACGTCGCCGGCAATGCCATCGTCGACCTGGGCGGTGGCGCCTCGCTGACCCTTGCCGGCATCACCAAGGCGCAGCTCAAGGACGACGACCTGATCATCGTGTGAGCCCGCATTCGACCGCCCCGGCGCCACGCGCGCCGGGGCGGAAGATGCTGCGCCGCAGCAACGTCTTCGCCTAGGCAAGACCGTCCCCGCTCTGCACTATGTCCGGCCGTTCAATGCGAAGGTCCGCGTCCGGACCTCGTCGGGAGGGGTCCGAGGAGCAGATGGAAGACGCTGTCAGGGTCACCGAGGAAGAGGCGCTGCTGTTCCATTCAAGCGGCAAGCCCGGCAAGATCGAGATCACCCCGACCAAGCCGCTGACGACCCAGCGTGACCTGTCGCTGGCCTATTCGCCGGGCGTCGCCGTTCCCTGCCTGCACATCGAGAAGGACCCGAGCAAGGCCTACGACTACACCGCCAAGGGCAACCTGGTGGCGGTCATCTCCAACGGCACCGCCGTGCTCGGCCTGGGCGATCTGGGGGCCCTCGGCTCCAAGCCGGTGATGGAGGGCAAGGCCGTCCTCTTCAAGCGCTTCGCCGACGTCGATTCGATCGACCTCGAGGTCGACACGCGCGACGTCGACGAGTTCGTCAACTGCGTGCGCTTCCTCGGCCCCACCTTCGGCGGCATCAATCTCGAGGACATCAAGGCGCCGGAGTGCTTCATCATCGAGCAGCGCCTGCGCGAGCTCCTCGACATCCCGGTCTTCCACGACGACCAGCATGGCACCGCCATCGTCGCCGCGGCCGGCCTGATCAACGCCTTGCACCTGACCGGCCGCGACATCCGCACGACGAAGATGGTGGTGAACGGCGCCGGGGCGGCCTCGATCGCCTGCGTCGAGCTGTTGAAGTCCATGGGGATGCCGCACGAGAACGCGGTGCTCTGCGACACCAAGGGCGTGATCTGGCAGGGCCGCACCCAGAGCATGAACCAGTGGAAGTCGGCCCATGCGGTGCCGACCAAGGCGCGCACGCTGGCCGAGGCGATGGAGGGGGCCGACGTCTTCTTCGGCCTGTCGGTCAAGGACGCGGTGACCGGCGACATGGCCAGGAGCATGGCGGCCCAGCCGATCATCTTCGCCATGGCCAATCCCGACCCGGAGATCCGGCCCGAGCTGGTGCGCGAGGTGCGGGCGGACGCGATCGTCGCCACCGGGCGCTCGGACTACCCCAACCAAGTGAACAACGTCCTCGGATTCCCCTTCCTCTTCCGCGGTGCGCTCGACGTGCGTGCCTCGACCATCAACGACGCGATGAAGATCGCCGCCGCCGAGGCGCTGGCCGCACTCGCGCGCGAGGACGTGCCCGACGAGCTCGACAGCCTCTACGCCGGCAAGCGGCTGCGCTACGGCCCGGACTACATCATCCCCGTGCCCTTCGACCCGCGCCTCATCGAGCAGGTGCCGGCCGCGGTCGCCAAGGCGGCGATGGACTCCGGCGTGGCGCGCAAGCCGATCGCCGACATGGCGGCCTATCGCCGCCAGCTGCGCGGCCGCCTCAACCCGACCGCCGACCTGCTGCAGTTCATCAACGAGCAGGTGAAGGCCGATCCCAAGCGCGTCGTCTTCGCGGAGGGCGAGGAGGAGAAGGTCATCCGCGCCGCCGTGCAGTACCTGGCGGGCGGCTACGGCACGCCGGTCCTGATCGGCCGCGAGGAGCGCATCTTCGAGACGATGCGGGCGATCGGCCTCGCCCGTCCCGACGGGCTGGAGATCCACAACGCCCGGCTCAGC
>JBFWXJ010000098.1:0-15823 GCA_050187535.1 Alphaproteobacteria bacterium | reverse complement strand
CGGCCGACCGGCCGCCATCCTCGCGCGGGACGTGATTGCGCTGGATGGTGGGTGCGAGATCCTGGAGGTCGATGAAGACATCGGCCTGGCGCCGCAGCTCGTCGGCGATCATCGGCGGCTGCGAGCGGATCGTGCTGATGACCGTGACCCGGGCGCCCTTGCGCTGCACCGCCTCGACGAGCCGGCGGAAATCACCGTCGCCGGAGACGAGGACGATATGCTCGACGCGTTCGGCCATCTCCATCATGTCGACGGCGAGCTCGATGTCCATGTTACCCTTGAAGCGCCGGCGCCCGGTGGAATCGGTGAATTCCTTGGTCGGCTTGGTGACGACCGTATAGCCGTTGTAGTCGAGCCAGTCGATCAGCGGCCGGAGTGGCGAATATTCCTGATCGTCGGTGAATGCCGTATAGTAAAGAATGCGAACCAACCGCGCCTTCTTCATGAAGAGATCGTGCATCTTGCGATAGTCGATATCGAATCCAAGGGCACGAGCGGCGCCGTACAGATTGGCGCCGTCGATGAATACGGCGATGCGATCCTCGGGGTAGAAATTCATATGACGCGGCTCCCGCGAATGATTTGATCGAGATCGGAATGCGCAAGGCATGGCGAATAGCGCCGCGGCCCGAGATCGGTACCTCGGCGGTCGCCGGGCGCGACCATTCTCCGTCGCGAAGGAAGATGCAAGAAGTTCCTCTTGCCCGGAAAATCGTCGTGCGGGCGCGCGAACGGCCATGATCGTGATCGCCCTCGGCGCGAACCTGCGCGGCCCCGGCGGTGCCTCGCCGGCCGATTCCTGCGAGCGCGCTCTGGCGGCCATGAGCGCGGTCGGCGTCAGGATCGTCGCATGCTCGTCCTGGTACCGCACGCGCCCGGTCGGCGGGCCGCCGGGGCAGCCGTGGTTCGTGAACGGCGTCGCGACGGCGGAGAGCGGTCTCGGGCCATTTGCCCTGTTGGCCGCCCTGCACCGGATCGAGGCCGCCTTCGGGCGGGTCCGCGGCGTAACGGATGGCCCACGCCCGCTCGATCTCGACCTCGTCGACTACCACGGGCTCGTCCGTCGCGGGCCGCCGGGCCCGACCCTGCCGCATCCCCGGTCGCATCTGCGGCACTTCGTCCTGGTGCCTCTGGCGGAGATCGCGCCGGCCTGGCGCCATCCGGTGCTCGGCGCCACGGCGCACGATCTGCTGGCGTCGCTGCCGGACGAGGATGGCCTCCGCCGTCTTCCGCGATCCCCGGCACGCCGCCGATTTCCTTGATGGTGGCGGGCCTGCGCACTATTATTACCGACAAATCCCGGCACATCACCCAACGAAGGAGCAGGTGGCTCATGGCCCGCGTCACCGTCGAAGACTGCGTCCTCAAGGTCCCCAACCGGTTCGATCTCGTCATGTTCGCCGGGCAGCGCGCCCGCGAAGTGGCGGCCGGCGCACCGCTTTCGATCGACCGCGACAACGACAAGAACCCCGTGGTGGCGCTGCGCGAGATCGCCGACGAGACGGTCTCGCTCGAGCATCTCCGCGAATCCCTGATCCGCGGCCTGCAGCGCCATGTCGAGAACGACGAGCCGGAAGAGGACAAGGAGCTGTCCGTCTCCGAGCAGGTGTGGACCGACGCCATCGCCTCCCGCAGCGCCGAGGGCGAACTCGCCGATGCCGGCCTCGGCGTCGACGATGCGGAGGACGCGGCCGAGAAGTCGCCGGTCGCGGAGGAAGAATAGGCGACCCGGCCGGGCTGGCCGGCGCCTTCCGCCCACGGACGTCCGAGCGGCGCGCGGGAGCGTCGGCCATGATGCGCCAGTTCGAGCTGGTCGAGCGCGTCAAGGCCTACGACCCGTCCGCCGACGAGGATTCGATCAACCGCGCCTATGTCTTCGCCATGAAGGCGCACGGCCAGCAGCGCCGTGCCTCGGGCGACCCGTATTTCTCCCATCCCGTCGAGGTCGCCGGCATCCTGGCCGCGATGAAGCTCGACGCGGCCTCGATCGTCACCGGCCTGCTGCACGACACCGTCGAGGATACGGTGGCGACGCTGGACCAGATCGAGGCGATGTTCGGGCGGGACATCGCCCGTCTGGTGGACGGCGTCACCAAGCTGTCGCGCCTCGAGCTGCAGTCGGACCAGACCAAGCAGGCGGAGAACTTCCGCAAGCTCGTGCTGGCCATGTCCGAGGACATCCGCGTCCTCCTGGTGAAGCTGGCCGACCGGCTGCACAACATGCGCACCCTGCGCTTCGTGAAGCCGGACAAGCGTCGCCGCATCGCCCGCGAGACGATGGAGATCTACGCGCCGCTCGCCGAGCGCATCGGCATGCACGCGATGAAGGACGAGCTGGAGGATCTCGCCTTCGCCGAGCTCCATCCGGACGCCCGCGATTCGATCATCCAGCGCCTCTCGTTCCTGCGCGAACAGGGCGGCAGCCTCGTCGGAAGGGTGACGGACGAGCTCGGCCGGCTGCTGGCCGAGCATGGCGTGGAGGCGGAGGTCTCGGGCCGCGAGAAGTCGGCCTACTCCGTCTGGCGCAAGATGCAGCGCAAGAATGTCGCCTTCGAGCAGCTGGCCGACATCATGGCGTTCCGTGTCGTCGTCGATACGGCTGAACAGTGCTACCACGCCCTCGGCGTCATCCACAGCCGCTACCCGGTCGTGCCGGGGCGGTTCAAGGACTACATCTCGACCCCCAAGCCGAACGGCTACCGCTCGCTCCACACCGGCGTCATCGGTCCCGAACGCCAGCGCATCGAAGTGCAGATCCGCACCCGCGAGATGCACGAGGTCAACGAGCTCGGCGTCGCCGCGCACTGGACCTACAAGCAGGGCAGCGGCAGCACGGAGGGCCCGCAGTACCGCTGGCTGCGCGAGCTGCTGGACATCCTGGAGCACGCCTCCAATCCGGAGGAGTTCCTCGAGCACACCAAGCTCGAGATGTTCCAGGACCAGGTCTTCTGCTTCACGCCCAAGGGCGACCTGATCGCGCTGCCGCGCGGTGCCACCCCCGTCGACTTCGCCTATGCCGTCCATTCCGAGGTCGGCGACCACTGTGTCGGCGCCAAGATCAACGGCCGCATCATGCCGTTGCGCACGCTGCTGCAGAACGGCGACCAGGTCGACGTCATCACCTCGAAGGCGCAGTCGCCGTCGCCGACCTGGGAGCGGTTCGTCGTCACCGGCAAGGCGCGCGCCCGCATCCGCCGGTTCATCCGCACCCGCCAGCGCGACCAGTACATCGAGATGGGGCGCTCGCTGGTGCAGCGCGCCTTCCGGGCCGAGGGCCAGGACGTCCAGGAGAAGCAGCTCGAGGCCGTCCTGCGCGGCTTCAATGCGGCTACCGTCGACGACCTGATGGCGGCGGTGGGCGAAGGGCTCAGCACCGCCCGCGAGGTGCTGCTCGCCGTCCACCCGCAGACCACGGAGACGCGCGAGAAGGTCGTGCCGCTGCGCCGCGCGCGCGCCAAGCCGGCCAAGCCCGGCGATGCCGGCATCCCGATCCGCGGCCTCATCCCCGGCATGGCCGTCCACTACGCCGGTTGCTGCCACCCCCTGCCGGGCGACCGCATCGTCGGCATCGTCACCACCGGCAAGGGTGTGACGATCCACACGATCGACTGCGAGACCCTGGAGAGCTTCGCCGAGACGCCCGAGCGCTGGGTCGACGTGAGCTGGGAGGCGCCCTCGGGCGAGGTCCCGAGCCACACCGGCCGCATCAACGTGATCCTCGCCAACGAGCCGGGCAGCCTCGGCAACCTGACGACGATCATCGGCAAGAACCAGGGCAACATCTCGAACCTCAAGATCACCAGCCGGTCGACCGATTTCTTCGAGATGCTCATCGATATCGAGGTGCAGGACGTGAAGCATCTGACCAACATCATCGCGGCTCTGCGCGCTGCACCCTCGGTCAATTCCGTCGAGAGGGCGCGCGCATGACGTCGACGGCGAAGGGCGGGAAGCTCCGGCTCGGGGTCAACATCGACCACGTGGCGACCGTGCGGAACGCCCGCGGGGTGCCCCATCCCGATCCGCTGCGCGCCGCACGCATCGCGGCCGCGGCCGGCGCCGACGGCATCACGGCCCATCTGCGCGAGGATCGCCGCCACATCCGCGACGCCGACATCGGTCCGCTGGTGACCGAGATCGGCCTGCCGCTCAACTTCGAGATGGCCGCGACCGAGGAGATGGTCGCGATCGCGCTGCGCCACCGCCCGCATGCGGCCTGCATCGTGCCGGAGAAGCGCACGGAGGTGACGACCGAAGGCGGCCTCGACGCCATCGGCGGGCACAACCACCTGGCGCCGGTCATCGCGAAGCTGCGCGCGGCCGGGATCCGCGTCTCGCTGTTCATCGATCCCGAGCCGGCGCAGCTCGATGCCGCCGTCCGGCTCGGCGCCCCGGTCGTCGAACTCCATACCGGCGCCTACTGCGAGGCCGAGGGAGCCGAGCGCGAGCACGAGCTGACACGCATCCGCAAAGCCGCGGCGCACGCCGCCGCCATCGGCCTCGAATGCCATGCCGGCCATGGCCTCTCCTACGACACGGTGGGGCCCGTCGCCGCGATCCCGACGCTGGTCGAGCTCAACATCGGCCATTTCCTGGTCGGCGAGGCGATCTTCGTCGGACTCGATGCGGCGATCCGTCGGATGCGGGCGGAAATGGACGCGGCGCGCGCCGCCGCAGCCTGAACCGTCCTCGCGATGATCATCGGCATCGGCAACGACATCATCGACATCCGCCGGATCGAGCGGACGCTGGCGCGCTTCGGCGACCGCTTCGTGGCGCGCGTCTACACCGATGTCGAGCGCGCGAAGTCCGACCGCCGGCACAACCGGGCGGCCAGCTACGCCAAGCGCTACGCCGCCAAGGAGGCCTGCTCGAAGGCGCTCGGCACCGGCTTCCGCAAGGGTGTGTTCTGGCGGGACATGGGCGTCGTCAACCTGCCGTCGGGCAAGCCGACCATGCGGCTGACCGGCGGCGCGCTGCGGCGCCTGCAGGAGATCACGCCGCCCGGCACGATCGCGCAGATCGACGTCACCATCACCGACGAATGGCCCCACGCGCAGGTCATCGTCATCATCTCGGCGATCCCTGCCGGCGCCCCGGCGGCGGCCGCTCCTGTAACCGCCGTAACTTGACTTGCCGGGGAGGGCGGGGCTTGATCCGGCCCGCTCCCGCGCCTGCCCCCGGCGCCCGAAACGATCCGACAAGGCGTGGCGATGGCCTTCCGTAACTCTTCCGTCAGCGACAAGAAGGCCAAGGGCGGCCTGCTCGAATCGATCAAGACGGTCGTCTATGCCGTGCTCATCGCGCTGTTCGTGCGCACGGTCGCATACGAGCCGTTCAACATCCCCTCGGGCTCGATGATCCCGACGCTGCTGATCGGCGATTATCTCTTCGTCTCGAAGTTCTCCTACGGCTACAGCCGCTATTCGCTGCCCTTCGGGCTGCCGCTCATCTCCGGGCGCATCCTGTCGCGCCCGCCCGAGCGGGGCGATGTCGCCGTGTTCAAGTATCCCCGCGACAACAAGACCGACTACATCAAGCGGATCGTCGGCCTGCCGGGCGACCGCCTGCAGGTCAAGGGCGGCGTGCTGCACATCAACGGCGAGCCGGTGAAGCGCCAGCGCGTCGAGGATTTCGTCGAGCGCAGCCCCTTCGGCGGTGCCATCCGGTTCGCCCAGTATATCGAGACGCTGCCCAATGGCCGGCGCCACCGTATCCTCGAGATCACCGACGACGGGCCGTTCGACAACACGCCGGAATACGTCGTGCCCGCCGGCCATTACTTCGCCATGGGCGACAATCGCGACAACTCGGCCGACAGCCGCGACCCGTCGGCGGTCGGCTTCGTGCCGGCCGAGAACCTCGTCGGCCGGGCGGAGTTCCTCTTCTTCTCGACCGACGGCTCGGCCGCCTTGTGGCAGTTCTGGCGGTGGCCCTTCGCCATCCGCTGGGAGCGCCTCTTCGGCGGGGTCGGTTGATGGCGAGGTGCGGCTGATGGCGAGGGCCGGGCGGCCGAAGGCGCCGCCGGCCCCCGCCGGGTCCGACATCGCCTCGCTGGCCGAGATCGTCGGCCACCACTTCGCCGACCGCCGCCTGCTGCACGAGGCGCTCCTGCATCCGAGCGCGGCCCAGGGCGGCCCCTCCTACGAGCGGCTGGAGTTCCTGGGCGACCGGGTGCTGGGCCTTGTGGTGGCCGAGATCCTCTGGCGCCGCTTCCCGGCCGAGCCCGAGGGACTGCTGGCCCGTCGCTATGCCGGCCACGTCCGCCGCGAGACCCTGGCGGAGATCGCGCGCGGCATCGACCTCGGCCGCTACGTGCTCCTCGCCCGCGGCGAGGAGGAGGAGGGCGGGCGCGCCAAGGAGGGCACGCTCGCGGACTGCCTGGAGGCGGTGATCGGGGCCATCTATCTCGATGGCGGGCTGGAGGCGGCGGCTGCGTTCATCCGCCGCCACTGGGACCAGCGCATCGCCGCCCGCACGCCGCCGCGCGAACCCAAGACAGCGCTGCAGGAATGGGCACAGGGGCGGGGATTGCCCCTGCCGCGCTACGAGACGCTGGCGTCCGAGGGCCCCGACCATGCGCCAGCCTTCACGGTCTCGGTGACGATCGAGGGGCGCCCGCCCGCGACCGCGACGGGCAACTCCAAGCGCACCGCGGAACGGGCGGCCGCCGCCGCCCTGTTGGCCGAAGTCGGCGAGGAGGAGCGGCGATGACCGACGAGCCCACCCGCTGCGGCTTCGCTGCCATCGTCGGCGCGCCCAACGCCGGCAAGTCGACGCTGGTCAACCGCCTCGTCGGTGCCAAGGTGGCGATCGTCTCGCCGAAGGTCCAGACGACGCGCGCCCGCGTGCTCGGGATCGGCATGGACGGCGCCACGCAGATCGTCTGGGTCGACACGCCCGGCATCTTCGCGCCGCGCCGGCGGCTGGAGCGGGCGATGGTCGCCGCCGCCTGGAAGGGAGCGGAGGACGCCGACGTCGTCGTCCTGCTGGTCGACGCCATCCGCGGGATCGACCCGGATACGCGGCGTATCGTCGAGGGCCTCGCGGCGGCCGGCCGGCGCGTGTGGCTCGCCCTCAACAAGGTCGACGCGGTGCGGCCGGAGCGGCTGTTGCCGCTGGCCGCCGAGCTGGCGGAAACGGGCATTTTCGAAGAGACCTTCATGATCTCGGCGCTCACGGGGGACGGCGTCGAGCGGCTGGCCGCGCGCGTGGCCGAGCGCATGCCGGAGGGTCCCTGGCTCTACCCCGAGGACCAGGTCGCCGACATGCCGCAGCGGCTGCTCGCTGCCGAGATCACCCGCGAGCAGGTCTTCCTCCAGCTCCATGACGAGCTGCCCTATTCGGTCGCGGTCGAGACGGAGACCTGGGAGGAGCACCGCGACGGCAGCGCACGCATCGGGCAGGTCATCTACGTGCTGCGTGCCAGCCAGAAGGCGATCGTGCTGGGCAAGGGCGGCCAGCGCATCAAGGCCATCAGCACCGCCGCGCGCGCCGAGATATCGCGAACCCTCGACCGGAGGGTCCATCTGGTGCTCTTCGTGAAGGAGCGGCCGGGCTGGCAGGACGAGCGCGAGGCCTATGAGGCGCAGGGCCTGGAATGGGAACCGGGAAACGGCTGATTGCGTTGCGCCCGGGTAATCCCACCATCCTTGACATGCTTCGGCGCCACTCCTGAATATTCGACGGGCATGGCCGATCCGGCCTGCCGAGCGGCCGGAACGACCCCAGGGGAGGCGATGGCTCAGAGAATGGTCTCCCGGCGCGGCTTCCTGGCGACGGCAGGGCTCGCCTCGGCGGGGGTGCTGGGCGCCCCGTTCGTGCGGTCGAGCCATGCCTCGGGACGGCTCACGCTCGGTCTGTGGGACCATTGGGTGCCCGGCGCCAACGACGCGATGCGCCAGGTCGTCGAGGAATGGGCCGAGGCGGCACGCGTCGAGGTCGCGATCGACTTCATCACCTCGATCGGCAGCAAGAACACGCTGACGGCCAATGCGGAGGCGCGCGCACGGGTCGGCCACGACGTCATGGCGCATCCGACCTGGCAGGTCTCCGTCCATCGCCGGCTCCTGGAGCCGCTCGACGACATCGTCGCCGACATCGAGGCGACGCATGGGCGCTATTCCGAGACGGCGAGCTTTCTCGCGCGCTTCGACGGCAACTGGCGCGGGGTCCCGGCGCCGGTCGGCACGCACACCTTCCCGATGGTCTCGCGCCTCGACCTCATGCGCCAGCACGCCGGCGTCAATCTTCAGGAGGTATTCCCGCCCGCCGTCCAGCAGCGCAAGAAGGACCTGGTCGAAGGGTGGACCTACGACGCGTTCCTCGGCCATGCCGAGAAGCTGCATCGCGCCGAGCGGCCGTTCGGCAACCCGATCTCGCCGGCGGGCGACGGCCAGAACTGGCTGGCCCCGCTGTTCCTGGCCTTCGGCGCGGTGCTCGTGAACGCCCGCGGCGAGATCTCGGTCGATTCCGACGAGACCCGCCGCGCGCTCGAATACCTCGTGCGTCTCGCGCGCTTCATGCCGCCCGACGTGCATGTCTGGGACGATGCCAGCAACAACGACTGGCTCCTCTCGGGGCGTGGCGCGTGCATTCTGAACCCGCCCAGCGTCTGGGCGATGGCACGGCGCGACAAGCCGGAGATCGCGGCCCAGCTCTGGCATCACGACACGCCGCGCGGCCCGAACGGCCGCTTCCGCGCCTGCCTGCCGTATTTCTGGGGCGTCTGGGAATTCGCGCGCAACAAGCCCGCGGCCCGGGACTTCATCCGTTACATGTGCGCCAGGGATGTGACGCGCCGCCTCGTCGCGGGCTCGGCCGGCTACGACCTGCCGCTGCTGCCGTCGTTCCTCGACTTCGAGATCTGGGCGGAGACGACACCGCCGCGCGGAACCACCTACAACTACCCGACTCGCGGTGACGAGACGGTGGTGGTCGCCGGCTACCCCGCTCCGGCGCAGATCGCCGCCCAGATCTACAACCACGGGCTGCTGAGCCAGCTCGTGACGCGGGTCACCCAGGGCGGCGAAGCAATCGAGAAGGCCGTGGCCTGGGCCAAGCGTGAGCTCGAGGGATACGTGCGCGCCTGATGGCAGCATCGGCGCGAAGCGGCTTGAGCCGCCGCGAATTTCGGGTCTAGACTGATCGTCATAAGAACAAGGCCGCCCACCCGTCGTGATGACGGGATGGGGCGGCGGACTTCGCCCGGGGGCGGACTTCCGGCGCCGGGTCAAGCAGCGGAGGAATGGAAATGACCAGGACAAGAGTTTCCCGTCGTGGAGTACTGAAGGGTGCGGCTGCCGTATCGGCTGTCGGCCTCGCTGCGCCGTTCGTGCGCGGCGCCTATGCCGCCGGCAAGCTGTCGGTCGGCTTCTGGGACCACTGGGTCCCCAATGCCAACGGCGCCCTCACCAAGCTCTGCAACGACTGGGCGGCCAAGGAAAAGGTCGAGATCACCATCGACTACATCACGTCGCAGGGTAACAAGAACCTGCTGACGATCGCCGCCGAGGCGCAGGCACGGTCCGGCCACGACATTCTGGCGTTCCCGACCTGGCAGCCAGCCGACCAGGCGCGCCATCTGGAGCCGGTCGACGACATCATGACCGAGCTCATCAAGCAGAACGGCAAGGTCAACAACACGGTCGAGTATCTCGGCCGTTCGGGCGGCAAGTGGATCGCCGTTCCGGCCACCGCCGGCAGCCAGATCAAGGGCCCGTGCTCGCGCATCGACCTGCTGAAGCAGCATGCGGGCATCGACGTCCAGGCACTGTATCCCGCGGGGTCGGCGCCGAAGGCCGATTCATGGAACATGGAGACGTTCCTGACGGCGGCCGAGAAGTGCCACAAGGCGGGTGTGCCGTTCGGCATCGGCCTCGGACAGACGTCGGATTCGGTCGACACCGCGGGCGCCATCTTCAATTCGTTCGGGGCGGCCCTCGTCGACGGCAAGGGCAACGTCGTCGTCAAGTCGGACGCGGTCCGCAAGGCGATGGAGTTCTACAAGAAGCTCGTGTCGTTCCTGCCGGCCGACGTCGCCGCCTGGGACGACGCGTCGAACAACAAGTGGCTGGTCTCGGGCCGCGGCGCGATGATCATGAACCCGCCCAGCGCCTGGGCGGTCGCCAAGCGTGACGCACCGCAGATCGCCGAGCAGCTCTGGACCCACGGCATGCCGTCGGGCCCGAACGGCCGCTACGCGCCGTTCCTGCCCTATTTCTGGGGCATCTGGAACTTCTCGAAGAACAAGTCGGCCGCCAAGAGCCTGCTCACCCGGCTGTCCCAGAAGGACGCGGCCGAGGCGATGGTCGAAGCCAGCGGCGGCTACGATCTGCCGTCCTTCGCCAGCTTCACCACGTTCAAGACCTGGGCCGAGGAAGGGCCGCCCAAGGGCACCCTCTACCACTACCCGAATCCGTTCGATCATCAGATCCTCTCGGTGACCGCCTCGCAGGCACCGCCGAAGATCGCGGCCCAGATCTACACCCAGGCCATCCCGACGAAGATGGTCGCCCGCTTCGCCCAGGGCGAGCCGCTCGAGAAGACTCTCGATTGGGCCGCCTCGGAGTGCGAAGGCTTCAGCCGGTCCTGATCGCGAAGGGTCGAGCGCCCCGCTGGCTCCGTCCTCCGGACGGCTGCCCGCGGGGCTTTCGGCACAGCGCGACCGGATGATCGAAAGCTTGGGAGAGTAGCCCGATGGTCGACGCGGCAACCGGAGCAGCCGGCCTTCCCGCACAGGCGCGGCACGGCGGCATGCGCAAGGTCTTCCAGCGAAAGTCCACGATAGCCTTCCTTCTCACACTTCCCCTGATCGCGATCATCGCGACGCTCGTCGTCTATCCGGCGTTCTACGCGCTGCACCTCGCGACCTTGAACAAGTCGATGGAGCGCTTCGTCGGCCTCGGAAACTTCGAGTTCCTCTTCAAGCGCGAGACGTTCTGGCTGGTCGTCTGGCAGTCCTGCATCTTCGCGATCACCGCGGTCGTCTTCAAGGCGATGATCGGGTTCTTCGTGGCGCACTTCGTCCACGCGATTCCCCAGAAGGGGCAGCGCAAGTGGCGCGGCATGCTGCTGGTGCCCTGGGTCATCCCGCCCGCCATGTCGACGCTGGCGTGGTTCTGGCTCTTCGACCCGTCCTACAGCGCCTTCAACTGGCTGTTCGCGAAGTTCGGGCTCGGTTCCATCCCCTGGCTCGGCGACGGCGACTGGGCGCGCTTCTCGGTCATCCTCGTCAATGTCTGGTTCGGCGCGCCGTTCTTCATGATCATGTACCTGGCGGCGCTGAAGTCGGTACCCGAGCAGCTCTACGAGGCGGCCGCAATCGACGGCGCCTCCTGGTGGCAGCGCCTGTGGTACGTGACGCTGCCGATGATGCGGAACATCATCGCCATCACCGTGCTGTTCTCGCTCATTGTCACCTTCGCGAACTTCGACATCGTCCGGGTGCTGACCGCGGGCGGCCCGATCGACCAGACGCACGTCTTCGCGACGTGGGCATTCAAGCTCGGCATCGAGAGCGGCGACATCCCGCTCGGCGCCTGCGTCTCGCTCTTCATGGTGCCGATTCTCGGCCTCTCGGCGATCTTCATCCTGAGGGACATCAACAAGCGGGGGAACGAAGCCTGATGGCCGCCGTCGCCGCGACCGCGGGCGGGCCCTCGCGCCCGCTCCGCGTCGGGAGCATCAGCCGCAGCCGCCGGCGTGCCCTCGTCTGGTCCTACGTCTTCCTGGTGATCTTCGCGGTCTTCTTCCTGATGCCGCCCGTCTACATGCTGATCACCTCGCTGAAGACGTCGCAGGAAATCTCGGCCGCGTCGAACCCGTGGTGGGTGTTCGACCCGACGCTCAGCAACTACGTCGCGCTGCTGACGTCGAACCAGTACCTGACGTTCTTCCGCAACTCGGCACTCATCTCTGTCGTCGTCGTCACGATCACGATGCTGGTGAGCGTGCCCGCCGCCTTCGCACTGGCACGAATGAAGTTCTGGGGGTCGGCGACCCTGGCGACGGGGGTGTTCCTCACCTACCTCATCCCCGAGACGCTGCTGTTCATCCCGCTCTTCAAGATATTCGCGTTCTTCAACGAGATGACCGGCATCCAGCTCATCAACAACTGGTGGGTGCTGATCATCATCTACCCGACGCTGACGGTGCCGTTCTGCACCTGGATCATGATCGGGTACTTCGCGAGCATCCCCAAGGAACTGGACGAGGCGGCGCTGATCGACGGCGCCAGCTACCTGCAGACGCTGACCAAGATCTTCGTGCCGGTGGCGCTGCCCGGCATCATCGCCGCGATGATCTTCGCCTTCACGGTGTCCTGGGCGCAGTTCCTCTATCCGCTCGCCTTCACGACGTCGGCCGATCAGCTCGTGCTTCCGGTCGGCATCATCACCACGCTGATCAAGGGCGACGTCTACAACTGGGGCCAGATCATGACGGGGGCGTTGCTCGGCGCAGCACCGCCGCTCATCATCTATGCCTTCCTCATGGACTACTACATCGCCGGCCTCACGGCCGGTGCCACCAAGGGCTGAGGCCCGCCACTCAGGACAGGGACGGGGGATAGCGCATGGCCCAGGTGACGCTGCGCAAGGTGGTCAAGAAGTACGACGAGACGCTGGCCGTGCGCGGCATCGATCTCGACATCGCCGACAAGGAGTTCGTCGTGCTCGTCGGCCCGTCGGGCTGCGGCAAGTCGACGACGCTCCGGATGATCGCGGGTCTGGAGGAGATTACCGACGGCGACATCATGATCGGCGGCTCGGTGGTCAACGACGTGCCGCCGAAGGACCGGGACATCGCGATGGTGTTCCAGAACTACGCGCTCTACCCGCACATGACGGTCTACGAGAACATGTCCTTCGGCCTGCGCCTGAAGAAGGTGGCCAAGGACGAGATCGCCCGGCGGGTCGAGAACGCGGCGCGCATCCTCGACATCACCGAGCTGCTGCAGCGCAAGCCCAAGCAGCTCTCGGGCGGCCAGCGGCAGCGCGTCGCCATGGGCCGCGCCATCGTGCGCGATCCCAAGGTGTTCCTCTTCGACGAGCCCTTGTCGAACCTCGACGCGAAGCTGCGCGTGCAGATGCGCACCGAGATCAAGAAGGTCCACCAGAAGGTCCGCACCACGACGGTGTACGTCACGCACGACCAGGTCGAGGCGATGACGCTGGCCGATCGCGTGGTGGTGATGAACGGCGGCCGCATCGAGCAGGTGGGCGCCCCCAACGACCTCTATCACGCGCCGGCCACGAAGTTCGTCGCGGGCTTCATCGGCTCGCCCGCCATGAACTTCCTGCCCTGCCGGCTGGAGGCGAACTCGGGCGCGCTGTCCGCGCGGATGGGCGAGGTGACCCTGCCGCTCCCGGAGGGGCGGACGGCGCGCTACAAGGAGTATGTCGGCAAGGAGGTGCTGTTCGGCATCCGTCCGGAGCACCTGACCGAGCAGCGGCCCTACGCCAACGGCGAGACGCGCAACTTCTCGGTCAAGGTCGACGTGGTCGAGCCGATGGGCATGGAGACGCTGATCTACTTCCGCGTCGCCGGCACCGATGTCTGCGCCCGTGTCGCCCCGACCTCGGCGGCGCCGGCCGGGGCGGACATGCCGCTCGCAGCCGACCTCGCCCATATGCACCTCATCGACCCGGCGACCGACAAGGTGATCTGACGGCCGGTGACGGCCGAACCGACGCCACTCGGCGCCACTCTCTACGTCCCGGCGGAAGGCTTCGCGCCCCAGCTCCTCACGGAGCTGGGGCCGGACGCCAGCATGCTGGGCGATCTGGTGACGGCGCCGGGGCCGGCGCGGCCGGCCGCCTGGGCGCAGAACATCTGGCTCGATCCGGTGCGCATCCCGATCGCCTCGATCGGCGAGGGCGCGAAGGCGTTGCGCGCGATCCAGCGCAACTGGCATGCGCATCCCATCGGCCATTTCCGCCGGGCCGGGCTGATCGCCGACCGCCTGCCGCCGGTCTCCGCCAAGCCGCTGGTCTTCCCGTCGCCGGCGCCGACCGCGCCGCTCGGCGCCTGGACTCTGGTCAGGCCCGACCTGATCTTCGCGGCGGCTTCCTGTGCCAGCCCGGTGCCGGACGGGGCGTGGCGCTTCGTCGAGGACCGCGCCGCGCCGCCCAATCGCGCGTATCTCAAGCTCTGGGAAGCGCTGACCCGCATCGGTCGGATGCCGGGGCCGGGCTCCCGCTGCCTCGACCTCGGCGCGAGCCCGGGCGGTTGGACGTGGGTTCTCCAGGGGCTCGGCGCGTCCGTTGTGGCTGTGGACAAGGCGCTGCTCGACCCGCGGATCGCGGCCCTTCCGGGTGTCGAGTGGCGGCAGGCCAGCGCCTTCGCGCTGGATCCGGCCGAGGCCGGGTCGTTCGACTGGCTCTGCTGCGACGTCGCCTGCTACCCGACCCGCCTGTTGCGCCTGGTCGAGCGCTGGATGGCATCGGGCCGCGTCGCGAACTTCGTCTGCACCCTCAAATTCCAGGGCGAGACCGATCACGCGACGGCCGCCGCCTTCGCCGCCATCCCCGGCTCGCGCCTGATGCATCTCTTCCACAACAAGCACGAGCTGACCTGGGTGCTGACCGCGCCCTGAACCGGCGCGTCCTCGTGGTAGAACGCGGCGATGGAATGGGCCGAGGAGGCGATCGTGCTGGCCGCACGGCGCCACGGCGAATCGGATGCGATCGCCGCGGTGCTGACGCACGGCCACGGCCGCTGTGCCGGCCTCGTCCGCGGCGGTGCCGGACGGCGTCATGGGCCCGCGTTCCAGCCCGGCAACCGCATCGCCGCGCGCTGGCGGGCCCGGCTGGAAAGCCAGCTCGGCACGCTCTCGGGCGAGCTCGTCCACGCGGCGGCCGCCCGTTTCCTCGACGACCCCGATCGTTTGGCCGCGCTCGCCGCCGCGGCCGCCGTCGCGGACCTGGCGCTGCCGGAGCGCGAGCCGCATCCGCTCGCCTTCGAGGGGCTCTCGGCGTTGCTCGCCGCCTTGGAGGCAGGCGAGGGCTGGCAGGCGCGCTATGTCCGCTGGGAGGTCGACCTGCTGGCCGAGCTGGGCTTCGGCCTCGATCTCTGGTCGTGCGCGGCGACCGGCGTGACCGAGGACCTGATCCATGTCTCGCCGCGCTCCGGCCGGGCCGTGTCGCGGGCGGCGGGCGCGCCCTATGCCGGCCGGCTGCTGCCCCTGCCGGGATTCCTGCGGGGGGAGGGCGAGGCGACGCCGTCCGCCGTCGGGGACGGCCTGCGCCTGACCGGCCACTTCCTCGATGCCCATGTCTTCCAGGCGATCGGGCGGCCGATACCGGAGGCGAGGCTGCGCCTCGTTGACCGGCTCGCCCGAGCCTCTACTATGGGCGGCAGCCGGACACCGGAACCACCACAAAATCTGCGGGATGCATGACGGGCGCGACCGACATCCGTGACGTTCCGCTCGCCGAGGCGCTCGGCGAGCGATACCTCTCCTACGCGCTGTCGACGATCATGGCGCGCTCGCTGCCGGACGTGCGCGACGGGCTGAAGCCGGTGCATCGCCGGCTGCTCTTCGCGATGCGCCAGCTCCGCCTCGACCCGGGCACGATGCCCAAGAAGTCGGCCCGCGTCGTCGGCGACGTCATCGGCAAGTTCCACCCGCACGGCGACCAGTCGATCTACGACGCGCTGGTCCGGCTGGCGCAGGACTTCGCCGCCCGCTACCCGCTGGTCGACGGCCAGGGCAACTTCGGCAATGTCGACGGCGACGGTGCCAGGGTCGAACGCGACATCCAGACCATCGTCGACGCCTGCCGGGCGGTGAAGATGATCTGCGGCATCACCGCCAGCGCCG
>JBFWXJ010000097.1:0-15824 GCA_050187535.1 Alphaproteobacteria bacterium | reverse complement strand
GGGGCAGAATGGGGGTGGGTGTGGTGGCCCTCCGCCGGCGAATCCCCCCCTCACCCCGACCCTCTCCGCCCCCAAGGGGCGGAGAGGGGGCTTGCTGTACGATGCTCAAGCGGCGATGAACTCGTTCCACTTGCGGACCATGTACTCGTTCTCGTCCATGATCGCGTTCCAGCAGGCGACGCCACCCATGCGGGCCTCGTAGGAGCCGCCGTCGCGGATCGCGCCCGCCTTCTCCAGGACCGTGCCGTCGGGACCCTTGATGTCCTTCTCGGCCGGCTTGCCTTCCATCCAGTAGGCCCACTCGTAGGGCTCCATGTTGGCCTTGGCCGTCTCCAGCACCGCCGAGTAGTAGCCCTGGCGGTTGAGGAAGGCGCCGGCCCAGCCCGACAGGAACCAGTTGATGAAGTCGTAGGCGGCGTCGAGCTTGCGGCCCTTCAGCGTCTTGGGGATGGCGAAGCCGGCCGCCCAGGCGCGGTAGCCTTCCTTCAGCGGCTGGTAGGTGCAGGCGACACCCATCGAGCGCACCTTGGTCACGGCCGGCGACCACATCGACTGGATCACCGTCTCGCCCGAGGCCATCAGGTTGACGCTCTCGTTGAAGTCCTTCCAGAAGGCGCGGAACTGGCCCGACTTCTTCGCCTCGATCATGGTCTTCATGGTGAGGTCGATCTCGGCCTTCGTCATGTTGCCCTTGTCGGCATATTTGTGGATGCCGGAGGCTTCGACGACCATGGCCGCGTCCATGATGCCGATCGACGGGATGTTGAGGATCGATGCCTTGCCCTTGAACTCCGGGTTCAGCAGCTCCTTCCAGCTCTCGATCGGGCGCTTGATGAGGTCGGGCCGGATGCCGAGCGTGTCGGCGTTGTAGACGGTCGGGATCAGGGTGATCCACTGCGTCGGCTGGGCCGCGAATTTCTTCGAGTGCTGGCCTTCCAGGAAGAAGACCTTCTTGGGTGCGGTGCCCTGGTCGCCAATCTTCTTGCCGGCGATCTCGCCGCGGGTGAAGACGGGCGTGATCTTGTCCGACAGCTTGATCTTCCTGGCGTCCATGCCGAGCAGGTTGCCGGACGGGACCAGCTTCTTCAGCGAGAAGTATTCCGTGTCGACGATGTCGAAGGAGTTCGGCTGGGTGATGACGCGCTTGGTCACGTCGTCGGTGGTGACCGGGATGTACTCGATGGTGATGCCGAGGTCGGCCTTCACCTTCTCCGCGATCTCCTTGGACTGGTTCACCGCGGTGCCGAGGTAGCGGAGCGTCACCGGGTCGGCGGCATGGACCGCCGGGAAGCCGGTGATGGCGCGGCTGCCGACGGCCAGCCCGGCCGCGGCGGCGGTGCCCTTGATCAGCGTGCGGCGCGAGATGCCGCTGCGGCGGCCTGTTCCGGTCTCATCGCTCATGGATCGCTCCCTCGTGCGGGTGTCTAGTGTTCCAGGCGGTGGGCATCGCGGTCGTCCCAGCGCACGGTGACCCGGTCGCCCGGCTGCAGCGGATCGGCATAGAAGCGCGCATCCGCCATCACCGCGGTCAGGTCGCCGTTCCGCGGACCTTGCAAGGACAGCACCACCGACGTCCCCTGGTACTCGACCGCCTGGACGGTGGCCGGCAGGCCGGGTGCGGCTCCCTCGCCGCGCATGAGGTCGAGCCGGTCGCAGCGCACCGCGAGCTTGCCGGCGTCGAGCGCGATGACGTTGTGCCCGCCGATGAAGCGGGCCACGAACTCCGACCGGGGCGCCTCGAACACGACGCGAGGGGCGTCCGCCTGCTCGATGCGGCCGGCGTTCATCACCACCACCAGGTCGGCCAGCGCCATCGCCTCCTCCTGGGTGTGGGTCACGTGGATGAAGCTGATGCCGAGGTCGCGCTGCAGGCGCTTCAGCTCCGCCCGGACGCGGCCGCGCAGGAACGGGTCGAGGGCGGAGAGCGGCTCGTCCAGCAGCAGCACCTGCGGCTCGGTCACCAGCGCCCTCGCCAGCGCGACGCGCTGCTGCTGGCCGCCGGAGAGCTGGGCCGGCAGGCGCAGGGCATAGGGCTCCATCGCGACCCGCTCGAGGAAGCTCATCGCCTTGGCCCGGCGCTCGTCGCGGCCGACGCCCTTCATCTTCAGGCTGAAGGCGACGTTGTCGACGACCGAGAGATGCGGGAAGAGGGCGTAGGACTGGAACATCATCGCCGTGCCGCGGCGGGCCGGCGGCATGCGGGTGACGACCGTGTCGCCCAGCCGGATGTCGCCGTCGTCGGCGATCTCGTGGCCGGCGATCATGCGGAGCGTCGAGGTCTTGCCGCAGCCCGACGGGCCGAGGAGGCAGCAATAGCTGCCGGCGGGGATGCGCAGGTCGATGGAGTCGACCGCCACGACGGCGCCGTAGCGCTTCGTCACCTTCGCCAGATCGACCGCGACACCCTGCATCCCACCCCCCGGACTGCCTACTTTATATGCAGAGCGCGTGCCAAGGGCAGCGCCTTCAGCCGGCTCCGGGCGGGTGGGTCGCGATCCAGTGGCGGGCGATGTCGATGCGCCGGCAGACCCACACCCGGTCGCGGCCCGTCGCGTAGTCGAGGAAGCGCGCCAGCGCCGCCGCCCGGCCGGGACGGCCGGCGAGCCGGCAATGCAGGCCGACCGACATCATCTTCGGCGCGTCCGCCCCCTCCTCCCACAGCATGTCGAAGCTGTCCTTGAGGTAGGCGAAGAACTGGTCGCCCGAGTTGAAGCCCTGGGCGGTGGCGAAGCGCATGTCGTTGGCATCCAGCGTGTAGGGGATGACGAGATGCGGTGCCTTCGGCCCCGGGACCCAGTAGGGCAGGTCGTCGGCATAGCTGTCCGACGAATAGAGGAACCCGCCCTCCTCCATCACCAGGTCGCGGGTGCGCATGGAGCAGCGGCCGGTGTACCAGCCGAGCGGCCGCTCGCCCGTGATCTCCGTATGCAGGCGGATCGCCTCCGCCATGTGGGCGCGCTCGTCCTCGACCGGGAAGTCCTTGTATTCGATCCATCTGAGGCCGTGGCTGGCGATCTCCCAGCCCGCTTCGCGCATGGCGGCGACCTGCTCGCGGCCGCGATCCATGGCGGACGTCACGCCGTAGACGGTGACCGGGACCCGGCGGCTGCCGAAGAGGCGCCACAGCCGCCAGAATCCGGCGCGCGCCCCGTACTCGTAGATCGACTCCATGTTCCAGTGGCGCTCGCCCGGCCAGGGGGCCGCACCCACGATCTCCGACAGAAAGGCCTCCGACTGTGCGTCGCCGTGCAGCAGGTTGTTCTCGCCTCCCTCCTCGTAGTTGATGACGAACTGCAGCGCGACGCGGGCGTTGCCCGGCCAGCGCGCATGGGGCGGGTTGCGGCCATAGCCGCGCAGGTCCCGCGGGTAGCTTGCGGTCATGCGACGCCCCCTCAAACCCGGCCGCCGTCGATGATGAAGTTCTGCGCCGTCACCAGCCGGCTGTCGTCGGCCGCCAGCCACAGCACCATCCGCGCGATGTCGGGCGGGTAGAGCTTCTCCTTCAGGCACTGCAGGGCCATCTGCCTGGCCTCGGCTTCCGGCGTCAGCCACAGCTTCACCTGCCGCTCGGTCATGATCCAGCCCGGGACCACGGTGTTGACGCGGATGTTCTTCGGCCCGAGTTCGCGGGCGAGCGCCCGGGTCAGGCCCTGCACGGCGGCCTTGGCGGTCAGGTACACGGGGATGTGCGGCGTCATGCCCATCCAGCTGATCGAGCCCATGTTGACGATGGCGCCGCCGCCGGCCTCGGCCATGGCCGAGGCCAGCGCCTGGGCGACGAAGAACTGGTGGCGCAGGTTGGTCGCCATGCGCTCGTCCCAGTATTCCGGGGTCACCTCCTCGATGGTGTGGCGGTCGTCGCGGGCGGCGTTGTTGACGACGGCGCGGATCGGC
This sequence comes from Alphaproteobacteria bacterium, assembly GCA_050187535.1. Classification (GTDB taxonomy): domain Bacteria; phylum Pseudomonadota; class Alphaproteobacteria; order ATCC43930; family Allostellaceae; genus Allostella. The sequence continues at coordinate 11,930 of JBFWXJ010000097.1, read as the reverse complement.
CCCAGCGCGCGCTCGGCCCGCGCGCAGGCGGCGCGCAGTGCGGCGACGTCGCGCAGGTCGCAGGGGATGAAGAGCGGCGCCGGGCCGGTTCCCGCGAGCTTGCCCAACAGGTCGGCGGCCGCGGCCTCGTCCATGTCGACGAAGGCGACGCGCGCGCCCTGGTCGACGAAGTGCCCGACGATCGCGGCGCCGATGCCCGACGCGCCGCCGCTGACGAAGACGGCACGGTCCTTCAGGCTCGGATAGCGGGCGAACCCGTCCATTGGCGTTCCTTTCGCTTGGTGCGGTCAGGCTACACCAGGCCGGCGATTGCGATTAGCTTGCCTGCGACCCGCCATGCCCGCCGCCGTTCCCGACCTGACCGTCATCGTCACCCCGCGGGAGCGGTTCAGCGGCATCGACCGCTGCCTGGACGCGCTCGCCGCCGCCGCCGGCGGGCCCTTCGCGATCGTCTCGGTCGATTCGGGCGCACCCCCGGAAGTCCGCCGCGCCATGGAACGGGTTGGCGAGGTCGTCGAGCCGGCGATTCCCTTCGACGCCGTGGACGGGCTGCGCCGGGCGCTGGCGAAAGTGCACAGCCGCTGGACCGTCCTGCTGGACGGCGATGGGCTGCCGGCGGCCGACGCGATCGCCCGCATGGCGGCGCGCATCGCCGCCGGCGGCTTCGACCTCGTGCTGCCGACGATTCGGCCTGTCGGCGAATCGGGGCCGGCGACCGAGGCGCTGCGCGCCGCCGGCTGCCGCTGCCTCGTCGCCGAGACCGCGACGGTGCAGCGTCTGATGCCGCCCGGCGCCGGCATCGGCGACCTGCAATGCCGGCTGCTGCTCGCCGCCTCGGTGCGCGGCGCCCGGATCCGCATGGCGCTGGAGCGGGGTGCCGTGGTCCACGAGCTGGAGGGCCGGGCCACGGACCTCGGCCCGGAGGACCGGGCGCTCGGCCGGCGCTACTGGGACCCGGCCGCCATCGAACGGGCGCTCGCCGCGGTCGCGACGGCGACGGGGTCGCCCGGCGACCCGCGGGGACTGGCCGAGCTGCGCGTGATCGCCCGCCGGCGGCTGGCGGCGCTGGCCCCGGCCGGCGCACCACCCGCGCCCGAGGGCCTGCTGCGCACCTACCCGGTCGCCGGCGCCGCGGCCCAGGCGCCGGCCGACGTGGCCGTCGTCGTGCCGACGGTGATGCGGCCGCCGCTGTTGCGGGCCATCCGCTCGGTCTACGCTCAGAGCTTCCCCGGGACCATCCAGATCCTGATCGGCGCCGACCGCCTCGACGGCGGCCTTTCGGCCGACGCGCTGGATGGGCTGCTGCAGGCGCGGCCGGCCAATGTCGGGGCGCTGGTGCTGGCCCCCGGCTACTCGACGGCCATGCGCAACGGCGGCATCCATCCCGGGCGCGGCGGCGGCGCGCTGCGGACCATCCTCTCCTTCCTCGCCAACGCGCCGCTGGTCGCCTACCTCGATGACGATTCCTGGTACCTGCGCGACCATCTGGGGCAGCTCGCAGCCGCCATCGAGGGCTTCGACTGGGCCTTCTCCATGCGCTGGTTCGCCGACGAGGAGGACGGGACGCTGATCTGCCGCGATCGCTGGGAATCGGTCGGTCCCAACAAGGGCATGTACGCCCGGATCTCGGGCGGGCTGGTCGACACCAACTGCTTCATGGTCGACAAGCGCCGGGTCGCCGAGGCGCTGGCCGCATGGACGACGGGAACGACGGACGACGGTGCCGGCCAGGACCGCAGCTTCATGCTGGCGCTGGCGCAGCGCCATTCCGTCGGCTGGACCGGGCGCCATTCCGTCGCCTACACGGTGCGCCGCGGCTCGCGGCTCTGGCGGATCGCCCGCGATCCCGGCTGTCACGACCGCCTCGCCTGGGCGGCGTGGCGGCGCTGGACCTATGCCGAGAGCTTCCTGCGCTGGCCCGACCTCTACCGGCTCGCCACTGAGCATGCGCGCGAGAAGATCGAGGCCGGCGTCTCGCGCGACCGGCCGCCCTGACCGGCTGGGGAGACGAAGGAAGAGCGATGGTCGCCCGCTACATGCCGACGGACTATCCCGAGGACGCGCCGGCACGCTTCCGGCTCTATGGGGTCGGCCTCGGCAAGACCGGCACGGTGTCGCTTTCCGGCATGTTCGGCGTCCACTGGCGCTCGGCGCACGAGCCGGACTGGCAGGAGATCATCCGCGCCGGGCTCCACCCCGACGCCATGCGCAACGGCGACTACCTGATGTCTCCCGAGCTGGAGCGCATCGTGCGCGCGTGGCCGTGGGAGATGAACTCCTCCACCCTCAACTACCACCTGATGCCGCTGATCGGCCGGGTGCATCCGGACGCGCGCTTCGTGCTGACGGTGCGCGACCCCGTGGCCTGGGTCGCCTCCATGTGCAGGCACGAGAGCGACAAGCCCCGCCGGACCCACTGGGACTGGTGGGAAATCCGCCGGATGCGCTTCCGGCCGGATCTCTATCGCCACCGCAAGTCGGACATGGCGCTGGCCCGCCTCGGCCTGTTCAGCCTCGAGGGCTACCTGCGCTACTACGCCCGGCACAACGCCAGGGTCCTGGCCCATGTGCCGGCCGGCCGCCTGCTGGTGGTCGGTGTCGAGCAGTTGTCGCTGCGCGCGACGGTGGCGCGCCTGGCGGCCTTCGCCGGCATCCCGGCCGACCGCATCGCGCGCGAACGTTCGCGCATGCATTTCTCCGAGAGCCGCTTCGATCTCTTCGCCCATGTCCCGCGCGATGTCGTCGAGGCGGCGGCGGCCGAGTATTGCGGCGAGGTCTGGGCCGCGCTGCGCCGCCGGGCGGGAATTCCCGAGACCGCCCGCTAGCCGCCCGTCGCGGCGGCGTGGCCGGCGAACATCTCGTCGAGCAGGCGCGGGAAGGCGCGCGAGACCATGGTGACGCCCATGCTGTCGTGGCTGGTCAGCCCCGGCACGGGGATCAGCCGCACGCCCGGTAACGCCGCCATGCGGCGCGCGGCGAAGGTGTCGATGCGGTTGCCGGCGCCGTAGACGATCGTCACCCGCGGCAGCCGCGCCGCGGCGGCATAGAGCGGCAGCAGGTCCTCCGCCATCGCCGGGTTCTCGTGCTGCAGCCGGTGGATCATCGGATAGCGGCGTGCCTCGTCGGGCGGGATCGCGAGGTTGGTCGGCGGCGAGAACGCCAGCACCGCCTCGGCGTCGAGCCCGAGGCCGTAGCGCAGCGCCGAGTAGCCATTGGCCGAATAGCCGAGGCAGTAGCGCCGGGTCGCGCCGAGACGGTCGGCGATCCGCCTGAGGCCCTGGATGCAGCCCGGGAGGTCGTCCGCCAGCCCCGGCAGGCCGACCACCGAGAACTGCGAGCGCGGATCGCGGACATAGACCGCATGGCAGCGGCGCCGGCGCATGTAGCTCTGGACGACGACATGGGCGAAGGGCGCCTGGTCAGCGCCCGCGAAGACGAAGACGACCTGGTCGGAACCGGGGCTCTCGACGACGAGCGGCCCGGCGGTCGCATCGGGCAGCGGGCGGTCGGGCGCGTTGATGTCGGCCAGGATGGCGGCGGTGGCGCCGGCCAGCCGCTGGCCCGGCTGGAAGCGCAGGTCCTTCGCATAGCGGCAGGCGGCGACGAGGCGCTGGGCGATCGGCCGCAGCTCGGGGCGCGACGCGATGGCGGCCGCCTGCTCCGCCGCCCGGTCGAACTCGCCGGCCGCCATCAGGGCATGCACCGCGCGGACGGCGGCCGCGTCCTCCGGCGGCAGCGCCGCCACCGCCGCGGCGGCGGCGCCCGCCTGCCGGCCTTCCTCGATGCCCGCTTCACCCGGTTCCGTCATGCGGCCGAAATCTAAGCCAGCGGCCGCCGCCGCGCCAAGTGCGCCGGGGCTTGCGGAAGGCGCATGGAGGCCGCTATTCGCTTGTGCGGCGCGTGGCGCGCCCGGGAAGGCGGAAGAGGGTGGCGGGACCAGGATTGGACGGCGCACGGCTGCTCGTCGTCGAGGACGAGGCGATGATCGCCATGCTGCTGGAGGACATGCTGGCCGACCTCGGCTGCGGCTCGGTCATCGTCGCCGGGTCGCTGGAGGATGCGCTGCGCGAGGCGGGCAAGGCCGAGATCGACCTCGCCATCGTCGACCTCAATCTCGGCGGCCGCGATGCCCTGCCGGTCGCCGCCGTGCTGCGCGACCGCGGCGTACCCTTCGTCTTCTCGACGGGCTACGGCAGCGGTGGGCTGCCGGCGGAATACCGGGACCGCCTCGTTCTCCAGAAGCCGTTCCAGGAGGACGACCTCAAGCGCTGCCTCGCCGCGGCCCGCGGCGGCTGATCGCCTCAGCCTCCGATCGTCTCAGGCCTCCGATCGTCTCAGGCCGCCGAGCGCCCCATCTGCTCCAGCTTGCGGGCCAGCGCCGCCAGCGTGAAGGGCTTGCCGATCAGCGACACGCCCGGGTCCAGCATGCCGTTGTGGACGATGGCGTTCTGCGTGTAGCCGGTGGTGAACAGCACGGGCAGGTCCGGCCGGCGGCGGCGGGCCTCGTCGGCGAGCTGGCGGCCGTTGACGCCGCGCGGCAGCACCACGTCGGTGAAGAGCAGGCCGATCGCCGGCTCCTGGTCGAGCACCCGCAGCGCGGTCGCGGCGTCGCCGGCTTCCAGCACGCTGAAGCCCAGCTCGCGCAGCGCCTCCACACTGACCGCCCGCACGCCGGGATCGTCCTCGACGACGAGCGCGATGCGGCCATCCCCGATGCGGGGCAGGCTCTCGGCAGCAAGAGCGCGGACGGGAGGCGGCTCGGTCGGGCCGGTCTCGGTCCCGTGGCGGGGCAGATAGATCTTCACCGCCGTGCCGTCGCCGGGCTCGGAGTAGATTTTCACGTGCCCGCCCGACTGCTTGACGAAGCCGTAGACCTGGCTGAGGCCGAGGCCGGTACCGCCGCCCTGCGGCTTGGTCGTGAAGAACGGATCGAAGGCCCGGGCGACCACGTCGGCCGGCATGCCGCTGCCGGTGTCGCTGACGGCGACCATGACGTACTGGCCGGCCGTCACCTCCGAATGGGCGGCGGCATAGGCGTCGTCGAGATGGGTGTTGGCCGTCTCGATCGTCAGCTTGCCGCCGGCCGGCATGGCGTCACGGGCATTGACCGCGAGGTTGAGGATAGCGCTCTCGAGCTGCGGCCCGTCGGCGAAGACCGGCCACACGCCGCCGCCCAGCACCGTCTCGACGGCGATGGTCTCGCCCAGCGTGCGGTGCAGCAGGTCGGACATGCCGGCGACGAGGCGGTTGACGTCGGTCGGCTTGGGATCGAGCGGCTGCTGGCGCGCGAAGGCGAGCAGGCGCTGCGTCAGGCCGGCCGCGCGCGACGCGCCTTCCAGGGCGCCGGTGATGCGCCGGCGCAGCCGCGGATCGCCACCCTCGCCCAGGCGGCGCAGCGCCAGGTCGAGGTTGCCGGTGACCACGGTCAGCAGGTTGTTGAAGTCGTGGGCGATGCCGCCGGTCAGCCGGCCGATCGCATCCATCTTCTGCGACTGGCGCAGCTGCGCCTCGGTCGCCTCGCGCAGCGCCGCCTCGGCCCGGAGCTGCGCCAGCGCCTCGGTCTCGCGCCGGGTGCGGCGCAGCGCGACCACCGTGACGAGGAAGAGCGCCAGCGTCGCCGGGGCGCCGAAGACGAGATGGCCCGCGATCTCGAGCGCCCACTGCTCGCGCAGGTAGGAGATCGGGATGCCGGCGCTGACATAGACCGGATGGGCCGGCAGGCGGCGATAGGCGACGATCCGCTCCGTGCCGTCGAAGGGCGAGACGGCGCGATAGGAGCCGCCGTCCGGCGAGGGTGCCACGGTGCGTGCGAAGGTCGGCGACGGCGGCGTCGACGCGAGGCCCTGCGGCGGCGCGGGGAACCGGGCGAGCGGGGTCCCGTCCTCGCGCAGGAGGGTCGCGGTCAGGTCCTCGTCGCCGGCGACGTTGGCATAGAAATCGCGGAAGTATTCCGGCTGGACCGAGACGGCGACGACGCCCTGGAAGGTGCCGCCGTCGCCGAAGCCCCAGCTCATCTGGAAGAACGTCACGTCCCGCAGCCGGCCGCGCAGCACCTCGCTGACGAACATTCCGCGGCCGGGGTCGTCGCGATGGACACGGAAATACTCGCGGTCCGACAGGTCTAGGGTGCGCGGTACCGGGTAGTTGACGGCGGTCGCCAGCGGCCGGCCGCGCGCGTCGATCACCCAGATGTCCTGGATCTGCGGCAGGCGTTCCTTGAGGTGGCGGAGCTGGCCGTGCAGCTCGAACTCGCGGGCGCGCGCGACGTCGTCGCCGAGGCCGCGCAGCATCTGGGCGACCTGGGCGGCCACCAGGTCCTGCGTCTCGAAGACCTTGATCGCGTGCTCGCGCAGCAGACCGACCGTGCGTCCCAGCCCTTCCTCGGCCTCCCGGAAACGCAATTCGTAGGCGCGCCACGCGAACCCGATGAAGAGGAGCAGCGGGAGAACCAGCGTACCGACCGCGAGCAGGCGCAGCAGTCGCTCCGACCGGCCTTCCCGTTCGCCTTCGCTCCCTCGCCGCCGACCCGGCATCTTCCCCCGCACCCGCTTCGCCCGCCGGGTCAGGCAACCCCCGGGTCGACGGACGGCAGCGCGTCCGAACGCGCGGCGACACTATCATGCGTCGCGCCGCGCGATGAAGCCTTCCGGGATCGGCGATGCCGGCCCTTCCTCAGTCCCGGCCGTTCCTCAGTCGATGCAGCGGCGGTTGCCGACCGCGCCGGTGATGTTCGTGGTGTGGTTGCGGTCGCTGTCGATGGTCACGACGCGGAAGCCTTCCAGCGCATAGCCGTTGGCCCGGCCGCAGTTGGCGTTGCTGCGCACGGTGAACGGCGGCGAGCCGGCGGCCCGCGTCGACACGCAGAATCGCTGGTCGCCGCCGATGCGCTCCGAGCCGTCCCGCGTCACCGCACGGAAGAAGACATTGGTGCGCTCGGTCTTGTTGGCGTTGAGGACGAACTTGCAGCCGCCGCAGGGGCCGAGCGCCCACCAGCCCTCGGACATCCACTTGTTGGCCTCGTCGAAATAGGCGACGGCGACCTTCAGCTCCTCGGGCGTGCGATTGCAGATCGTCCAGCCTTCGGCCGCCGCGCGCAATGGGACCATCATGACGACGAGGAAGAGCAGGAGAAGAGCACCCGGCCTGAACATCGCGACCTCCCTCCCAGGTCATAGACGCTCGCAAGCAGTGCTGCCGGGACGATAGCAGAGTGGGCGGCGGCCGCATCTTCCGTCGCCACCAATTTGCACAGTATTCGCCGATTTCAAGCTGGCCGCAGGGGAGACTTCCGCGATGCGGAACTTCGATGCCGTTCAGTCCACGCTCATCGCGAGGACGCGGCTGATCGCGGTCAGGTCGCGGCCGGATTCCCGCGACCATGCGTTGAAGGCGGCCTGGATCGCCGCGAGGTCGCGCTTGCCCCCCGGCGGCCGCTGCAGCACGCCTTCGCGGACGAGGGCCGCCGCCATGTCGCGGGTCGCGATGAAGGCGGGCTTGCCGATGGCGCGCAGGAAGCGGCCGGCGGCGTCGCCGCCCAGGTGGCTGGCGCGCTTCTTCAGGACTTCGAGCAGCCCGACGAAGTCGTCGTCCGGCCAGTCGGCGAAGAACCGGGCGGCGCTGCCGTGCTCCGCCCGCAGGTCCAGCAGGAACTGCGCGTTGGCCTGCACCGCCCGGACCTTGGCGCCGTTGCGCACGATGCCGCGATCGGCCATCAGGGCGTCGAAGCCTTCGTCGGTCATGAAGGCGCAGGCATTGGGATCGAAGCCGCCGAAGGCGCGCTCGAAACCCGGCCACTTGTCGTCGACCACCTTGTGCGACAGGCCGGCGTAGAAGATCCAGCGCGTCATCTCGGCGAGCACGCGGTCGTCCGGGATGGCGGCGATCTCCGCCGGCGGGCGCGGCGCCGTCTCGGCCAGCATACGGTCGAGCGCGGCGACGCCACCCTTGCGGGCCGCCGCGACGGCGAAGATTTCGGCGAAGCTCCGCATCGCTACTCCCCCGCCTCGATGAACCGGAGGGCGGCCGCGACCGCACCTTCCAGCAACGGCCGTTCGGGCCGGGCGCGGGCGAGCACGCGCACGCCCATCAGCACGGCCAGCAGATGACGTGCGAGATCGTCCGCCGGCACCGACCGGACGATCGTGCCGTCGGCCTGGCCGGCGCGCAGCCGATCGCGGAAGAAATCCTCGATGCGCACCAGCACCGCGGCCACGATCTCCCGCGAATCCGGGCCTTCGGGAGCGACATCGAGCGCGGCGTTGACCAGCATGCACCCCTTGTGCTGCCGGTCGGCCGCCGAGCGCGCCAGGATCTCCGCGAAGAACGTCGCGATCGCCGCTCGCGGCGCCATTTCGCCGCAGCGGCGGATGCGGTCGGCGATGCTGCCTTCCACGTAGCGGTCGAGCGCCTTGCGGTAGAGCGCGCGCTTGTCGCCGAAGGCGTTGTAGAGGCTGGCGCCGGTCAGCCCCGTGGCGGCGATGAGGTCGCGCACCGACGTCGCCTCGTAGCCATGCGACCAGAAGCACTGCATCGCCGCGTCAAGCACGGCCTCCTCGTCGAACTCCCGCGGTCTCGCCATCCCTCGTTCCGTCGCGCCGGCGGCTTGCCATGTCTACCGTCATCGCCTATTCTAGAACGATCGTACTAAAATATGAAGGCCGTGGGGCGCCTTGCCGTCGTGCCCGCCGCCGGACCGCGCCGCCATGCACCCGCACCCCGCCGGATCGTCACATGACATCGCCCCGCCCCGCGCGCGGATGGCCGGCTTCGCCTGGGCGGCGCTCGCGGTGGCGGTCTTCTCCGGCTGGTTCGTCGTGACCCGCTTCAGCGTCACCCGCGAGCTGGCGATCTGGGACATCACCGCCTTACGCTTCGGCGTCGGCGCGGTGCTACTGGCGCCGATCGTGCTGCGCCGCGGCGCCCGGCTGCCGCCCGGCGCATGGCTGAAGGGGCTCGTCTTCGCCCTGCTCTGGGGCCTGCCCTTCGTCCTGCTGGTGGCGCTGGGGCTGCAGCTGACGTCGGCCGCCGAGGCGGCGTCGATCGCGCCGACGCTGATGCCGGTCTTCGCCGGCGTGCTGGCCGCCGCCTTCATGGGCGTGGCCCAGGGCCGCGCGCGCTGGCTCGGCTACGGCACGATCGTGCTGGGCCTGGCCGGCCTGGTCGCGGCCGACGCGGCGATGCGCGGCGTGCCCAACCTCGCCGGCATGGGGGCGCTGGCGGCTGCCGCCGCGATGTGGGCGGTCTACACCCTGCTCTTCCGGCGCAGCGGCCTGACCCCGATGCAGTCGGCGGCGCTGATCTGCATATGGTCGGCAGCGCTGTTCCTGCCGGCCTACTTCCTGCTCGGCCTCGGCCGATTCGCGCTCGCGTCGCCCGGCGAGATCGCGGTGCAGGCGGTCTACCAGGGCGCGCTGATGAGCGGCGTGGCGGTCGTCACCTTCAACCGCGCCGTCTCGCTTCTCGGACCGTCCGCCGCCACCGCCATCATCGCATTGCTGCCGGCCGTCGCCACGGCCCTGGCCGTGCCGGTCCTGGGCGAGGTGCCGACCGCCGGCCAGGCCGCCGCGATCGCCACGATCGTGCTGGGCGCCGGTCTCGCCGCCCGCCCGGCGCCGCGACGGCCGATCGCATCCGTTTCCGCAACCGCGACGAGGTCGCCATGATCCGCTTCTACTTCCACCCCACGCCGAACCCGGCCAAGGTGGCTCTGCTGTTGGAGGAGACGGGCCTCGCCTACGAGACCGTTCCGGTCGACACCGCGCGGGGCGAGCAGCACCTGCCGGCCTTCCGGGCGATCAACCCGAACGGCAAGGTGCCGGCGATCGTCGACACCGACGGCCCGGGCGGCCGCGAGGCGCGCGTCTTCGATTCGACGGCGATCCTGCTCTATCTGGCGGAGAAGACCGGGAAGTTCCTGGGCGCGCCCGAGGACCGGCCGGAATTGCTGTCCTGGCTCCTCTTCATCGCGTCGGGGCTGGGGCCGTTCTCCGGCCAGGCCGTGCATTTCCAGTTCGCCGCCCCCGAGGGCCTGGGCTACGCGGTCAACCGCTACCGGCGCGAGGCCGAGCGGCACTACCAGGTGCTGGACGACCATCTCGCGGGACGCGACTTCATCGTCGGCGACGGCTACACGATCGCCGACATGTCCGCCTGGGGCTGGCTCGACCGCGCCCAGCGGGTGCGCAAGGGCGCCGACGACCCGCTCGGCCCCTATCCGCACCTGCAGCGCCTGTTCCGCACGGTCGACGCCCGGCCAGCCGCCGCCCGCGCGCGGGCCGTCGGCACGGGCCACGACTTCAAGAAGACGGTGGACGAGGAATCGCGCCGCGCCCTCTATCCGTCGAACTATCCTCCGGCGGCGTGACCCGCCGCACAACCGCCAGCAGGAGCGCCAGATGACCGATACTCCCGAATACGTGCCGCCCCGGGTGTGGACCTGGGAAAAGCCCAACGGCGGCCGCTTCGCCGGCACGAACCGCCCCGTCGCCGGGCCGACCCACGAGAAGGAGCTGCCGGTCGGCCGCCATCCGCTCCAGCTCTATTCGCTGGGCACGCCCAACGGCGTGAAGGTGACGATCCTGCTGGAGGAGCTGCTCGCCCTCGGCCATGCCGGCGCGGAATACGACGCCTGGCTGATCCGCATCGGCAAGGGCGAGCAGTTCGGCAGCGGCTTCGTCGCCGTCAACCCGAACTCCAAGATCCCCGCCCTGGTCGACCGCAGCGGCCCGGAGCCGATCCGGGTCTTCGAATCGGGCGCGATCCTCATGCACCTGGCCGAGAAGTTCGGGGCGTTCCTGCCGACCGATCCCGCCCCGCGCGCCGAATGCCTGTCGTGGCTCTTCTGGCAGATGGGCAGCGCGCCCTATCTCGGCGGCGGCTTCGGCCATTTCTACGCCTACGCGCCGACCAAGATGGAGTACCCGATCGACCGCTACGCCATGGAGGTGAAGCGCCAGCTGGACGTCCTCGATCGCCGGCTGGCGGAGAGCCCCTACATCGCGGGCGACGCCTACACCATCGCCGACATGGCGATCTTCCCCTGGTACGGCGCGCTGGCGAAGGGCTGGACCTACGGCGCCGGCGAGTTCCTCTCGGTCCAGGACTACCGCCACGTCCTGCGCTGGGCCGACATGCTGCTGGAGCGCCCCGCCGTCCGCCGCGGCCGCATGGTCAACCGGCTGAGCGGCGAGCCCGCGAGCCAGCTCCACGAGCGCCACGACGCCAGCGACTTCGAGCTCCGGACCGCGGACAAACTGCCGGCCGCGGCGGAGTGAGCGGTACCATCGGCGTGCCAGACTCGGCCGGATGAGGCCCGCGACCGGCAGGTCGGATCGCGGCGACGACGAGCATCCGATTCCAACTTTCGCGTATCTCAGATACGCGAAAGTTGGAATCGCGGCTGGTACCTGGCCACGGATGGTGCCCCTGGTCGGACTCGAACCAACACGCCCTTGCGGGCAACAGATTTTGAGTCTGCCGCGTCTACCGTTTCGCCACAGGGGCCCCGAGGCGGGGGCGGATCATATCGGGCGCGGGCGCCAATGCAATCGGCGTCCGCCCTCGGCGTCGGACGGCATCGGCGGGGGGACGCTGGCGGCCGCGTCGTCGAGGCGGAGCAGCTCGCCCGCCAGCCGCGTCTGGGCGCTGTCGTCGCCGGCGAGTGCCGTATAGATGCTGTCGGGCTGGGCGAAGTCGAGCGGCTTCAGCCACAGCTTGGCCCGCGGCACGACGCGGCGCGGGATGCCGCGGGCGGCGCATTCCAGCGCAAACCCGAGATCGACCATGTTGACTTGCCGCCAGGCGCGCACGTCGAACTTGAGCGTGCGCGTGTCGAACGCGGCGGCGTCGGTGCCGAGGATGGCGACCGGCATCGGCTCCGTCACCTCCGCCATGCGATGCACCACGTCGCGGTCGTCGCGGTAGGAGGCGAA
>JBFWXJ010000096.1:0-15859 GCA_050187535.1 Alphaproteobacteria bacterium | reverse complement strand
ATGCCGTCCACGCCGTCGGTCACGCGCTCGGCCAGGCCGCCGATTCCCGAGCAGATGACGGGGCGGCCGTGGTGGAACGCCTCGTCGACCACGAGGGGAGCGTTCTCCCACCAGATCGACGGGGCCACGACCCAGTCCACGTCGGCCAGCAGGGCGGGCACCTCGTCGGCACGATAGCCGCCATGGATGCGCACCGTGCCGTCGAGCGCGGCGGCCGCGTCGCGCAGCCGCGCCGTGAACGCGTCGCCCTGGAACCGCGGTCCGCCCAGAAGGTCTAGCGTGAACGCGACGCCCGACGAGGCGAGACGCCGGGCGGCGGCGAGCGCCACCTCCGTGCCCTTGTAGGGGCTGAGATTGCCCAGCACGGCGAAGCGGTTGCGCGCGCCGCCGGTGGCGCGGTGCGGCGTCGGTGGCGGCAAGGTCCGGCCATTGCCGACCACGGTGATGCGGTCCGCGGGCAGCCCCCATGCGACATGGCGGTCGCGCAGGAAGCGGCTCGGCGCCACGAAGCGGTCGATGCCGGCGAGATGCGCCTTCAGCATGAGCTCGCGCACCCGGAAGCGCGCCGCGCCGATCTCGGGGAAACATCGGCTGCAGGCATTCGGCTCCGGCGCCGCGCAGCGGCTGTTGTCCGGATGGTGGAGCATGACGCCGTCGCGGTGGCACATCGCGTGATAGTCGTGCAGCGACAGCACGAGCTGCGCGTTCGGCTGCACGCGGCGGAGGAATCGGATGGTGTTGGCGCCCAGCAGGAGCAGGTGGTGGAGGTGGATGACGTCGGGCTCGAAGCTCTCCACCAGTTCCCCCAGCTCGAACAGGGTGCCCTCGGTATCGAGCTGATTGAGCTGGAAGCGGTCGAAGTGCCCGGCCCACAGGAGCATCTCGTCCACGGCACCGCCCACCGACTGCAGACGGGTGCCGGGATGTGGCCGGCGATGCAGGTCGTCGACCGCTGCGACGAACAGAGTCTCGACACCGTCGGCCCCGCGCATCTCCGCGAACAGCTCGTGGGCGAAAATCTCGGTGCCGCCGGCGTGCAACGCCGGATGGTTGTGGACGAGGTGCAGGACGCGCACGGGGCCTTCCGCTCTGTGTCCGATGAAACTTAGGCGGCGGCGGCGCGCACCGATCACCGCAATCGCGTCCGGATCGAGAGCGACGGTAGGGGGTTCCACCGAACTGCCCACGACTTGCGACGCGGATCGCGCCAGCCCGACGCAATGGCCGGGATGGGGCCCATCGCGGCCGATTCGCCGCAGCCATTGTGCGGGGCATTGCGGCTCCGGGGCGGACGGATGCCCCAAGAAACAGTCCAATCCGGCGGCGTCGGTCGGCGGGCACATGGGCACCGTCGGTATAATCCGCGGACGAGCCACGGCCATTCCACCGCAGAAGAGGAACGCCGCCTCTCGGGTCCGCGGCGGGCGGGCGACGCGAGGACGACGCGATCGTGGCGCGGAGGAGACGCGCGCGGGGACCCTCGTTCCTCGGTGGAGATGTGTGCAGATGCTGACGAAGACCGTACGGGCGCGCGACAGGAAGCCTCCGGGCGTGGCGGTAGCCCCTCTGGAAGTGATCGACTTCGGCTGCGGCGCAGGGCGGTCGCTCGCATTCGCCGCGACGCTGCAACCCGGGCGAGCGGTCGGCGTGGACCGGGCGGAGGCCGCCGTCGAGACCTGCCGCGCGCGGGGCTACGAGGCCGAGGTCGGCGACATCCTCGATTACTCCGAGCGCAACGTGGCGACCGCATCCTTCCTCATCGACGTCGCGCCGTCGCTGGGCGCACGCGAGGACTTCGAGGCCGGGCTCGTCAACGTGATTCGCGCGGCGCGGAACTTCGCCATCATCCAGCACCAGTGCTTCGACGAGGACGCGCAGCTCATCCGTGACGGCTGGTACATCGAGGCGAATTTCGCCAAGGGGCTGCGCTTCAAGCCGACAACCGCCGACTACGCGCTCTTCGTGCACCGCAATTGGAGCGCCCTCAGTATCAGCGGCGTCGCGATCTTCGGGTTCGGCAAGGCCGACGCGATGCCGCTCGGCGGAGCCGCCCAGGCGATATCCTCCACGGGTCCGGAGGTCCATCGCTCGCTGCGAGTCGTCGTCGGGCGAAAGGACAAGGCCCGCTTCGAAGCTGCGCTCAAGCGCGCCGCGACGGGCAGGTTGCTCTACCTCTGGGACCGCAATGAAGAGCCGACCGGGGCTCGCGTCGCCGGCGCGGTCGGCGCATGAGCACGGTCCGGATGCCGGCGCGCGGCGGCGACCGGGCCACCGCGACGCCGCCACGGGAAGCCGCGGCGGCGGTGGTCGTAGCGCAGACGCCCATCCGCGCTCCGCGTCCGGCACCCGTCCCGACGCAACCGATCGGGTCCTTCGACGCCGTGGTCGAAGGGCGGGTCGTGACCGGCTGGGCATGGAACGAGGGTGATCGCCAGCGGCCGTGCCGCGTCGCGATCCTGGTCAACGGCGACCAGGTCACCGTCGTCGAGCCGCAAGGCTTCCGTGCCGACCTGGCGGCGGCCGGCATCGGCCATGGCTGCTTCGCCTTCCAGTGGCAGTTGCCCGACGCCTTGCTGGACGGCACCGAGAAGGAGATCCGCGCGGTTCATCTCGACGCCGGGACCGAGCTGCCCGGATCGCCCCGGAGGGTCATGCTCGCCGTTCCGGCGGCCCGAGCGGCGAACGCGCCCGCGATCTTCGCCAACGGAGCACTGACCTTGTGGCCGGCCGGCGTCGTCGGCGCTGCGACGGGACGTCCGACCGAGATCGCGCCCGGCCTTTGGGTGCAACCCGCCGATGCGGCGCGCACGGTGTCGTTCACCGCCGTTGGGCCGCGGTCGGGCGGTGCGGGAGAGCCGGTCTATTTCGGCGTCAGGCTCGAGGCCGACGCGCCGACGCGCATCACGCTGCTGCACCGCATCGCCGAGGGCGCCGGGCTGTTGCTGAAGGGCGGCGGGGATTTCACCGTCGAGCTGGCGCTGGGCGAGGCGGAGGAACCCTTCGTCCACCGACCGGTCGAGGTCGCGCTCGTCCGCCAGGGCAAGGACGGATTCGAGCAGGTCCGCCGCGTCGCTCGCGGCCGCGTCCATCGTCTGCCCGGCCTCATTCCCTTCCGGTTGCAGCTCAACGCCGACGAGGAGGCGCTGCTGCGCGCGCGCGTCCTCTTCCTGGCTCTGCAGGTCGATCGCGTGCGCTCCATCCTGGCGATGCCGGCGCGGCTCGCGCAGCAGGTGGTGCCGCCGGCCGAGGGGTTCGTCGGTTTCGAGGACCGGCGGTTGGAAGCGACGCTCGCGGCCTGCCGAGGCCTGGCCGCGGCCGCTGGCCGCGCCGAGCGCTTCGACAAGCTCTGGGGCAGGGACGGCGAGGCGCGCGCCGCCGCGCGCGAGCGAGCCGCACCGGCTGCGGTCGGCGGCATGGCCTACCCCTTCGTGCAGGTGATCGTTCCTGTCTTCAACGGCGATGCGTCGGTGCGCGAGTGCCTGGAATCGATCCTGCGCGGCACCACCACGCCCTTCCAGGTTCTGGCGATCAACGACGGCAGCCGGCTGCACACGACGCAGATGCTGCGCGAGCTGGCGGCGACCGACCCGCGGGTGGCCGTCTTCGATCGCGCCGTCAACCGCGGCTACACCAAGTCGATCAACGAGGCGGTGAAGCTGACCGGCGCCGACTGGGTGGTGATCCTCAACAGCGACACCATCGTCAGCCGCGGCTGGCTGGTGCGGATGCTCGACGCGGCGCGCGCACAGCCCGATGTGGGCATGGTCGGCCCGCTGTCGAACGCCGCCTCGTGGCAGTCGGTGCCGCGGGTCAAGGATGCCTCTGGCGGCTGGCTCACCAACGACTTCATCCGCCCCGACGACACCGAGCGGGTGCAGGCCGCACTCGGCAAGGCGAGCGAGCGCGCCTATCCCGAGGTGCCGCTGCTCAACGGGTTCTGCACGCTGATCGCCCGCGCGGTGTTCGAGCGCTGCGGCCTCTTCGACGAGGAGGCATTCCCGATCGGCTACGGCGAAGAGACGGACCTCTGCCTGCGGGCCGCCAAGGCGGGATTCAGGCTCGTGGTGGCCGACGACTGTTTCGTCTACCACCGCAAGAGCCTCAGCTTCGGCGGCAAGCAGCGCAAGTCGCTGAGCCGCGCCGGCAATCAGGAGGTCGCCAACAAGCATCTCGGCCTCTCGATTCCGCAGCTCGAAGAGCGCCTGCAGCGCAACGGCGTGCTGGCGCGGCTGCGCGACCGGCTGGCGGACCTCGAGCGGCAGATGGCCTGATCCATGGCGGACCTCGCATTCGTGCTGCCGGTGCGCGGCGGCGGCGGCGGCGCCCATTCGGTGGTGCAGGAAGTAGGCGCCATGCGCGCGCTGGGCGTCGACGCCTGCATCTTCGTCAACGAGAAGAACCACGTATCCTTCCGGCGCACCTACGGCCGCTTCGACTGGCTCGACAAGGCGTGCCACGTCTTCGCGGGTCCCAAGGACCTGGGCGAGAAGATCGGCGAGTTCGATGCCGTGGTCGCCACCACCAACACCTCGGTCCACTCCGTCGCTGAGGCGATGCCCGGCAGCAAGTTCCGCGGCCGTACCGCCTACTACGTGCAGGACTACGAGCCGCTCTTCTACGATGCCGGCAGCGAGGCGTGGAACGTGGCGCTGGCATCGTTCGGCGTGCTGTCGCCCTGCATCTACTTCGCCAAGACGAGCTGGCTGTGCGAGATCGTCGGCACCATGCACGGGCTGCCGGTCCGCCAGGTGGTGCCCAGTATCGACGGCACGATCTACCGCCCCGGCGGGACCCGCGGATCGAGCCGGACGCTGTGCGGCATGGTGCGGCCCAGCACGCCGCGCCGTGCGCCGCATCGCACCGCCCGCATCCTGACGCGGCTCGCCGACAAACATGGGCCCGACCTCAAGGTCGTGGCCTTCGGCGCCGGCGCCGAGGAGTTGAAGGCCGCCGGCGTCGACATCGGCGATTCGGTCATGCTCATGGGCGAACTTTCGCAGTCGGCGGTGGCCGACCTGCTGCGCCAGGCCGACTTCTTCATCGACCTTTCCGACTACCAGGCGTTCGGCCGCACCGCCGCGGAGGCGATGGCCTGCGGCGCGCTGGCGCTGGCACCCAAGGTCGGCGGCGGCGCCGACTTCATCGCCCACGGCGTCAGCTCGTTCATGGCCGACACCACGGACGAAGGGGCGATCCTCGAAGCGGTGGAAGCCATGCTGAGCCTGTCGGAGAGCGAGTTGCGCACGATGCGCCTCGCCGCGATCGAGGCCGTCTCGCCGTTCACGCCGGTGCGCGCCGCCATCTCCGAGCTGCGCACGCTCGGGTTCTGCTGACGGAGTGGACCATGCCCGATGCTGCCGTCGACGTTCCCCTCAAGCTCGAGATCGGCGCCGGCGACAAGCCGCGGCCCGGCTACGTCCACCATGACATCCGGCCCCTCGAGGGCATCGACGTGGTCTGCGACGCGCGCGCCTTTCCGGCTTCGGAGAAGGGCAAGTACGACGAGATCTATGCCGCCAACATCCTCGAGCACTTCAATCGCTTCGAAGTCCGCAAGGTGCTCCGCGAATGGGTGACGCTGCTGAAGATCGGCGGCCGCGCCATCATCATCGTCCCCGATATCAAGGAAATCTCGCGGCAATACGTGAACGGCTTCATCGCCCACGACTTCTATGTGTACCTGATTTACGGCGGCAACGACTACGAGTTCAACCGACATTACTATGGCTTCAGCCCGGAGCATTTGTCGGAGATGTTCGAGCAGTCGGGTCTGAAGGTGGTGAAGTGCCAGCCCGGCAAGCCGTGGGAGCAGCGCAGCGTCGACCGCTACTGCCCGATGATCGTGGCGACCGGCGAGCGTCTGCGCTGACCATCATCGGCGCTTCCGAAACGCTCCGATTTCGGGACGGATTCGCATTGACCCATATCTCGTGCGCCCGGCACGGTGCAGGGTGATGCCACCACCTGTCCGGGTATTCATCGCCGACGCCGGTCGGCACAAGCAGCCTTCGGGCTACGGCAAGAATGCCCGCTCGTTCATCCGTACGCTCGGCCGCGACCCGCGCTTCACCGTCGTCGTCCAACGCACCGATACGCCTTGGGGGATCGATGCGGAAACCCAGGCGCGGCTCGGCACCTACGAGGAGGCCGACACGGCCGAGGCCGGGCGCTGCGACTGCGTGCTGCAGGTGGGTGCCGCGATGAGTTGCCGGCGTTTCGACCTGCCGTCGCTCATCTTCTCCTGTTGCGACGTCTCCGACCTGCCGCCGTCGCAGGTGCAGAAGCTGCGCAACGCCGACGGCGTGATCGCGCCCAACGCCGCCAACTTCCGCGTCTATTCCAGCCATTTCGAGAACGTCTTCCTGGCGCAGCAGGGGATCGACGAGCAACCGTTCAAGCCGCGCAAGAACGACCGCGCCGACGGCCAGGACGTGTTCACGTTCCTCTTCGTCGGCAGCTTCTCCTACCGCAAGGGCGTCGACGTGCTGATCTCGGCCTTCCTGGCGGAGTTCACGCCGGACGAGGCGCATCTCCACATTCACATGCCGGGCGAACAGACCGACCGCGCGGCCAACGACATCATCGCGCGGATGAACCAGAAGCGCCGGCTCGGTCGGTTCAGCCTGTCGTCGGACAATCTCTCCGAGGCGTGGCTCTGCCGATTCTACAACCGCACGGACTGCTTCGTGACCTGCACCCGCGGCGAAGGCTGGGGGCTGCCGATCGTCGAGGCGATGCTGTGCGGCCTGCCGGTGATCGCGCCGTTCGCGTCCGGCATGGCCGACTACCTCAACCCCGACGTGGCGCTGCCGATCGCCACCACGCCGCGCCGCGCCGCCGACATCTCGGACCCGTTCGGTGAGAACTTCCGCAAGACCTACGGCGTCGGGAAGATCGCCTTCCACGAGCCCGAAATGTCGAGCGTGCGCCGCCAGATGCGCGCGGCGTGGGAAGCGGGCCCGGCGCTGGCCGTCATGGGGGCCCGTGGCCGCGAGCACATCCTGACGCGCTTCAGCGAGGACCGCTTCGGCCGCCAGATCGCCGACGCGATCCTGGCACTGCTGCAGCGCCAGAAGGCGCCGGCTCTGGCGGCGGTGCGTTAGCCGACGATCCCGCGCTCGCGCAGCGCCGCCACGATCTGCTCCGCCAGCGCCTCGGGCGTGGCGGCCTTCGTGTCGAGGCGCATCTCCGGCGCCTCCGGCGGCTCGTACGGGCTGTCGATGCCGGTGAAGTTCTTGATCTTGCCCTGGTCCGCCTTGGCGTAGAGGCCCTTGGGGTCGCGCCGCCGGCACTCGTCGATCGGCGTGTCGACGAAGATCTCGATGAACTCGCCGGCCTCGACGAGGTCGCGCGCCATCCGCCGCTCGGCCCGGAAGGGCGAGATGAACGATACCAGCACGATCGTGCCGGCCTCGACGAACAGCTTGGCCGCCTCGGCGACGCGGCGGATGTTCTCGACCCGGTCGGCCTCCGTGAAGCCGAGGTCGCGGTTGAGGCCGTGGCGGACGTTGTCGCCGTCGAGGATGTAGGTGTGGCGGCCGTCGGCGTGCAGCTTGCGCTCGACCAGGTTGGCGATCGTCGACTTGCCGGCGCCGGAGAGCCCGGTGAACCAGAGGACCGCCGGCTTCTGGCCCTTGAGCGCAGCGCGCGCGCGCTTGTCGACATCCAGTGCCTGCCAGTGGATGTTGGTCGCGCGCCGGAGCCCGAAGGCGATCATGCCGGCGCCCAGGGTCGCGTTGGTCAGGCGGTCGATGAGTATGAAGCCGCCGGTCTCGCGGTTGGCTGCGTAGGGATCGAAGGCGATCGGCGCCGACAGCGACAGGTTGCAGAAGCCGATCTCGTTGAGATGCAGCTCCTTGGCGGCGAGATGGCTCAGCGTGTTGACGTCGACCCGGTGCTTGATCTCGGTGACGGTAGCGGTGACGGTCCGGGTGCCGGCCTTCAGCAGGAAGGACCGCCCCGGGAAGAGCGAGGCCTCGTTCATCCAGACCACATGGGCGGCGAACTGGTCCGCCACCTCCGGCCGCGCATCGGCCGCGGAGATGACGTCGCCGCGCGAGGCGTCGATCTCGTCGGCGAAGGTGAGCGTCACCGCCGCGCCGGCGGACGCTCCGTCGAGGTCGCCGTCGGCGGTCACGATCCGTTGCACGCGCGTCGTCTGTCCCGAAGCGGCGACCGCGATGGCGTCACCCGGCCGCACCGTGCCGCCGGCAATGGTGCCGGACAGGCCGCGGAAATCGGCGTCCGGCCGGTTCACCCATTGCACCGGCATCCGGAAGGGCCGCTCGCCGCCCGCCGCCTCCACCTCTACCGTCTCCAGGTGCTCCAGCAGCGTCGGGCCGTCGTACCAGGGCGTGCGCAGGCTGGGAGCTGCGACGTTGTCGCCCCAGCGTGCCGACAGCGGCACGGAGACGATGCCGGCGAAGTCGAGGTCGCGGGCGAAGTCGGCGAAATCATTGGCGATGGCATGGTGACGGCCGGCGTCGAAGTCGACGAGGTCGATCTTGTTGACCGCCAGCACGACGTGCCGGATGCCCAGCAGGTGAGCGATGTAGGCGTGCCGCCGCGTCTGTACGAGCACGCCCTTGCGGGCATCGACCAGCAGCACGGCTAGGTCGGCGGTCGACGCACCCGTCGCCATGTTGCGCGTGTACTGCTCGTGCCCGGGCGTGTCGGCGACGATGAAACGCCGCCGCGCGGTCGCGAAATAGCGATACGCGACGTCGATGGTGATGCCCTGTTCGCGCTCGGCTTCCAGCCCGTCGACGAGGAGGGCGAGGTCGACGTCCTCGCCGGTGGTGCCATGCCGCCGGCTCGCCCGCTCCAGCGAGGCGAGCTGGTCGTCGAGGATGACCCGCGTCTCGTAGAGCAGTCGGCCGATCAGCGTCGACTTGCCGTCGTCGACCGAGCCGCAGGTGAGGAAGCGCAGCAGGCCGCGGGAGCCGAGCATCAGAAGTAGCCCTCGCGCTTCTTGCGCTCCATGGAGGCGGTCTCGTCATGGTCGATGAGGCGCCCGGCGCGTTCCGACCGGCGGGCGGCGGCCAGCTCGGCCACGATCTCGCGCAGGGTGGCCGCGGTCGATTCGGTTGCTGCCGTCAGCGGGTAGCAGCCGAGCGTGCGGAAGCGGACCATGCGCGGCTCGGGCACCTCGTCCGGGCGCAGCGGCAGGCGCTCGTCGTCCACCATCAGCAGCATGCCGTCGCGCTCCACGACCGGGCGCGGCGCGGCGAAGTAGAGCGGCACGATCGGGATGTCCTCGGCCAGGATGTATTCCCAGATGTCGAGCTCGGTCCAGTTGGAGAGCGGGAAGACACGGATCGACTCTCCGGGCGCGATCCGCGTGTTGTAGAGGTGCCAGAGTTCCGGGCGCTGGTTCTTCGGGTCCCAGCCATGCGTGGTGGAGCGGAACGAGAACACCCGTTCCTTCGCACGGCTCGCTTCCTCGTCGCGGCGCGCCCCGCCGAATGCGGCGTCGAACCCATGCGCGGTCAGTGCCTGCTTCAGCGCCTCGGTCTTCATCACATGGGTGTAGTAGGACGAGCCGTGCTCGAACGGGTTGACGTTGCGGGCCAGGCCGTCCCGGTTGGTGTGGACGATCAGCTCCATGCCGAGCCGCCGCGCCGTCTCGTCCCGGAAGCGGATCATCTCGCGGAACTTCCACGTCGTGTCGACGTGGAGGAGCGGGAAGGGCGGACGGCCCGGGAAGAACGCCTTCAAGGCGAGGTGCAGCATCACCGAGGAGTCCTTGCCGATCGAATAGAGCATGACCGGATTGCGGAACTCGGCGGCGACCTCGCGGATGATGTGGATGCTTTCGTCCTCCAGTCGCTGGAGATGCGAGCTGCGGTCGGCCGTCAACGTCGGGGGTGCCTCTCGGAGATCAATGCCGGCGGGAGATAGCGGACCCGGAACGTCCGGGCAACCGTCACGCCGCGCCGCGCGCAGCCGTCGGCTCGCTGACCTGCGGCAGCAGCACCTCGAACTCGGCCCCGTGCTCCCAGTTGCGTGCCTCGATGATGCCGCCCAGGTCACGCACGGTGCCGTGGACGATGGCGAGGCCGAGGCCGAGGCCCTTGCCGACCTCCTTGGTGGTGAAAAAGGGTTCGAATGCCCGCTTCAGGATGGTCGGGTCGAGGCCGGTGCCGGTGTCTCGCACGCGGATCGAGACGCGTCGTTCGGTCGGCCGCTCGCGGACCAGCACTTCGATCCGGTCGCCGCCTTCGCTCGGTGGTCGGACTTCCGAATGGCGCTGGTAGATCGAGTCACGGGCATTGGTCACGAGGTTGATCATGACCTGCTCCAGATGCCCGGGCTGCCCCAGGACGTGACAGCCGAGGCCGTCGCCCCCGAGGTCGAGTGTGATGCCGAACGCCTTGAGCTCGCCGTGAAGGGGGCGGAGCGCATTCTCGATCGCCTCCCCGACGCGGATGCGGGCGGGCGGCGACCCATCGCGGCGGCCGAGCTGGCGCATGCGGTGCACGATGCCGGCGGCGCGGTGCGTCTGCTCGACGATGTCGCGCAGCTTGATCAACGCCCGCTCGGATACCACGGCGGTGGTCGCGACCTGCTCCATCAGGTTCTCAGCCGCGAGCCCGATCACGTGGAGCGGCTGCGTCAGCTCGTGGGCGACACCGGCCGACATCTCGCCCAGCGACACGAGATTGGCGGTCTCGATGAGCCGGGTCTCGCTCTGCTTGCGCTTGGTCACGTCGATCATGACGCCGACCGCCTCGCGGGGGCGGCCATCGGGATCGGCGATCACGCGCAGCTCGTCATAGAGCCAGCGGTATGCGCCATCCTTGCCCTTGAGACGGAACTCGGCCGTGAACCCGCCGGTCTCCGCCACCTGGCGCAGCTCGGCGATGACCGCCGGTGCGTCTTCCGGATGCAGGCTGCGCGACCACCAGTCCCAGGTCAGCGCTTCGGTCGGCGTGTAGCCGAGGATGCGCTCGACGGACTTCGTCACGAAGGACGGTGCAGCACCGTCGGCGAGGTCGAGGATGTAGACGATGATCGGCGTGTGCTCGGCGATCGTCTCCAGGCGGCGGCGCATCAGCGTGGCTTCGGCGGCCTCGCGGCCGAGCGCTTCGGAGAGCCGCGCGATGTCCTGCTCCAGCAGCCGGAGCTCGGCGATCGCCGATTCGCTTTCCGGGCGCGATGCGAACCGGAACGAAGGGCCGGCGGCCAGCGCCTCGCGAATCTGGCCGATGCGCCGGCCCACCGCATGGGAGAGGGCCGCGGCGGAGAGGACGCCGAGACCGCAGATCGCGACCACCAGCAGCATCGTGTCGAGCAGAGCGCGATGATGTCGCCGGCTCACGTCGACCACCGACATGGTGGCGATGAGGCGCATGCCGGGGAAGGCCGGCACCTGCGCCTCGGTGCAGAAGAGCGGCGTCGTCCAGACGAGGATGGGGGCGACGAGGGGCCGCAGATCCGGCATCTCGGGCTCGGCCGATCCGCTCGGGCGGAGCTGCATGCAGTGCCAGTCGAGCCGCGGAAGCCGGCTCGCGAGGCCGCTCGGATCGACGCGCACGGTTCCGGCGTCGTCGCGCAGGACCACCTCCGCATCCTTCCCGGTGACCCGCGCCAGCCGCTCGGCGACGGCTTCCGGCCGCAGCGTCGCCTTCGCCCTCCTCGATGATGGGGCGCCCTCGATGGGCACGGTCAGTTCGATCGCGGGCAGCGCCTCGGCTGGCCGGCCGCCGGGATCGGGCGCCGGCGGCGCGTCGTCACGCCGCCAGAGCCAGGGCGTGCCGCCTCCGTCCGCCGGCACCTCGATCATGCCGAGAAGGCGGCTCGCTTCGCCGGAAAGGTCGGCCTTGGGCCGCTCCCCCGGTGGCGTGCCGGTCAGCGCGACCACCAGGAGGGTCGCTTCGTCACGCAGGCGCGCGAGCTCGCCGATGGCGAGGTCACGGACGCGGAAGATCTCTTCCGCCCGCTCCTCGA
The DNA here is from genome assembly GCA_050187535.1 of Alphaproteobacteria bacterium. Taxonomy (GTDB): domain Bacteria; phylum Pseudomonadota; class Alphaproteobacteria; order ATCC43930; family Allostellaceae; genus Allostella. Next base: position 3,910 of record JBFWXJ010000096.1, on the reverse strand, counting down.
CCAGCGTCCGCCAGTAGAGCCGTGCATCGACGGCCACGATGAGGATGCCGGTCGCGATGGCCGCCAGAGATACGATGGCCGTCACGACGGCTCTCAGCGGGGTGGGCGCCACCGCAGCGGTCCGGCCACGCACGGCCTGGAGAAGGAGCCCCGCCACGCAGGCGAGCCCGACCGAGAAGAAGCCACCCAAGCCTTGTTGGACGGCGGCCAGAGCGGCCGTGACACTCTGGAAGCCCGAGATGGCGTGGTGCGCCAGGTAGCCCGCGGGTATGCCGAACGCCGCCCAGAACAGCGCATCGGCGGCAACCGGGTCGATCCGCCGCCAGCGCCCGAGCAGGGCGACGACCGGGACCTCGATCGCCGAGATCGCCCAGGCGACGGGATTATCCCAGACGATCAGCAGGTGGCCGGCGGCCAGTACCCCGCCCAGGGTCGCGGCCAGCGTCGATCGCGGCAGCACGAGGAAGGCGAAGAAGGAGCCGACGAAGAACTCGACGCCGGCGCCGAGCGGTACCGGCCAACGATTGACGGCATAGCCGGCCAGACCCGCCGCCAAGCCCAGCGCCAGATCGACCATCAGCGACGGGCGCCCGCCCGTCACGCGCGATCGCATCGTCACGGTGAAGCGCCGCGCGACGGCTCAGCCGGCGGCGGATTCCCGCGGCGGGGCCATGCTGATCACCGTGAGGAACCGGAAGATGCGCTGCATGGCGTCTTCCGTCAGCTCGACGAAGATGCGCCGCCGGTCGTCGCGGTCGCGCCGCCGTCGCACCAGCCCGGAACGCTCCAGGTCCTGAAGCCGTCGCAGCGCCGTCGATTGCGGCACGCCGGCCGCGAGGCACACCGAGGAGACCGAGATTTCCTTGCTCGATAGCTTGGCGAGCGTCAGGTCGAGCAGCATGTCCCATGCCGGATCGGCGAACAGGTGCTGCGGGAAATGACGGTCGCGGGCCTGCCGGGACTGGATGATCTGCACGACGCGCGCCTTCAGCTCCTGCGTGCGGTCGCCGGACGGCTCGGGCACCGGAGCCGCGGCGGGCGGTGCCGATGAGGGCTCCTCGAGCGTCGGCACGCCGACCAGCGCACTGCGCTGGTTCGATGCCGCGGTCGCCTGCCAGCGCGCGACGATCGGCAGCAGCGACTGGATCGAGCTGATCGCCCGGTCGGCCTCGACGCGCTGGGCGGCACGGCGCACGGCTGCGATGAAGTCCGACCGGCGCACCGGCTTCAGGAGGAAGTCGGACGCTTCCAGGCGCAGGGCCGCGATCGTCGCATTGATCTCGCCATAGCCCGTCACGAAGATGAACTGCGGCGACGGGCCGCTACGGTTCATCTGGCGCACGATCGACGCGAAGCGCAGCCCGTCCATCTCGGGCATGCGGATGTCGGCGACGACGAGGCCGATATCGGGCCGGTCCTCCAGGACCGCGAGGCCGCGGGCGGCGCTCGTCGCCGTCTGGCTCTGCATCCCGATCGAATCGAGCATGTCGACATACTCCCGCAGGATCTGCGGGTCGTCGTCGAGGAGGAGCACCGGGACCGCCGGCGCCGGCTCCTGTCCGGTCGGCGGGGCGGGGGCTGCCGTCTCGGTCATCGCGCCGGCATCCGTCGCCCGATCCGCAAGATCGCTCCTGGCGGCGTTCGGAAGGCCCAAGGTTCAGCTCCTCCGGTGCGACTGTTCGCGAATCAGCATAGCTCAGTTGGCATCGTAATGAAGCCTATTCGATCCGCGGGATCGCGCCCCGGTGATTGCCACAGATCTGGCGAGCATTGGCAGGATTGGCGTCATTTTGGTGCCTGTCGCGCAATCTTCTTCCCGGCAGCGGCGCGACGCGCCTCCCGGCCGGCGACATAGGTGGCACTTGCGAAGATCATCGCGCCGCCCAGTAGGGTGAACACGTCCGGCACCTCGCCGAAGGCCGCCAGGCCGACGATCGCCACCAGGGGGAGCTGCAGAAACTTCACCGGCTGTGTCACGGAGACGTCGGCGACGATGAGCGCCTTCATCCAGCAGATGTGGCCGAGCGTCGCCAAGGCTGCAACCACCGTCATCCACCCGACCTGCGCCGCGGTCGGCGTGCGCCATACGAGGATGGCGACCGGCAGCAGCGCCAGGGTGACGATGATCGACTGGAAGAAGACGACGTTGGCGCCGGACTCCGTGCGCGTGATCGACTTGTCCATCAGTTCCGAGATGGCGAAGATCGGCGCCGAGACGAGCAGCGCCACGGCGCCGATGTCGATCGCCTGGCCGGTGGGCCTGAGGATGACCAGCGTGCCGGCGAAGGCGACGAGCACGACCGCCAGCCGCCGTGGATCGCGTGCCTCGCCGAGGAACAGCATCGCGCCCAGCACGACGAAGACCGGCGACAGGAAGCTCAGCGCCTGCACGTCGGCGAGCGGTATGCGCATGAGGGCGACGAACCACAGCAGCGTTCCCGACGCATGGATCGTGCCGCGGATGACGTGCCGGCCGAGCTGGCGTGTCCGCGGAACGATGAACTTTCCGCGCCGGATGAGGAACGGCAGTGCGAAGGCGATCCCGATCGAATAGCGCATGAACGGTGCCTGCAGCGGGTCGAGGCCGACCGCAGCATAGCGCGCGATACCCGTCATGATGGCGAAGAGCGTCCCGGAAAGGGCCATCCAGATCAGGCCGAGGACGGTGTCGGAGGTGATGCGGGAGGCGTGGGGCGGGTCGGGGAGCGACAATCAGCGGCTTTCGCGGGGCACAAACTCCCATCCTATGGGCGGGCCGGCGTCCACGTCATTACGAGATCGGGCAGGCGCTCCTCGTTGTCCGTACCGTTGCCGACCGGGCCTTCGACGAAACGGTGCCCGCGGTAGAAGCGGCGTGCCGCCTCGTTGCGCGCGAAGACGTGCAGCGTCAGCGGAATACCCTCGGCCTGGGCCTCGGCCAGCAGCGCGCTGCCGATGCCGCTGCGCTGGCGGTCCGGCGCCACGTAGAGATGGTCGACATGCCCGCCGTCGCGCGCGAGGAAGCCGGCGATCTCTCCGTCGGTCTCGGCGATCCGCACGCGGAGTTTCGCCAGCACGACATGGTCGATCCAGGCGCGGGTCTCGGCATCGCTATGGAGCGCCGGCAGCCAGGGCATGGCGGCGCGGCGCGCGGCGAGGAAAAGTGCCGCGACGGCCGCCCCGTCCGCCGGTGCCCCGTCGCGCAGGATCAGGCGCGCTTGCGGCACAGCTCGGCGAGCCGGTCGAGCGGCATGGCATGGACGACGCGGCCTTGCTGCCCGACCATCGTCTCGGCCGCACAGAGCGCGTTGACGATCGCTTCCTCGACCGCCTCCGCGACGCCCGTGAAGAGCTGCGTCATATGCGCGTTGGGCAGCATGCGGATGCCGTCGACCGTACGCTCCGGCTGCGAGGGGATGCGGTTGCCGGTCGAAAAGGCGAGGAAGAGGTCGCCGCTGCCGTTGGCGCCGGTTCCGCCGACGCGGCCGAGGCCGACCGTCGCGCGCTGCGCCAGCCTTGTGCATTGCGGCGCCACCAGCGGCGCGTCGGTCGCCACCACGATGATGATCGAGCCGTCCTCCTCGCGCGGCAGCGGCACCACGTCGCGGCCGATGGCGCGTCCGACCGGCACGCCGGCGATGGTGAAGTCGACCCGGCGTCCATAGTTCGCCTGGACGAGGGCACCAACCATGAAGCCGCCGGACGGCGTCTCGGCGCGCCGCGAGGCGGTGCCGATGCCGCCTTTGAACTCGTGGCAGATCATGCCCGTGCCGCCGCCGACATTGCCTTCCGCGACCCGGCCGCCGGCCGCCGCCGCGATCGCCTGGTGGAGATGGGCCGCCGTGACCTGCGGCCGCGTGCCGTCGCTGAGCCAGGCGTCGCTGGTCTCGGCGACCAGCGGCTGCACCCCGGTCGCCATCGGCGCATGGGT
>JBFWXJ010000095.1:0-15957 GCA_050187535.1 Alphaproteobacteria bacterium | reverse complement strand
CCGCGGGGGTGGGCGGTTGTCGGGGCGGTAGTCCGGCCGATGGTCGGGACGGTTGTCGCGACGCCAATCACCGCGATCGCGGTCATTGTCCCAGCGGCGCGGCGGATCGTAGCGCGGCGGGTCGTAGCGCGGCGTCGCATAGTAGGTGGGGCTGCCGTAGTAACCCGGCGACGAGTAGTAGCCGCTGCCGTAGTAGGCGCTGCCGCCGTAGTACCCGCTGCCGCCATAGTAGCCATCATCGACGCAGGCGCCGAGCGCGAGCAGCGCTGCGCCCGCCACGAGAATTCGGATCTTCATTGGGGCGTTCCTTTGCGGCGCATCAGGGATAGTAGTAGCCGTAGGGATAGGCCGGTGCCGGGCGATAGTAGTAGGGCGCGGGCGCCGGATAGGGTGCGGGCGCCGGATAGCCGTACCGGCCGTAGTAGTAATCGTAATAGTTGCGCTCGTCGGCCGACCGGCCGATCGAATTGCCGACGGCCGCGCCCAGGAGCGTGCCCACGGCCGCACCGGCGACCCGGCCGCCGCCGTGACCGAACTGCGAGCCGATCACGCCGCCGGCGACCGCGCCCACCGCGGTGCCGGCCGTCTCGTTGGGGCCGTAATAGCCGGGCGCACACGCGCCCAGCGTCAGGGCCGCGGCCGCCGCGATCAGCAGGGACTTCACCATTGCCAGCCTCGCTGGGGAAACATCTCTCGACACCGACAACGTTCTTAGCCGGGGGGCTGTTCCGTCCGAAAGTGGCATCGGCACCGAATCCTACTACATTCGGGGCTCTGCCTTTTCCGGGACCCACCATGCCGGCCGCTCCGGTCGAACTGAACGGCGCACACCTGCTGCTCGATCCTTCGGGCGCGCTGTACTGGCGCGACCATGGCCTCCTCGCTGTGGCCGATCTGCATCTGGAAAAGGGCTCGGCCTTCGCCCGGCGCGGGACCCTGCTGCCCCCCTACGACACCGCCGCGACCCTCGAAGGCCTGGCCCGGACGCTGCGCCGATGGCGCCCCCGCGCCGTCGTCTGCCTCGGTGACAGCTTCCATGACAAGGACGGTCCGGGCCGCCTCGACCATGGTGACCGCTCCCGGCTCTCCGCGCTCGTGGCTGCCCATGAGTGGACCTGGGTCACCGGCAACCATGACCCCGGCCTGCCACCGGAGATCGGCGGCCGCGTCGCGCCCGAGCTGACGGTCGGCCGCCTCGCCTTCCGTCACGAGGCGGTGCCCGGCGCGGCCGGCGAGGTCAGCGGCCACTTCCATCCCAAGGCCGCGGTCGCGACGCGGGCGCGGCGCATCACCGGCCGCTGCTTCGTGACCGACGGCCGGCGTCTCGTGTTGCCCGCATTCGGCGCCTATGCGGGCGGGCTGGACGTGCTCGATCCGGCCATCTCCTCGCTGCTGCGCCGCCGGTTCCTCGCCTTCCTTCTCGGCCGAGACCGCCTCTATGCGTTCCCGCGCGACCAGCTGCTGCCGATAGCCGCCTGATCCGGCCGGACGCGATCACCGAACAAGGTCCGATGGACGACCGCCCGGTCATCGCCTGGTTCGAGCGCGACCTGCGCCTCGCCGACCAGCCCATGCTGTCCGCGGCGGTCGCGAGCGGCCGCCCGGTCCTGCCGGTGTTCATCCTCGACGACGTCACGCCCGCGCGCTGGAAGCCGGGTGCCGCGGCCCGCTGGTGGCTGCACCACAGCCTGTCCGCGCTGGCGGCCGACCTCGCCCGCATCGGCCTCCCGCTCGTGCTGCGACGGGGCGACGGGGCCGAGGAGATCGCCCGGCTGGTCGAGGAGTCCGGGGCGGGGGCCGTCCTCTGGTCCCGACGCTACGAGCCGGCCTTGCGCCTACGCGACACCGCGCTGAAGGCGGCGCTCAGGGCGCGCGGTACCGATGCCCGGAGCTTCGCGGGCGCGCTGCTGCGCGAGCCGTGGGAGGTGCAGACGACGGCGGGCAATCCCTACCGGGTCTTCACACCCTTCTGGCGCGCGCTGCAGGCGATGGGAGCGCCGTCGGCCGCGCTGCCCGCGCCGCAAGCCGCCCGGGCGCCGGCGCGGTCGCCGCCCGGCGACAACCTGGAAGCATGGGACCTCGTCCCGCGCGCACCCGACTGGGCCGGTGGGCTGCGGGACCTGTGGACGCCCGGGGAATCCGGCGCCCAGGCGCGCCTGTCGGCGTTCCTCGACGAAGGTCTCGCCGGCTACCGCCGCGACCGCGACCGCCCGGACCGCCCGGGCACCTCCATGCTGTCGCCTCATCTCCATCTGGGCGAGGTTTCCCCGCGCGCGGTCTGGCATGCGGTCGCGGCGCGCATCGCCGACAGCCCGGCCGCCGCCGGCGACGGCGAAGCGTATCTGCGTGAGCTCGGGTGGCGCGAGTTCTCCGCCCATCTCCTCTTCGCCGAGCCCGACCTGCCGTTGGTGCCGCTGCGCCCGGAGTTTTCGGACTTCCCGTGGCGCCCGACCGACGCCCATGTGCGCGCCTGGCGGTGCGGGGCCACCGGCTTCCCGATCGTGGACGCGGGAATGCGCCAGCTCTGGGCGACCGGCTGGATGCACAACCGCGTCAGGATGGTCGTCGCCTCGTTCCTGGTGAAGGACCTGGCGACGCCCTGGCAGGACGGCGAGGCGTGGTTCTGGGACACGCTGGTGGACGCCGACCTCGCGAACAATGCCGCGAGCTGGCAGTGGGTGGCGGGCTGCGGAGCGGACGCCGCCCCGTTCTTCCGGATCTTCAACCCCGTGCTGCAGGGCGAAAAGTTCGACCCGGACGGCGCCTATGTCCGCCGCTGGGTGCCCGAGCTGGCACGCCTGCCGGCCCGCTACCTCCACGCTCCCTGGAAGGCGCCGGCCGCGGCGCTGGCCGAGGCCGGTGTCCGGCTGGGGGAGAGCTATGCCCGGCCGATCGTCGACCATGCTACGGCGCGCCGGCGTGCGCTCGAGGCATTCGCGTCGCTGCGCCCGGCGGCGCATTGATGGCTCGGGCGTGCGCGCCTAGATTCCCATGCTGATGGACCAGGACACCTCCCGACGACGCTTCCTGGCCGCCGCTGCGGCGGGCGGCGCCTTGCTGTTCGGACGCCCGCGCGACGCGGCCGCTCTCCGGATCGAGCCGATGGACGCCGGCACGGCACGTGCGCTCGCGGAATCATGCGGCGCCGCGGGCGACGATCACCTCGCCCGGGCGATCACGCTGCTGCGCGCCGAAGCCGCCCGGCGCGGGCTGCCGCTGACGCTGGGCGATGCCAATGCGCTGCTGGCGCGGACGCGCTGTCCGCTCTGCGGCTGTGCCGTCGGCCCGTTGGACGCTTTGCCCGACGGACTCTAGCGCGCGCCGAGAAGACAGTCCGTGAGCGCCTGGGCGAGGCCGCGCATCAGCGTGGGATAGAGCTCCGGGCCCTCCGGGATCGACACGCCCAGCGGATCGAGGATGCCGGCCCGCGCCCGGGTGCCCTCGGTCACGGTCGTCACGAGCCCCGGATCGAACTGCGGCTCAGCGAAGACGCAGGCAACCCCGGCCGAGCGCACGCGCTGGCGGAGCGCCTGAAGGCGGCGGGCGCCCGGCTTGCGCTCTGGCGAGACGGCGATCGCGCCGACCGCGTTCAATCCGTAGCGGGCCTCCAGGTATTGGTAGGCGTCGTGGAACGAGAGGTAGGGGTACGCGGCGGCCGGGGTCAGCCGGGCGCGCAACTCGGCGTCGAGTGCCATCAGGCGCTCCGTCACGGCGTCCGCCCGGGCGCGATACCCGTCGGCGCCGGCCGGGTCGCGGGCAGCCAGGGCGGCGGCGACGGCGCGCGCGACGCCGGCTGCATTCAGCGGATCGAGCCAGAGGTGGCCGTCGATCGCTTCCGCGGCCGCCGCGCCATGGCGATGGTCGTGCCCATCATCCTCCCACACGCCGCCGGAGCGCGCCGGCAAAGTGCGTACGCCCGGGGTCGCAACGAGCGTCAGGAGGGCGGACGGGCGGACGAGGGTGGCGATGGGTCGGGCCAAGGGCGTCTCCAGCGAGGGCCCGACCCAGACGACCAGGTCGGCCGCCTCGAGACGGCGCGCGTCCGATGGCCGAAGCTGCCAGGTGTGCGGCGACGCCTTGCCCGCGATCAGCAGCGACGGCGTACCGGTCTCGCCCATGACCGCCGCGACCAGCGCGTGGATCGGCTTGACCGTCGCGACCACTTCCAGGGCGGATGCCGCCTGAGGCACGGCGCCTGCCGCAAGCGCCAGCACTGCCAGAAGCGGACGGACACGTCGGGTGAAGAAGGAGGACATTCCTTCGCCTCGTTGGCTCTCGTATGGTGGGGGCGGACGAACCATATGTTATAAAGTAACATATAGCAATCCGATGTCGCCGCACGACCATGCCCATGCCGACACGCCGGCCTTCCCGGCGCCGAGCCACGACCACCATCGTTGCGTCGCGGACGCGCTCGCCCGCGCCGAAGCGCTGTGCGCCGAGCGCGGGGCGCGGCTGACGGGCCTGCGCCGGCAGGTGTTGGAACTGGTCTGGGAGAGCCACGGGCCGATCGGCGCCTACGACCTGCTCGACCGGTTGCGGACGCTGCGTGGCGGCGCGGCGCCGCCGACCGTCTACCGCGCCCTCGACTTCCTGATGGAACAGGGCCTCGTCCACCGCATCGCGCGGCTCAACGCCTTCATCGGCTGCATCCATCCCGGCGCCGACCATCAGGGGCAGTTCCTCATCTGCTCCCGCTGCGGCACAGCCGCCGAGCTGGACGAGCCGGAGATCGCCCGCGCCGTCGTGCGCCGGGCCGAAGCCATGGGATTCGCGGTCGAGCATCAGACGGTCGAGGTGACCGGCCTCTGCCCGCGCTGCCGGGCCGGCTGAGATGGCGCCCCGCGGGAGCGAAGGGCCGCCCCTGGTGGCGCTCGACCGGGTCTCCCTGCGCGTGGGTGGCAACCCGCTGGTGGAGGATGTTTCGCTCCAGGTCCGGCCGGGGGAGATCGTCTCGCTGATCGGCCCCAACGGCGCCGGCAAGACGACGCTGGTGCGCCTGGCACTGGGGCTGGCCACGCCGTCCGCCGGCTCGGTGCGTCGCCGGCCGGGGCTCGTGATCGGCTACGTGCCGCAGCGATTGACGATCGAGCGCAGCCTGCCGCTCACGGTGCGACGGCTGCTCGCACTGACCGCGCGGCCCACCGCCGCGGCCATCGGCGAGGCCCTGGCGGAGACGGGCGTCGCCCATCTCGCCGGGCGCGAGGTCCATGACCTTTCCGGCGGGGAGTGGCAGCGCGTGCTGATCGCCCGCGCCCTGCTCCGGCAGCCCGATCTCCTGGTCCTCGACGAGCCGGTGCAGGGCGTCGACGTGACCGGACAGGCGGAGATGTTCGAGCTCATCCGTGCCCTGCGCGACCGGCGGGGCTGCGGCGTCCTGCTGGTCTCCCACGATCTTCATCTCGTTATGGCCGCGACCGATGCCGTCGTCTGCCTCAACCGCCATGTCTGCTGCAGCGGCCGGCCCGAAGCGGTGATGCTCGATCCCGCCTATCACGACCTCTTCGGTCCGGCCGCGACCGCGCTCGCCGTCTACGCCCACCATCACGACCACCGCCACGACGATACCGGCGCGGTGGTGACTGCCGACCAGCATCACCACGGGCACGCCCACGGAGCCCATCGTCATGGATGACTTCATCTGGCGGGCGCTGCTGGCGGGGGTGGGCGTGGCGGCGGTGGCCGGCCCGCTCGGCTGCTTCGTGGTCTGGCGGCGGATGGCCTATTTCGGCGACAGCATCGCGCACGCGGCATTGCTGGGAGTGGCGCTCGGATACCTGCTCGACGTCGACCTGGCGCTGGGTGTCGTCGCGACCTCGATGGCGCTCGCCCTGCTTCTCGCCTGGGTGCAACGCCGGCGCATCCTGCCGACGGACACGCTGCTCGGCATCCTCGCGCACAGCGGGCTGGCGATCGGGCTCGTCGTCATCGCGCTGGTCGAGACGCTGCGCGTCGACCTGATGGCCTATCTGTTCGGCGATCTCCTGGCCGTCTCGGCAGGCGACCTCGCCTGGATCGCCGCGGCCGCGGCGATCGCGCTGCCCACGCTCGCCTGGGCGTGGCGGCCGCTCGTCGCCGCCACCGTCAGCGAGGACCTGGCCGAGGTCGAGGGAATGCCGGTGGCCGTCGCCCGCATCGTCTTCCCGGCGCTGCTCGCCCTCGTGGTCGCGGTCGCGATGAAGGCGGTCGGCGTCCTCCTGGTGACCGCGCTCCTCATCCTGCCCGCCGCGGCCGTCCGCCGCCTCGCGCGCACGCCGGAGGCGATGGCGGCACTGGCCGCTGCAGCCGGAGCCGCCGCCGTCGCGGGCGGCCTCGGCCTCTCGCTCGCCTGGGACACGCCGGCCGGCCCCTCGGCGGTCGTGGTCGCCCTGGCTATATTCATCGTCACGACCGGGTGGCCGCGCCGCCCCTCACCCCGCCACGCCCGAGGAAACTGAGAGATGACAACCGACACCAGCCCATCCGCCGCGTCCGCCCGCCTGCCCATCTCGGTCATCACCGGGTTTCTCGGCAGCGGCAAGACGACCCTGCTGAACAAGCTGCTGCAACATCCGGACATGGACCGGACGGCGGTCGTCATCAACGAGTTCGGCGAGATCGGCATCGACAACGCGCTGGTGCGCACCGCCAGCGAGGACATCGTACTGCTGAACAGCGGCTGCCTGTGCTGCACCGTACGCGGCGACATGGTCGACACGCTGCGCGACCTCTTCGTCAAGCGGGTGCGCGGCGAGGTGCCGCCCTTCGACCGCGTCGTCATCGAGACGACGGGGCTGGCCGACCCCGCCCCCATCCTGCACACGCTGATGACCGACCCGCTGCTGTCGGAGCGCTACCGCCTCGACGGCGTCGTCACCACGGTCGACGCGGCGGTCGGGATGAACGAACTCGACCAGCACAAGGAGTCGGTGAAGCAGGCCGCCGTCGCCGATCGCCTCGTTCTGACCAAGACCGACATCGTCGACGCGCCGGCGCGCGACGCCCTGCTGCGCCGGCTGGAGGCGATCAATCCCGCCGCCTCGGTCCTGCCGGTGGTGATGGGCGACATCGAGCCCGGCAGGCTGTTCGATGCCGGGCTGTGGAACCCCGCCACGAAGAGCCCCGATGTCGCCCGCTGGCTGCGCGAGGAAGCCTACGAAGGCGGCCACGGCCATCACCATCATCACGATCACGATCATGAGCACGACCATGACCACGGGCATTCCCATGGACACGCGCATGACGGCCAGGACCCGCACGACGTCAACCGGCACGACGACCACATCCGCGCCTTCTGCTTCACCGCCGACAAGCCGATCCCGTGGTCGACCTTCACCCTGTGGATGGAGCTCCTGGCCTCGTCGGGCGGAGAGAACCTCCTGCGCGTGAAGGGGATCGTGAACGTCCAGGAATCCGAGAAGCCGGTCGTCATCCACGGCGTGCAGCACGTCTTCCACCCGCCGCTCCTGCTCGACGAGTGGCCGTCCGAAGACCGCCGCTCGCGCATCGTCTTCATCACGCGGGACATCGAGCGCGCGACCGTCGAAAAGCTGTTCAACGCGCTCGTCTCTGAGGAAGCCGCGGAACGGAGCTGAGGCGGGCGGCGTTCTGCGCCGGAAATATCCCCGCGGTCCGCACGTTGTCCGGTGGAGAGGAGACGACCATGAAGCGCCTTGTCGCCGTTGCCGCCCTGGCACTCGCGGCGCCCCTGCCCGCCGCGGCCCCGGCCGCCGCGCCGGGCCCCGCCACCGGCTGGACGCCCCCGACCGACCCCCCGCGCGCCGGGCCCGGCACCGCCTCCCCGCGGATCGTCGTGCTGCCGGCGGGCGCGCCCGTCGCCGTCTACGGCTGCCTGGAAGGTTACCGCTGGTGCGACATCTCCTACGGAGAGGCCCGCGGCTGGGTCGCGGGCAACTACATCTCGTATGAGTATCTGGGGCGTCGCGCGCCGATCATCGAGGTCGGGCCGCAGGTGGCCTTGCCCATCATTCCCTTCGCGCTCGGCGCCTATTGGGACAGCCACTATCGGCACCGCCCCTTCTATCGTGAGCGGCCGCGATGGGAGAGCTACTATCACCGCGCGCCGCCGCGGGTGGTTCATCCCCGGCCGGTCTATCGCCCGCACTGGGACCACCGGCCGCCGCCCCACGCGCACCGGCCGCCGCCGGCTCACTATCCGCGCCCGCATTACCGCAACGACCACGGCGGGCGTCCGGATTACCGGCCGGATCGGCGCCCCGACTACCGCTCCCATGACCGTGGGAGGGTCGAACGGCACGATTACCGTGGCCACCAGCCGCGCGGCTACAGCGGCGGACAGACCGAGCGCGACGCGGCCCGCTTCAACCGCAATCGCCGCGGTGCCGAGCCCGGCCAGTAATGCCCGCTACTCGCCCGGCCGATCGGCTTGGATCGGCCGCGGCGAGGGGGCGCGGCTAGGGACTCGGCCTCACATGAAATCCGCGTTAGAATAAGAGAATAAGGCATCCTTATCGGACGCGGTCGTTGAACTCCGATAGGGCCGTGCGCAAGGAGACGAGCCAATGAGGCGGTTCTTCGTCGCGGCCAGCTTTCTTTTCGGGGTACCGCTGATCGCGGCCCCTCCGGCGGTCGCCCAGGTCATCGAGGCCGAGGAGTATGCCGTCGAGATGGTGCTGACCGGCACCGTCCGTCTGAGGTCGGGCCCGGGCCTGCAATACCCCCAGGTCGACACCGTCCCCTATGGCAGCATGGTGCTGCTGCACGGCTGCCTCGAAGGCTGGACGTGGTGCGACATCACCTGGGGCGAGGTGCGCGGCTGGGTCTCCGGGCGCTTCGTCGCGGCCGAGCTGCCGACCGTGCCCCAGGAGCAGCCGATCACCGTCGTCGAATACGGGCCGGCGCTCGGCGTTCCGGTCGTCACCTTCGGTCTCAGCAACTATTGGGACCGCTACTACATCGGCCGGCCGTGGTACCGCGAGCGCGACCGCTGGAACAATTTCTGGGTCGCCAATCCCGTGCGGCCGCCGCCCCGGCCGGCCATCGCGGTCCTGCCACCCAATTTCCGCGACCGCTGGGAGAACAGGCCACGCCGCGGCCCCGACTGGCGCGGCCCGCCCTACGTGAACGTCGTTCCCGGCCCCGGTCCCCGCGGGCCGAACTGGCAGGGCAATCCGGGTCGCCCACCCAACTGGCAGGGCCAGCCCGGCCAGGGGCCGAACTGGCAGGGCAATCCGGGCCGCCCGCCCAACTGGCAAGGCAATCCGGGCCGCCCGCCGAACTGGCAGGGGCAGCCGGGCCAGGGGCCCAACTGGCAGGGCAGTCCGGGCCGCCCGCCCAACTGGCAGGGGCAACCGGGCCAGGGGCCCAACTGGCAGGGCAGTCCCGGCCGCCAGCCCAACTGGCAGGGACAACCTGGCCAGGGGCCCAACTGGCAGGGCAGTCCCGGCCGCACGCCCAACTGGCAGGGGCAACCGGGCCGGCAGGCGGCACCGGGCGGCATGCAGAACCCGCAGGGCTTCGTTCCCAACAGCCGCACGGGCCAGATGCCGCCCGGCGGCATGCAGCACCCCCCGGGCGCGGGTCCGGGAAACCCGCAACGGCAGCCGTTCACCGGCAATCCCGGAGCGATGCAGCATCAGCCCGGTCGCACCGGCCAGATTCCCCAGGGCGGGATGAATCCGGGCGCGATACAGCGCCCGCCGCAATTCCAAGGGAACCCCGGCATCCGGCAGAACGCGCCGAACCCCGGAGGGAACCCCGGGATGATGCATCGGCCGCCGCAGACGCAGCAGGGCAACTTCAACCCGAATGCGCAACGCCAGCTGCCGCAGAACGTGCAGCGGAGCCCCCAACCGCAGATGCAGCCGCAGATGCAGCAGCGGCCGCCGCAGCAGCAGCGCCACAATCAGCAGCAGCAACAGCAGCAGGGCCAGCAGGGCTACCCGCCCCGCCGCTGAACCTCGCCGATGCTCGCCTCGTGGAGGCGGGCGACCACGAGCCGCGGTGATGCGGGCGGCCATGCGCCGCCCGCATCGGCGCCATGCCGTGGCCGGCGGTTGCATCCCGACGCGCGCGCCCGGACAATCGCCGCCTCATGACCGATGCCGTACGGGCCGCCGGCCCCGCCCAGCCCCGCCGGATCGACGGCTCGACCTTCGGCCTGCTTGCGGGCATGTCCGTGCTCTGGGGGCTCAACTGGCCCCTCATGAAGCCCGCGGTGCTCGAGATGGGCCCGTGGATGTTCCGGGCCATCTGCCTCGTCATCGCCACGGCCGGGATGGTGCTGCTTGTGCGGGCGACCGGCGAGCGGATGCGCCTGCCGACGCGCCGGGAATGGCCGCCGCTCATCGTGATGTCGTTCCTCAACATCTTCGTCTGGCATGTGGCGACGGGTTTCGGGCTCGCGTTCATGGCGGCGGGCCGTGCGGGGATCATCGCCTACCTGATGCCGGTCATCTCGACCGTCATGGCGGCGATCGTGCTGGGCGAACGGCTGACGGTGCGCAAGCTGGTGGCGCTGGCGCTGGGAGCGGCCGGCCTCGCCGTGCTGCTGGCGCCGGAGATCGGCCGCATGGGCGGCGACCTGCGCGGCCCGCTGCTCATGGTCGGCTCGGCCTTCACCTGGGCGGCCGGCACGATGATGGTGAAGGCGCGGCGCTGGGCCTACTCGCCGGCCCAGCTCACCACCTGGCAGATGCTGATCGGCTCGCCGCCGCTGATCGTCTGTGCCCTCATCCTGTCGCCGCTGCCGGACCTCGGCCGCACCACCGCCTTCGGCTGGTTCGGGCTGCTCTACGCGTCGACCGTCGCGATGATCTGGTGCCACTACACCTGGTACCGCATCCTCGACCGGATGCCGGCCAGCATCGCCTCCATCAGCACCCTCGCGATCCCCGCCGTCGGCGTCATCTCCAGCGCGATCCTGCTGGACGAGCCGCTGGGCGCGACCGAGTTCGCGGCGCTGGCCCTGGTCCTGGCTGGGATCGCGATCGTGGTACGCCCGCGCCTCACCTGATCCGGACCGGGCGCCCGTGAGGTTCGTCCTCTACCGCATTCTCGGCAACGACCTGCCGCCCCGGCACCGGCCGGGCCAGACGATCGACAATCTGCGGTTCATCCTCGATCACGAGCCGACGCTGCCCGACTGCGAGAAGCGGTGGGTCGTCAATCGCATCGCCGATCCCGCGGCCGAGGCGACCGCGCTGGCGCTGATCGCGAGTGCGGGCCATGCGGCGCTCCGCATCCCCTTCTCGCTCGACGAGTATGCGCGCTGCGCTGCCGCCATCCCGATGGCGAAGGCCCGCGTCTTCCTCCACACGCCCGCCTTCCGCCGTCTCGGCCCGTTCGACCGCGCCTTCCAGCGCGAGGAGTTCCTGGCGAACCGCAATCAGTACGCCATCAACAACAACGGTGCCCGCAATGCGGCGCTGGCCGAAGGGCGCAGGCTGGCGGACTGGGTGCTGCCCTGGGACGGCGGCACCTTCCTCACGCGCGACGGGTGGGATGCGATCCGATCGGCGGCCACGCAGGCCGGCGACGTGCGCTATCTCATCGTGCCGATGGCGCGCGTGGTCGACAATGCGCGCCTCCTGGCATCGGACGCCGGGGCACCGATCGCCGATCAGGAGCCGCAGATCGCCTTCCGCTCGGACGCGGCGGAGAGCTTCGACGAGCGACTGCGCTACGGCCGCGCGCCCAAGGCGTCGCTTCTCGTCCGGCTCGGCGCCGAAGGGCCATGGTCCGGGTGGCGCAGCGCGATCGAAGGCGCGGCCATCGCCGGCGCCTCGCCCGATGCCGGGCGCTGCCGTCCCGCCGGCTGGGTGGCGCGGCTCGAGTCCGGCAACGACGCCGCCGAGAGCGTCGTCGCCGACCGTGTCGGCTACCGCCTCGTCGGCATCGTCCACCTCCTGCGGCGGCTCGACGAGCGCGTGATCCGCCGCGGATGGAATCCGGACGCGCCGCAATTCTTTCGCGGGCCGCATCTCGGCCGCCTGCGCGAGGGCGGGGAGATCGCCGCGTCATTGCTCTCCGCGGCCGATCGCCTCGCGGCGACACCGTTCGGACTCCCGACCGACAAGCGCGAGCGGCCGGCCGGAGCCGCCCCCACGGACTATGTCAGCCTCGCACCCTACTGGTGGCCCGATCCGGCATTGCCCGACGGACTGCCCTATCGGCGGCGCGACGGCGAACGCTACCCCCCGGCCGACGCCCTCGACAGCCCCTCCTCCGATCGGGCGCGGCTGCGCCAGGCGCTCCATCAGGTCGTCGTGCTCTCGCTCGCGGCCGGCCTGTCGCGGCGACGGGATCTGGGTGAAGCCGCCGCACGGCGTATCCGCGCCTGGTTCGTCGACCCGGCCACGGCGATGCGCCCGCATCTGCGCTTCGCCCAGGTCCAGCGCGGCCACGACGAGCGGGCGAGCGGCACCGGCATCGTCGACATCCGCGACCTCCCCTTCGCGCTCGACGGCGTGTGCATCCTCCAGCTGCTGGGCGCCCTCGACGCGACCGAGGTCGCCGCGGTCAGGCGCTGGGCGCGGGAGCTTCTCGACTGGCTGCGCAAGAGCCCCAACGGAGAGGCGGCGCTGGTCGCGCGCAACAACATCGGGACATGGTACGACGTCGTCGTCCTCGCGCTGGCCACCTTCGCCGACCGCATCGGCGCGGCCGCCGACGTGCTGGAGCGGCTGCCGATGCGCATCGCCCAGCAGTTCCGCCCCGACGGTGCCCAGCCCGAAGAGGAGAGCCGCCAGACCCCCGGGCACTACGCCTTGTTCAATCTCGAGGCATGGACGTGCCTCGCGCGCCTGGCGGCACCGATCGGGTTCGATCCATGGTCGTTCGCGGGCGAGGACGGGCGCTCGCTCCGGCGCGCGGTCGGCCGGATCGCGCGGCGGATCGGAGGGGTCGACGACGGAGCGACGGAGCGCCGCCGCCTAGCCGCGATCATCCGGCTGGCGCCCTGGCCGATACCCGAGGGCTGGGTGCCGGACGGCTGGATCGCCGGGCGGCACGATGCCATCCTGAAGCGCGGCACGCCCCTGCCGCTCGATGCGGGCTGCGGGCTCCCGCCATTCTGGGAGATCGTCGACCGCGCATTCCCGGGTGTGCCCCGAACGCCCGCGAAGACACGAGCCGAGGGCAGGCCAAAACCGGGCGACGGTGGCGAATGAAGGCGCTGACCCTGGTCACGGAGACCATGCACCGCCTGCTCGGCCGCGCCGTGCCGGCGCTGGCCCTGCCGTTCGCGCGCGGGATCGCCGAGTCCTCCGGCGATCCCGACGCGCTCGTCGCGTGCCGCCTGGCCCTGCTGCTCGACGCGGGCGATTGGCGCGGTGCCTTCGAGCTGGGCTGCCGGCAGCTCCTGTCGCGCCCGAGGCAGCCGCTCACGCGGGCCGCCCTGACGCGGGCCGCCATCTCCGCCGGGTCGAGCGACGGGGCGATGGACGCGCTGGCGTCGCTCGTCCGCGCGGGGCGCTTCCACCCGATCGCGCAGGGCCTCTACCTCATGGCGGCCGCCGCAGGCGGGCGGTCCGTGGACTTCGCACTGGCACCACCCCTGGCGTGGGAAGCCGGCGTGTTCGTCACCATCGAGGATTGCGATCCGGAGACGATCGCCAGGATCGTCGCGATGGTCCGGCCGCGCGCCCGGCCGGACGCGATCGTGGGCGAGCTGGCCGAGGTCATCGACGAGGTGCCGCCGCCCCTGGCCGGCGACGGCTTCCGCAACGACCCCCTCGCCGCCGTGCAGCTGGCGCCGTCGCCGGGTGGCCCGTCCGACCGTCTCATCGTGTGCCTGCCCGGCATGCTCGGCCGCATCGGCATGCCGATGAGCGCATTCCATCGCTGGGCCATCCGGTCGGGCGCCCATGTGCTCTACCTGCGCGACCTGGAGCACTTCGACTTCCGCCACGGCGTCGATATTCTCGGACCCGATTTCGCGGGCATGGCGACCTTTGTGAGGGAGCTTGCCGCGACGCTGTCGATCAGCCGCATCGCAACCTACGGCAACAGTGCGGGGGCGATCGCGGCGGCCCGGCTCGGCCTCATGGTCGGCGCCGAACGCGTCGTGGCCGCCGCCGGCATCACCAGCGGGCGCGAGTCCGCGAACCTGCCCGCGGCCCGCAGCCGGGCGATGGAGTCGGTCGCCGCCGCCTTCGCCGCGGACGTCCGGGAGCTGGCCCGCGCGAAGGGCGCGCGCACGGAGATCCTGTGGATTTTCGCCGACGGGCACGAGAAGAACCGCGGGGACGCATTGGGCATGGCCGACGTGCCGGGGGTGCGGCTCATGCCGCTGCCGATCTCCCGCCACAACGTTGCCCGGCACCTGGTGGCTACCGGCACGATGGGCGCTGTTCTGGCCTGGGCGACCGGCGCCGGCGCGCTCCCGCTGCCGGAGACGCCACCGACATGGGACGAAGGACCGGAGGCCCGCCGGATCGCGCTGCCCACGGGAGAGGTCATGCTCCGTCTCGACCGCCCGGCGGAACCCTGGACCACGGCCTATCCCGGCCCCGAGGGCCTGGTCGCCGCGGTCGACAGGATGGCGCGGGAAAATCCCGACGCCCTCGCGGTGGTGACGCCCGACGAGCGCGCGACCTTCGCCGAGCTGGCCCGCCTCAGCATGGCGCTGGCGCACCGGATCGGCACCGCGAGCACAGCACCCGTCCTCATGCTCGGCCGGGCGGATCTCGTGCTGGTCGCCGCGACGCTGGCATGCCAGCGCGTCGGCCGCCCGATCGTCCCGATCGACCCCGGCGCCTCCCCCTTGCGACTCCGGCAGATGATGCTGTCGAGCGGCGCCGACGTCCTGGTCCGGCGGCCGGCCCAGTTGCCGCCCATCGAGAGCCTGCAGGAGGATCGGATACGCACGGTGCTGTTCGATCGGGATGCGACGCCGGCGGCGGAAATCGGGCCGCCGGTCGGCGACGATGCGCTGATCGTCTTCACGTCGGGGTCGACCGGCGTGCCGAAGGGCGTGTGCCATTCCCAGGCCGCGCTCGCAGCCATCGTCGGCACCGAGATCGCGCTGGTCGGCATCCGCCCGGGAGACCGCGTCGCGCTGGTGACACCGGCCTTCACCGTCCCGGGGCCGGTGCTGGGCACGACCCCCGCAGCGGCCGGCGCAACGCTGCTGCTGCTTTCCGAGCAGGCGACCCCGGCCGCCCTGGTCGAGATGCTGGAGCGGGAGCGCGCGACCCATCTGTTCTGCTATGTCGGCCTGGCCCGCGCGGTCGCGAGCCACGCCCGTGCCAGGCAGGCTTTCGGACGGCTCCGCGCCATCCAGATCTTCGGCGACGTGATCCGCCACGAGGACTGCGCGGCGCTCAAGTCCGCGTTGCCGCGGGACGCCGAGATCCACCTCCTGTACGCCTCGACCGAGGCGCATGTGGTGGCGGCAGGCACCGCGGACGCGCTGGATGCCCTGCCGGACGGGCGCATGCCGCTCGGCAGGATCGCTCCCGGCATGGAAGCGTGGCTGCGTCTTCCCGCCGCCGACTCCGACGCCGGCGAAATCTGCGTCGCCGGCCCGCGCGTGACGCGCGGCTACTGGCGCGACCCGCGGCTGGCGGCGGAGAAGTTCCTGCCGCATCCGGCCGAGCCGGGGCGCACCCTCTACATGATGGGCGATCTCGTCCGGCAGCGTCCGGACGGGATCGTCGAGTTCGTCGGCCGGGCCGACAACCAGGTCAAGCTGCGTGGCTGGCGGATCGAGCTGGAAGAGATCGAAAGCGCGGCACGAACGGTCGAGGGCGTGGAGATCGCCGCGGTCGTGCCGCGGCGCAACGCACAGGGCCTCGTGGACGCCCTGGCATTGCATGTCGCCACGAGCGAGGCCGAGGCGATCATCGTCGAGCGCCTGCGCCACGCGCACGCGCCGGCGCGGCCCGCCCATATGGTGCCGGCGTGGTTGCTCGTCGCCGCGGCTCTCCCCCGGACACCGACGGGGGCGGTGGATCGCCGGCGCCAGGCGGTGGTCGACAGCCGGCGACGCGTCGT
>JBFWXJ010000094.1:0-16091 GCA_050187535.1 Alphaproteobacteria bacterium | reverse complement strand
CCCGCGATCGTCGCGCCGACCGGCAGCGCCTCGCGGGCGTAGAGCGCGGTCTCCAGCCACTGGCCGTCGAAATAGACCCTGCGGCTGCCGCGCCGGGCGGCCTCGACGCTGCCGCCGGCCTCGAGCGCGAAGGTCGCGAGGTCGACGCGGGCGCGCCGGCCGACCACCGTCGTGCGCAGGTTCGAAAGAACCGCCGTCATCTCCTTGAGCTCGATGTCGAAGCGCTCCTTGTAACGGGCCTCCAGGCTCTGCAGGACCTGGGCCGCGACGAAAGGACGGGCGACGGCGACACGCATGACGTGGCTCTGGCCACGGTAGAGCAGGTCCGCCTCATGGACGATGCCGATCTCGTCGACCGGCACGCCCTCCTCGGCGATGAGCCGGCGCCCCTGCTCCGCCTGCTCGGCGAAGATCGCATCCATGGCGGCCGGGTCGGCGTCGCGCAGCGGCACCCCGATGGTGCGCACGAAGTCGTGGCGCAGGTCGGCCAGGATGCAGCCCAGCGCCGAGGTGAGTCCGGGGAAGCGCGGCACCAGCACCGTCGGCACGCCCAGCTCGCGGGCGAGCGCCACCGCATGCAGCGGCCCGGCGCCGCCGAAGGGGAAGAGGGCGAAGTCGCGCGGGTCGTAACCCTTCTCGATCGAGACGAGACGGATGGCGCTGGCGAGATGATTGCTGGCGACGGTGATGATCGCGGCCGCCGCCTCGACCGCGTCCATGCCGAGCGGCGCCCCGATCGCTTCGACCAGACGCGCCTTCACCCGGTCGACGCCGACGCCCGCCGTGACGCCCGGGATCGCCGCCGGGTCGAGGCGGCCCAGCACGAGGTTGGCGTCGGTGACCGTCGGCTCGTTGCCGCCGCGGCCGTAGCAGATCGGCCCCGGATTGGCGCCCGCACTCTCCGGCCCGACCTGGAGGAGGCCCGCCTTGGTGATACGCGCGATCGACCCGCCGCCCGCCCCGATCGTGTGGATGTCGATCATCGGGATGCGGATCGGCACGCCGTAGGCGATGTCCTTCTCCGCCGACAGCGCCGGCTCGCCGCCCTTGATCAGCGTCACGTCGAAGCTGGTGCCGCCCATGTCGCAGCCGATCAGGTTCGGATGCCCCGACTGCTCGCCGATGCGGGCGGCAGCGAGCGCGCCCGCAGCCGGCCCCGACATGACCGTCTGCACGGCGTAGTCGGAGGCGACGGTCCCGGTCATCGTCCCGCCGTTGCCCTGCATCACCAGGAGCTGGCTGCGGAAGCGCGCCAGCTTCAGCTCCTTCTGCACCCGGCCCAGATAGCGGGACATGATCGGCTGGATGTAGCCGTTGAGCGCGGCCGTGCTGGTGCGCTCGAACTCGCGGACCTCGCGCAGGATGTCGGCACCGACCGAGAGGAAGGCGTTCGGCCACATCTCCCGCGCGATGTCGCGGGCGCGCAGCTCGTGCGCCGGGTTGGCGTAGGAGTGGATGAAGCTGATGACGAGGGCCTCGGCCCCCTTGTCGAGGAGCTGGCGGATGGCGGCACGCACCGCTTCCTCGTCGAGCGGGACGAGGACGTTGCCCTTGGCATCCATGCGCTCGGGCACTTCCAGGCGCAGCTCGCGGGCGATCAGCGCCTCGAAGCTGCCGATCATGCCGTAGCCGAAGGGCCGGGTGCGGCGCCCCAGCTCCAGCACGTCGCGGAAGCCGGCCGTGGTGATCAGGCCGCAGCGCACCCCCTTGCGCTCGAGGATGGCATTGGTGCCGACGGTGGTGCCGTGGACGAGGGCGGTCAGGTCCTCGACGGCAAGGCCGCTGTCGCGCACGCCGGCCAGCATGCCGCGCGACTGGTCGTCGGGGGTGGACGGGACCTTGACGACGCGGAACCGACGTTCGCGGTCGTCGACGAACAGCAGGTCGGTGAACGTGCCACCGACGTCGACGCCGGCCTGCCACATCGCCATTCCCGCCCCTCTCCCCGAGTTTGTCGCGGCGTACCCCGATAGCGAGTGAAGACGGTAGGGCCGAATTTCACCAGCTGTCAAACCGCCGCGGCGGTGCCTATGAAGGGTTCAGCAAGAGCGATATCGAGGCATTCGCCGGGATTGCGCGCGGGAGCCGGCGGAGCCGATGCTGCCGGCTGGAAAACGGAGGAGCGGGACATGCGGCTGCACGGCAGGAAAGCGCTCGTCATCGGCGGCAGCTCGGGAATCGGCGCGGCGATCGCCCGGCGCTTCGCCCGTGAAGGTGCAGCGGTCGGCGTCGTCGCGAGCCGCGACGAGAGCAAGGCGGCTGCTGTCGCGGCGGGCATCCAGGCCGACGGAGGCACCGCGCATGCCTTCGCGGCCGACGTCGCCGACCGCACGGCCCTCGGCACCCTGGTCGCGGCGGCGATCGACCGGCTGGGCGCTGTCGACATCCTCGTCAACTCGGCCGGCGTCTACTTCCAGACCCCGGTCGGCACGACGCCCGCGGCCGACGTCGACCGGATGGTCGACATCAACGTCAAGGGGCCCTTTCACGCCGTCGATGCGGTGGCTCCCCACATGATCGCCCGCGGGTCGGGGAAAATCATCAATCTCGCATCGGCTTCCGGCTTCCGCGGCGCGCCCGGCTACACGCTCTACGCCGCGACCAAGGCGGCGATCGTGATGATGACCCGCAGCCTCGCCTGCGACCTCGCGCCGCACGGCATCAACGTCAACGCCGTGGCCCCCGGCAATACGGCGACGCCGATGAACGAGAACATCCGCACCCGGCCCGAGTTCGCAGAGAACCTGGCCCTTCGCCGGGCCCTGACGCCGAGCGGAAGGACCTATTCCGAGGCGGACGACATGGCGGCGGCCGCCCTCTTCCTCGCATCCGACGATTCCCGGGCCATGCACGGCGCCACGCTGCTGCTCGACGAAGGCTCCACGGCAGGCGCCTTCTTCGCACGCGACCGCTACCTCCAAGGGTAAGCCGAACCGCGGAACCCTCGGGCAATGCGCGCGTTCTGTGACGCACGCAACGCATAGGAGGCGTGGCCGTGGTGAGCACAGTCCTGCTGATCGTGTTGATCGTCGTCCTGATCGGCGCCCTTCCCGCCTGGCCCTACAGCCGCAGCTGGGGCTACGCGCCGACCGGTCTTCTCTCGACGGTCCTGGTCGTCGTCCTGATTCTGGTGCTGCTCGGCAAGGTCTAGAGGCGATGGCGCTAACCGAGATCGTCGGCGGGGCCGCTACGGTCGCGTCGACGATCAGTTTCGCGCCGCAGGCCTGGAAGATCATCCGCACGCGCGAGACCGCCGGCATATCGGTCAGGGCCTATGCCGTCACCATCACGGCGTTTTCGTGCTGGCTCGTCTACGGCATCCTGCTCGGCGCTTGGCCGATCATCGTCTCGAACGTGATCTGTCTCGCCTTCGCGTCGTTCATCCTGGGCATGAAGCTCCTGCCCCGCCCGAAACGCGAGGCGGTGGCGCGGGCGCTCGACCCCGGCGGCGACTAGCTGCGGGCGCAGAATAGGGCCTGCGAAACGGCCACCTGCAGCGTCTCGGGCTCGAACGGCTTGGCGACGACGAAGGCCGGCTCGACCCGCTCGCCCGTCAGCAGCCGCTCCGGGAAGGCGGTAACGAACACGACCGGCACCTCCGCGGAACGCAGGATCTCGGCGACGACGGCGATGCCGGTGCTTCCGTCCTCGAGCTGAATATCCGCCAGCACCAGATCCGGCCGCTCGGTGTGCGCGAGGGCGATGGCCTCGCCCGAGCGTCCCGCGATGCCCGCGACATGGTGGCCCATGTCCGCGACGATGCCCGCCACGTCCAACGCGATGACGGGCTCGTCCTCGATGATGAGCACGCGTGCCCGCGCCTCGCCGGCCAGCGCCGCCCACGCCCGTTCGAGACGGGTCGAGAGCGTCTCCTCCGACAGGCCCAGGATCTTGGCGGCCTCGCCGCGCGTGAAGCCCTCGGTGTGCACCAGCAACAGCGGCTCGCGATCGGGGAGCGGCAATTCGCCGACGCGTTCCTCGACACGTTGCTGGACGAGAGCCTCTACGTCGCCCGACTGCGCGCCGAGGCGGGCCGCGCGCGGAACCCGCAACTCACCGCTCACGTTGTGGAAGCAACGGAAGAGGGCGAGGCGAATGCTCTCCTCGACGGGTCGCGAAGCGGAAGCTGCGACAAAGGCTTCCAGGGTCGTTCGGACCAGAGCATCGCCACGCGGCTGGGAACCCGTAAGGGCCCTCGCGTAGCGCCGGAGATGGGGAAGCTGCGCGACGATCTGAGCTTTTTCCGTCTCGTTCATGATCGTGCCCAGGCTCGCTTGGGTGAGGAAACAAGCACGCGGGCGAGGCCGCCCGCCGCATCCCGCTAAATGGGGTCCGTCGCCAGTTTTGAAAGATACCAGACCGCAGCGCCACACAGCGAACGGAGAAGCGACGGTGAGCAGCATCGGGAGAATAGACGAGAGGGGCGAGGTCGGGGGCTCGGGGTGCGGTGCCGACGCCGGGACGCGGCTGCCGCGGCAGCGGCGTGACCGGGGCGACTGGCTCGAAGACCGGCTTCGCGCGATGCACGACGAGGTGGTGGCGGAGCCGCTTCCGTCTGAGCTGCAGAGCCTGCTCGATGCAATCGACCGATAGCCGGCCGTTCGAGGCGATCGGGATCGCCGCGTCGGCCGAGCCGCAAGGGCCGCACGGCGTGCGTCCGCCCGGCATCCGCGAAGCAATCATCGCCTGCCTGCCCCAGCTTCGCGCATTCGCCCGCTCGCTGGCCGGCCAGAGGGAACTGGCCGACGATCTCGAGCAGGACGCCATCGTTCGCGCGCTGGCCGCGCAGGCATCGTTCCAGCCGGGAACGAACTTCCGGGCCTGGATATTCACGATTCTACGCAATCTCTTCTTCACCGAACGCCGCAAGGGACGCGTGCTGGTCCAGTCGATCGACGGCCTCGATCATGCCGTACTGCCCGTCGCACCATCCCAGGAAGCGTCGGTCGAGCTCGACGATTTCCGTGCCGCCTTGATGAAGCTGCCGCCGGAGCAGCGCGAAGCCCTGGTGCTGGTGGGAGCGAGCGGTGTCAGCTATGAAGAAGCAGCGCGTATCTGCGGCTGCGCGGTAGGTACGGTGAAGAGCCGCGTGTCCCGCGCGCGACGCATGCTGGCCGAACTCACTGGCCGCGACGCCGAGAGCCGCGACACAGCGGATTCGGGTCCGCGGGCAGCGATCGCCCATCCGGCGACGGAGGATTGACGGCGACTTCGGGACGAGGTTGCCGACCGGCTGAACCGTAACGAGCAGAACAGGCCGTGTGGCATCGTCTCGCCAACTTCTTCGACCCGCTCCGAGCCCGCCTCGCGCTGGCGCTGATAGCCGCCCTCGTCCCGATCGTCGTCTACGATCTGGTGCTGGCCTATCAGGGATACGCCGATGCGCGGCAGCGAGGGTGGGACACCGTGCGGCAGCTCGCCATCGTCGCATCGAGCGGCCAGAACGCCCTTCTGGAGGGAACGCGCCGGTTGCTGGTCGGCCTCGGCGAGACGGAGGTGGCGAGGCGGGCAGCACGCGGAGCGACGGAACCGGAATGCGTCAGGGCTATGGCGAGGCTCCTGGCGGCGATGCCGGAATACGATGACCTTGCCGTGGTCGATGCCGAGGGTCGGGTGCGGTGCAGTGCCGTCGACCGCAATCTCGGCACGAGCATCGCCGACACGCCCTGGTTCCGCGAGATGAATGCGGCCGGCACCTTCACGATCGGCTACTTCACTCTTTCCCGTCGGGGAAGCGAGCCCGTGGTGGCCGCTCTGCTGCCGATCGCCGAGCCCGGCCGCGAGCCTGCCGGGGCGCTCCTGGCGGCGATCCGCCTGCCCTGGCTCGGGAGTCTCGCGAAGGCCGGCAGCCTGCCGCCCGAGGGCGTGGTCTATCTGCTCGACGCCAAGGGCACGGTGATGACCGGCACCGACCGCTTCCTGGCGGTGCCCGAGCGGGCCCACGGCGTTCCGGACAACCGCCAGTCGCCAGCGGAAGCCGAGACGCCGGATCCGGCGCTGCTGGAAGCGATCGCCACCCGCCGCCTGACGGAGTTCGTGGCAACCGGCAAGGACGGCCTGGAGCGCCTCTACGCCAGCGCGGGGCTTCAGAACGGCAGCCTCTTCGTCCTGTTCGGGCTGCCGTCGGCCAGCGCCATCAGCTGGGGGCACTACCAGACCATCGCCTTCATCGTCGGCCCGGTGGTCATGCTCCTGCTGGCGGTCGGTGCCGCCATGCTGGGAGGCGAGTTCCTGATCTCGCGCGGCATACGCTCGCTCCAGACGGCGGTCGATGCCTACAGCCGCGACGATTTCACGGTGAGGGCGAATGTCGGGCGCAGCCCGCGGGAGATACGCCAGTTCGCCGACGCCTTCGCCGGCATGGCCGATCGTATCGCGCGCCGCGAGGGCGATCTGCGCCGGTCGATCGAGGAAAAGGACGCGTTGCTGCGCGAGGTTCACCATCGGGTCAAGAACAACCTGCAGATCGTCACGAGCTTCATCAATCTCCAGGCCAAGGGGGCGGCCGACCCGATCGCCCGTCGCGTCCTCGAGGAGACGCGGATGCGGGTGCGCGCGCTCGCCCTCGTCCATCGCTATCTCTACGAGGCGGGCGACGTCCGCTTCGTCGACTTCGGTGCCATGATCCAGGCTCTCGCCGACCAGATGGCCCAGGCACAGGACCTGAAGCGACGCGCCATCGCGTTCGATCTGAGGGTCGAACCGGTCGAGGTGGCGGGATCGGCAGCCGTGCCGATCGCCCTTTTCATCACCGAAGCCGTCAGCAACGCCGCCCGCCACGGCTACGCCGACGATCGAAGCGGGACCTTGCGGCTGTCGCTGCGCCGCCTGCCGGACGGCAACGCCCTGCTGGAGATCGCCGACGACGGCGCCGGCATGCCGCCCGAGGAGGCGCGCGGCCGTGGCGTCGGCCTTTCCCTGATGCGCGCCTTCGCCCGCCAGCTGGACGGCGAGCTGACGATCTCGGATGAGAACGGTACCCTGGTGTCCCTGCGCTTTCCGCTGCGGCTCGACACCGCCGACGCCGAGGAAAGCTAGGTCTCTTCCATCCATTTGCCGCAGCATGCGGCCGTGGCGAGACGCTCGCGGCCGGCATCGGTCAGGACCGAGCGCAGCATCATCCGCAGCCCGCGGTCGACATATTCCTCGACATCCATCGCGGCGGCGAAACGCCAGGCCTTCAATGCCCAGGCGTGGGAGAACATGACGATCTGGTAGGTGAACAGCTCGACGTCCACGTCGGCGAAGAGGCCGGCCGCGACGCAGTCGCGGACGCAGCCCGCGATCAGCTCGTTGGTCTCGACCTCTTTCTGCTTGATGAGGTTGCGCCGCTCCTTGCGCAGCGACTTGGTCTCCCGGTAGGCGAGCACGGTAGCGGCCACCGACTCCCCGTTGACGCGGCAATAGCGGCGCACGGCCGTGCAGAAGCGCTCCAGAGGATCCGCGACCCCGACGAGTGCGAGCGGGATCTGGTCCCGATAGGAATCCAGCACCTGCACCAGGGCGAGGAAGAGGAGGTCCTCCTTGTCCTCCACGTACTGGTAGATGAGGCCGATGCTGACTTCGGCCCGTTCGGCGATGTCGCGGATGGTGGTCGGGTGGTAGCCGCGCTCGCTGAAGAGATCGACCGCGGCGGCGGCGAGCTGGTCGCGGCGGCGGCGCACCAGATCGGGATCATCGACCTTGCTCTTGATCTCGTGGGACAACGCCCGTCCGGCTCCCCGTCGCGTCAGGATCTCCTCCACCGATAGCGGGCGCCGGGGCCGGTGCGCAAGCGCGCGGACCGGCCCCGGCCTTCCCGTCAGCCGAGCTTGCAGGCCGGATCGGCCGGCGGCGTCGCCGTCTCGGGCGGCACCGACATGGTGATGATCGGCTTCAGCTTGCCGCCGGCATCGCCGACATAGCCGAAATAGTTCGGCCCGACGAGCTGATGGTCCTGCTTGCGCATGAGCTGCTTGCCGAGGATCGTGTCGAAGGTCGTCCCTTCCATGGCCTTGGCGACGTCCGCCGGCTTGGAGCTGCCCGCCTTGGCCACGGCCTGCAGGATGACCTGCATCCCGATATAGGTCTCGCCCTCGAAATTGGTCGGCTCGGTGCCGGGATACTTCTTGGCCCAGTCGGCCACGAACTTCTTGTTGGCCGGGGTGTCGAGCGTCGAGCTGTAGTTGATGATGCCCCAGATGCCCTTGGACGCATCGCCCAGCGTCTTGACCGTATTGTCGGTCACGAAGCTGACGCCGGCGGTGAACACCGCGTCGAACAGGCCGAACTGCTTGGCCTGGGTCGCGAAGTTGATGGCGTCACGCCCGGCCAGCGCAACCCACAGCCCCTGTGCGCCGGAGTCCTTGATCTTCTGGATGTAGGGGGCGAAGTCGTTCGTGCCGAAGGGCGAATAGCTCTCGCTCACGACGTCGCGGCTGTTGGCCTTGGCCGCCTTGATGAAGCTGGCACCGGAATCGCGGCCCCAGGCGATGTCGGCGGCCATGATCGCCCACTTCGTCTCCTTGCGCTCGGCCAGCCAGGGCATGACGACAGCACCGTCCGACGCGTCGAGGCGATTGACCCGGAACATGCGCGCCGTGCAGGCGGAGCCGGTGATCGGGTTCGCCTTGTTGATGGTCGAGACGTAGAGCGCATCCCAGCGCGCCAGCATCGGCCCCATCGCCAAGCCCTCGCCCGAGGCGACGGTGCCGGTCAGCAGCCTGAAGCCTTCCAGCGCCAGCTTCTCGGCTTGGCGGCGGGCGACGTCGGGCTTGGCTTCGGTGTCGAGAAAACGCGCCTCGACCTTGCGGCCACCGATGCCGCCAGCCGCGTTCGCCTCGTCCACGGCGAAGACGATGGCGCGGCGCGCCTGGTCGCCCAGGTCGGCATAGGTGCCGGTCAGCGCGGTCGGCACCCCGATCTTGATCGTTTCCTGGGCCGCCGCGGGCGCCGCCGCGGCGAGAGCGACCGCCGCGGCGAGGCCGAGGCGACCCGTCCATCTGCTGTCCATGCGCGTCTCCTTCTCCGTTTCCCCCGTGGTCACACGGCCACGTGTTTCTTGAGGGACTCGACCGAGAGCCCCGCCAGCTCGCCCGCCTCGACGATCGTTCCCTTCGAGAGGACGTAGTATCGGTCGGCCACCCGCCGGACGAGGCCGAAGTTCTGTTCGATCAACAGGATGCCGGTGCCCTCCGCCGCCAGGCGGCGGAAGATCTCCGCCAGCTCATCGACGATGACCGGCGCCAGGCCTTCGCTCGGCTCGTCCAGCACCAGCAGGCGCGGGTTGGCCATCAGCGCGCGCCCGATCGCCAGCATCTGCTGCTGTCCGCCCGAGAGCGCCGTCCCCGGCCCCTCCGCCCGCTCGCGCAGGATCGGGAAGAGATCGAAGACGCGCCCCATGTTCCAGGCGCCGGGGCGGCCGACGGCAGCACCCAGCAGCAGGTTCTCGCGCACCGTCAGCGTCGGCACGATGCGCCTGCCCTGCGGCACCACGGCGATCCCGGCGCGGGCCGCCGTGAAATGATGGAAGTGCTGGGTGCGGTTGCCGACGAGGTCGACCTCGCCCGCACGGATGGTCGCGACACCGAGGAAGGAATTGACGATCGTCGTCTTGCCGACGCCATTGCGGCCGAGTATCGCGACGCGCTCCTCCGCACCGATGTCGAAGCTGACGCCGTGCAGCACCTGGGCGCGGCCGTAGAAGGAGTCGACGTCGCGGAAGGCGAGCAGGCTCATTCGACCGTGCTCCCGAGATAGGCGGTGACGACCTCGGGGATGCGGCGTATCTCGTCGGGCGCGCCGTCGGCCAGGATGCGGCCGAGATGCAGCACCGTCACCCGGCTGCAGATCGAGAAGATGACCTCCATGTCGTGCTCGACCAGGAGCACGGTCACGTTCCATCGTCCGGCGAGGTCGCGCAGGATTTCGGCCAGCTTGAGGGATTCGCTCATGGAGAGGCCGGCCGCCGGCTCGTCGAGCAGCAGCACCTTGGGCCGACCGACCAGCGCCAGGGCGAGGTCGAGCCGCCGCTGGTCGCCGTAGGAGACGTCGGCAGCGCGACGCTCGGCGAGTGCGGTCAGGCCGAGCTCGGCCAGCACCTCCTCGCTGTTGTCGCGCTCGGCCGCGGCGGCGGCCAAGCGCACCTGCTCGCCGATGCCGAGGTCGGGGAAGATGTTGGTGCGCTGGAACGAGCGCGCGAGACCGATGCGCCGGCGTTCGACGGCGGACAGACGGCTGATGTCGGTGCCGCCGAGCCGCACCGTGCCGCTCCAGCTCTTCGCGCGGCCGGACAGCACGTCCATCAGCGTCGACTTGCCGGCACCGTTGGGGCCGATCAGGCCGCGGATCTCACCTGTCGGTACCGCGATCGAGACGTCGTCGAGGGCGGCGAAGCCGCCGAAGCGCCGCGTCAGTCCGACGCCCTCGATGGCGATGCCGGTCATGCGCGCCCCTTGCCGCCGATGCGGGCCGAGAGCCAGACGAGCACACCGCCGACGCCGCGCGGCAGCAGCACCGTCACCACGATCAGGATGGCGCCGATGATCGCCGGCCAGTGATCGGTCAGGTCGCCGGCCGCGTTCTTGATGAAGAAGAAGATGACGGCACCCAGCGCCGGGCCCCAGATCAGCCGAGGGCCACCGATGATCGCCATGATCAGCGCCTCGCCCGACAGGCTCCAGTGCAGCGTGCCCGGCGAGACGAAGCCGTTGTAGAGTGCGAACAGCAAGCCACCCACGGCCGCCACGGCCGCGGACACGGCGTAGATGATCGCGCGCGGCAGCACCGTGCGGTAGCCGATGAAGCGCGCGCGCTCCTCGTTCTCGCGGATCGCCAAGGTCAACGTGCCGAAACGGCTGCGCGCCAGCAGCCACAGGCCGAGGATGACCGCCATCAGCACGATCCAGGAGACGAGGAACATGCTGTCCGGCTGCTGGAAGGTCGCCATGTCGACACCGAAGACGCGCGACGGAAAGGAGATCGCCAGCCCGTCGTCGCCGTTGGCCAGCTCCCGCCATTTCAGCATCAGCTCGTGGAAGGCCTGGGCGACGGCCAGCGTCAGCATCGAGAAGGCGACGCCGACGATACGCACGATGACGAGGCCGAGACAGAGCGCGACGGCGGCCGGCAGCAGGACCGCGAGCACGGCGGCGGCCTCCGCCGGCATCCAGCCGTGCTTCAGCGTCAGCGCCACCGTGTAGGCCGAAATGCCGAAGAAGGCCGCGTGGCCGAAGCTGACGGAGCCGTTCTGGCGGACGAGAAAGCCGACGCCGGTCGCCAGCACGGCGTTGATCACCGCCTGGGTCATCAGCGTCAGGAAGAGCGGCGAGCCGACCAGCGCCGGCAGCGCGCATCCCGCCGCGGTGACGACGGCGATCACTGCGACGAAGCCCCAACCGCGGCGCGGGACGGTCGCCGTCACGCGAGCGGCCAGCGAGGTGCCGGTCATGCCCGGCCTCCCGCGAAGCCGGTCGGGCGCCAGACCAGAACGGCCACCATCAGCAGGAAGGGGATCATGGAGGCCGCCGACGGCATGTAGACGATGCCGAAGTTGTGGACCTGCCCGATCAGCAGTGCGGCCACGAAGGCGCCGGAGAAGCTGCCGAGGCCACCCACGACCACGACGATGAAGCTGTCGATGAGGATGAAGCTGCCCATCGAAGGCGAGAGCGCCATCAGCGGTGCGGCGATGGTGCCCGACAGCCCGGCGAGGCCGGCACCGATGGCGACGACGATGGCGCTCACCCGGTCGGTGTCGACGCCCTGCATCCCCGTCGTCACCGGGTCGACGCTGGAGGCGCGGACGTAAAGGCCGATGCGGCTAACCCGCAGCCACAGCGACAGGCCCGCCGCCACCGCGACCGCGACCAGGATCACTATCAGCCGGTAGACCGGGAAGACCTCGCCCGCGATCGAGACGGTGCCGGCGAGGATCGCCGGCGCCGGCATCGACAGGAAGTCCTTGCCCCAGATCGTCTTGACCACGTCCTCCAGCACCAGCAACAGGCCGAAGGTTACGAGCACGGTCGCGATCGGGTCCTCGTGCTGCAGCGGCCGGAAGACCAGCCTGTCGAGCACGACGCCGAGGACCGCCAGCAGGACGATCGAGGCGACGAGCGCCAGCCAGAACCCGCCGCCGGCCGCATTCACCGCGAAGGCGACGTAGCCGCCGACCATGAACAGGCTGCCATGGGCGAAGTTGACGACCCGCCGTAGCCCGAAGATCAGGACCAGCCCGACCGCCAGGATGTAGAGCAGGCCGCCATAGACGAGCCCGTTGAGGACGTTGATCAGCACCGGCGGCACCCGCCGAAGGGCGTGCCGCTACCGCGCGCTGCGCGGGTCGTCATCGGCGTCCTCCCTCCCCTGCGGCCGGCCTCTTGATCGCGCCCCGATTCTCCGGGGTCACGGCCGGCACGACTGAACGATGGTTCATTCATTCGACCCCTGTCAACGGGCCTCCGTCGGCCGCGCATCAGGTGGCGGTGAAGCCGCCGTCGACATGCAGGATCTGCCCGGTGATGAAGGCGGACGCCGGCGATGCCAGGAAGACGAGCGCGCCCGCGAGATCCTCCGGCTGGCCGAGGCGGCCGAGCGGCATGCGGGCCAGCACCGTGCCGTAGACCTGCGGCTGCTTGTCGACGAGGTCGCGGTTGAGGTCGGTCACGATCACCGTCGGCGCCACCGCGTTGACGTTGATGCCCTTGGGGCCGAGCTCGACCGCCATGGCGCGCGTCAGGTTCGCGACCGCCGCCTTGGCCGCGCAGTACGGCGTGCGGTTGGCGATGCCGTGCGAAGAGAGGATCGAGCCCATGTTGATGATCCGCCCCTCGCCGCGGGCGATCATCTGCGGCACCAGCGCGCGGCTGCACAGCCAGGAGCCGGTGGCGCTGACGTCCATGACGCGGTGCCAGTCGTCCTCCTCGAGGTCGAGCATCGTCTTGGGCGAGATGACGCCGGCGTTGTTGAAGAGGATGTCGACGCGGCCGAAGGCGTCGAGCGCGCGGGCCGCCATCGCCTCGACCGACTGCCGCCTGGTGACGTCGACCGAGACAGCCAGTGCGCGCCGCCCCATCGACCGCACCTCGCCCGCGACCTTCTCGCAGCGCTCGGCATCGCGCGACGCGACGATGACGTCGGCCCCGGCCTCGGCGAAGGCACGGCAGCCGAGCGAACCGAGGCCGCCATTGCCGCCGGTGACGAGCGCCACGCGGCCGTCGAGACGGAAGCTGGGAAAGGCCATCGTCGGTGTCTCCCGTGTCGCGGCTCAGCCGGCCATCTGGCCGCCGTCGACCGGCAACGCCACGCCGGTGATCAGACGTGCCTCGTCCGAGGAGAGGAAGAGGGCGGCGTTGGCGGTGTCGACCGGCTCCGGCATGCGGCCGAGCGGGATCGAGGCGCGGAAACGCCGGCGCGCCTCCTCCATGTCGTCGGCCATGCCCGGCAGGAACCGCGGCAGCATCGCCGTCTCGGTGACCGTCGGGCAGATCGCGTTGACGCGGATGTTGGCCGGCGCCAGCTCCAGCGCCAGGCTGCGCGTCAGCCCGACGATGCCGTGCTTGGCGACGGTGTAGATGCTGAAGTTAGGCCGAGCCTTGATGCCCTGCAGCGACGAGGTGAAGAGGATAGCCGCCCCGCCCGGCCGCGCGGCGCCGGCGGCCCGCAGGGCCGGCAATGCGGCCTGCGTCATCCGCATGACACCCATCAGGTTCACGCCAACGACCCGCTCAAGGGTCGCGTCGTCCGCGCTCTCGAAGGCGCCGGCGAAGGGGCCGCCCGCGTTGTTGTGCAGGATGTCGAGGCTGCCGAAGGCGGCGAGCGTGGCCGCCACCGCCGCCTCGTCGGCGGCACGGTCGGTGTGGTCACAGGCGACGGCGGCCGCTCCCGCGCCCAGCTCGGCGGCGAGCGCCCGGGCGCGGTCGAGCGCGATGTCGGCGACCATGACGCGCGCACCCTCGGCATGGAACCGGCGCACGGTCGCCTCGCCGAGACCCGACGCCCCGCCGGTGACGAGCGCCACGCGGCCCGCGAGCCGGCTCATCGCGGCCGCTCGCCTTTGACCGCGAGCATCGCCGTCACCCGGCCCAGCAGATGACGGTACTGCCCCTGCATCAGCGGGTCGGTGCTTTCGACGAGGATCGCCGCGCGCTCCTCGATCTCGCGCAGCAGCGCGATCTCGCGTTCCTCCGTCGGCGGTGCGCTCACGAGACGAGCCCCTTCCTGCGTTCGTCGGTCCAGCGCCGTGCCTTGTAGGTGAACTCCGGCAGCTCGTGGCGCGGCACGACGCACAGCTCCATCTGCACGTTGGTCCGTTCCTTGATGCGCGCCCGCAGCCGGCCCACCAGGTCGGCCGCCGCATCGGCGCCGATATCGCCGTGGCCGTCCTTCAGCGCCAGCCGCAGCTCGACCGCCGTGCGGCCGGCTTCGTCGACATGGACGCGGCCGACATACTCGGCGACGGCGGTCTCCGCGAAGACGATGGTGTCGACGGTGAGCGGCCAGACATTGTTGCCGCGGATCTTCAGCATGTCGTCGTAGCGGCCGATCGAGCCGGCCTCGAGCGCGTGCCACGGCCGGCCGCAACCGCATTCCCCGTGCGGCACGAAGCGGGCGCGGTCGCGGGTGGCGAAGCGCATCACCGGTGAGCCCATGATGTCGAGGTTGGTCAGCACGATCTCGCCCTCCTCCCCGGGCGCCACGTGCCGGCCGGTCTCGGGATCGACGATCTCGACGTAGTTGCTCCACTCCAGCAGGTGCATGAGGCCGCGTTCGCGGTCACCGCGGACGACGCCCGCCTCGCAGGTCGACGCGATGAAGCCGGCCCCCTGCGTGCTGCCGTAGCCCTCGTGCAGGCGGCAGCCCCAGAACCGCTCGGTCGTGCGCGCCCATTCCATCGGATAGCCCTCGGCCACGATGTGGATGGCGCGCATCCCGGGGAAGCTCTCCGCCGGGACGATGCCGCGCCGGCGCATCGCCTCGCTCAGCGTATGCAGGTAGTTGGTCGACGCGTAGATGAAAGCGATGTCGCCGAAGCGCAGCATCAGGTCGATCTTGGCGTCGGTCGACATGGTGCCGCCGCAGTGGAAGGCCGTCGCCCCGGCGATGCGGAAGCCCTCGGGCGGTCCCCAGCCGCCGGTGGTGAGCCCGCCGGTCGGCACGCAGTTCAGCACCATCTGCCCGGGCCGGAGGCCCGCCATGAACCAGGGCAGCAGGTGGAGATAGCCCTGGACCGCGATGTCGTGGTCGCTGCGGCCGTAGACCTCCTGCCCCTGGCCGGACGTGCCGCCGGTCATGTTGACCAAGGTCACCTGCTCCCGCGGGATGCCGAGGCGCCGGCCGAACGGCGGATGGGCCTGCTGGTCCGCCAGGAAATCGGCCTTGGTCGAGAGCGGCACGCGGGCGCGGAAGTCGTCGAGGCTGCGGATCGATTCCGGCGTCGCACCGGCAGCTTCGAGCTTGTCGCGATAGAAGGGGTTCGAGTGCCACAGTCGCTCCACCTGCGTGCGCAGGCGGGAGAGCTGGAGCGCCTCCAGCTCGGCGCGGCTCATACGCTCCAGACGGGTGAGCGTCGCCGACGCGCCGGCGAAGCCGATCGCCTCGCCCATCAGGCAGCCCCGACCGGACGGAACCGCGGCAGGCTGATCTCGGGGGTCACGTCGGCGAACTCGACCGTGACGGCCATGTCGGCGGCGACCGCCTCGGGCGCGCAGCCGACGATGTTCGCCGCCATGCGCACGCCCTCGTCGAGCTCGACGAGGGCCACGACATAGGGCACGTCGTCCGCATAGATGTCGCGCGGCACGGGATGGCGCACGACGATCCACGAGAACACCCGGCCGCGACCCGACGCCTCGACCCAATGGGCTTCGCGCGATCGGCATTCGGGGCAGATCGCACCCGGCGGATAGCGGTGGGCGCCGCAGGACCGGCAGCGCTGGAGCAGCAGCCGGTGCGCCCGGCAACCGGCCCAGAAGGGTGCCGAATCCGCGTCCGGCACCGGCAGCGGCTTGTCGTAGGCGGTCATGGCGACACCGTGCAGATATCGCCCTCTCCGCCCTTCAGGGGGGAGAGGGAGGGGACCCGTCGCGCCAGCGACGGGGAGGGTGAGGTGG
>JBFWXJ010000093.1:0-16108 GCA_050187535.1 Alphaproteobacteria bacterium | reverse complement strand
GTTCGACGACGTCACGCCCGACATGCGCATCTACAAGGAGGAGATCTTCGGGCCGGTCCTGTCGGTGGTGCGCGTGCCGACCTTCAACGATGCCCTCAGGCTGGTGAACGACCACGAATACGGCAATGGCACCGCGATTTTCACCCGCGACGGCGACGCCGCCCGCGCCTTCACCGCGCAGTGCAGGATCGGCATGGTCGGCGTCAACGTGCCGATCCCCGTGCCGATGGCCTTCCACAGCTTCGGCGGCTGGAAGCGCTCGCTGTTCGGCGACATGTACGTCCACGGGCCGGAGGGTGTCCGCTTCTACACCCGCCTCAAGACGATCACCGCGCGCTGGCCGACCGGCATCCGCTCGGGTGCCGAGTACGTCATGCCGACGATGCGCTGACCGGGGCGGCACCGGTCCGATGCTGTCGCATATCGCCGGCGTCCTGAAGGGGCCCGCGCTCGAGCGCGTCCAGGCGCTCGTGCGCGCCGCCCCTTGGGAGGACGGGGGTGCGACCGCGTCGGGCCACGCCGCGGCGGTCAAGCGCAACCTCCAGATCGCCGCCGACCCGGCGCGGCGCAAACCGCTCGACGAGCTGGTGATGCCGGCGATCCTGGGCGACCCGCGCTTCGTCGAGGTCGCCTTCCCCAAGGTCATGGCCCCGCCGACCTACAACCGCTACGACCCGGGCATGACCTACGGCGACCATGTCGATGCGCCGTTTCTCTCGGCCGGCCGGGTGCGCGCCGACATCTCGCTGACGCTCTTCCTCAGCCCGCCCGAGGACTATGACGGCGGCGAGCTGACGATCCGCCAGGGCGACGCCGTCTTCCGCGCCAAGCATGAAGCCGGCGACCTCGTCACCTACCCGACCACCAGCCTGCACCATGTGACGCCGGTGACGCGCGGCACACGACTGGCCGCCGTCACCTGGGTGCAGAGCTACGTCCCCGACGAGCGCCAGCGCCGCATCCTCTGGGAGCTGAGCGAAGCCAAGAAGCTCCTCGACCGCAGCCACCCCGGCGCCGCGGAGACCGACGCGCTGCGCAACGGCCTGTTCAACCTGCTGCGAATGTGGTGGCAGCCTTAGTCAGCCGATCGCGGCCGACGCCCGCACGATCTGACGGTCGATCGCCGAATCGAGACCGGCGTCCAGCAGCGATCGGGGCTCATGGTCGCGCCATGCCGCCACCGTCGCCGCGGCGGTCTCCGCAACGATCCGCCACATCGGATCGACCTCCGCGCCGGCCGCTTCACAGAAGCGCCGGATCTGATCGCGTGCGATACCGGCGAGACCACGCTCGCGCCCGAAGCCGAGCGCCAGGCGGTCGTCGGGCAGATATGCGACCGTCGCCAGCAGGTCGTAGGCGGGAGCCAGCGCCGGGGTACGTCCGTCGGGATAGAGCAGTGACCAGTTCTTGAGATGCATGTCGCCGTTCCCGACCAGCACCGAGAAGGCGAGGCGCCGCACCATCTCGCCCACCGCCTCCGGCCCCGCCTCCGCCGCCAGGACCCGGGCAATGTTGGGATAGCTGCGCCCTTCGTACTTCCGTTCGGGATAGACGCCGAAGATCTGCGCGAAGTCCTCCATGTGGATGCGGCCGCCGCCGGGAACGCGATCGAATCGCTCTACCGCCAGCGCCGCCCCCGGCGGCACGGCCGGCATGTCCGGCGGCACGCCCTCGATCTCGGCGACCGGCACGAGGCGGACCGTCGGAACCGCGATCCCGACGCGGCGTGCCAGTTCCATGACGACGAACTCGTTCTCGACCAATCCCGGGAACCGTGCGGAGGGCAACTTTACGATCCACTCGCCTCCGACCCCGCGCGTCGGCACGGTCCAGCGCCCGGAGCCGCGCAGTGCCGCGGAAAGCTTGAGCTGGACGCCCGCGAGCGAGAAGCGCAGCGGAGCTGCCGTGTCGGCGAGCGCGGCCGGCGCGATGTCGGCCACGATCTCGACGGCTCCCGGAAGATCGGCGCCGAGGGCCGCGAGCAAGGCGAACTCGGCGTCGGGGCGCAGGCCCGCCCGACGCGCGAGGTAGTCGCGCAACGCGCCCTCCGGCAGGAGGTTCGCAAAGAACGGCGGCACACGCGTCCAGGTCGGTCGCAGCGCGGTGACGAGGCCGCCTTCACCTTTGAACGACAGACTCAGTGTCGGCCGGCCGCTGTCGGCGACATAGGCGTCGGCGAACGCGAAGAGATACTGGCCGGCAATGCGGGCCAACGACCCAACTGTTCGGCCACAGAGCCGCACCTCCAGCGTCGCGGCATCCATCTCAGCCCATATCCTCATCCGCCGGAGGATCGTGCGCATAGAGCGGCCGGTTCTCCGGTTGCTCGCCACCCCGCGTCATCGCGCGCACGATCGGCACCATGGCCTTGGGTACGAGCACCAGATCAAGACCGAGCACGCGTACGAGATCGAGCATCGTATCGAAGCGCGGCACGATGCGGCCGGTCTCGATGCCCGATATGTGGGCCTGCGGCAGCCCGACCCGTCTCCCCAACTCGGCCTGGCTCCAGCCGTGGCGCCGCCGCGCGCCGCGCAGCGCCTCGCGCATGTCCACCGGGAGCCGGTCGAGGCGTGTAGCCTTCATATGTGAGACTATATACTGGCATGGCTTTCATATCATAAAGCATATGGGCCGGACCGAGGATGGCGAACGTCGATGCAAAGGAACCGTCAACGCGGCGGCGGGCAAGCGCCCGCACAAGGGCGTCTCTCGCCACCTTCCGGAGCCGCGACTCCAATGCGTTCCCTCCTCCTCGGCGCCGCCGCCGTCGCCGCCCTCCTCACGGGCCTCGGGTCGGCGCTGGCCGACCAGGGATTCCCGGCGACGCATCTCGGGCAAGTCCACCGCCCCCGGCGACCACGGACGCGTCGGCAGCATCATGGGCCGCGCGAACGGCCGACCGACCGGGCTCTCGGTGCCCTTCGAGGGTCGGCCGATGCAGGGCTTCCCGGGCACAAGAAGATGGCCGACGGCACGTTCCGGGTGGTCAGCGACAACGGCTTCGGCAAGGACGGGGTCATGACGTTCCCGTTCTTCACGACCGGGAACCTCGGCGTGGTCGACGCGACGCACATCATCGTCGGCAACGACAACAACCTGCCCTTCTCCACCAGCCGCGATCCCAACAAGGCGGACGACAACGAACTCGTCCCGCTCGAGATTGGCGAGCTGCTGAAGGCACAGTGACCCTGATCGGCCGGCGGCCGGGTCGATGGGATGAACGTCGTTGCGTCCCTCGACGATGCTCGGGATGAGGGATTCCCGTATCGCCACGAAAGCCCTGACGGCGCCTGCCTCGCCGCGAACAAAGACGGTCCTCACGAGCATCGTCGAGGGGCGCACTGACGGCGGTGCTATCCCCGCCGCGTCGCACCCCTCCGATCAGATCTCGGGCGGCGTGATCCCGGCCTCGCGGACGGCGCCGGTCAGCGTCGTCTTCAGCCGGTCGAGACCGGCCTCGGTCGCCGCCTCCGCACGGGCGACCAGCACGTCCTGGGTGTTGGAGGCGCGCAGCAGCCACCAGCCATCCGCGGTGCGCACGCGCACCCCGTCGACGTCCGAGAAGTCGGCCCCTTCGGCGCGCAGGCGTTCTGTGACCGCCGCCATGACCGGCTTCTTCATCTCTTCCGCGCACGGGAAGCGCAGCTCCGGCGTATTGATGGTGGCGGGCATGCGGTCGCGCATCTGGGCGATGCTCTCGTCGGTCGTCGCCAGCACGCCCAGCAGGCGGACGGCGGCGTAGAGCGCGTCGTCGAAGCCGTAGTAGCGGTCGGCGAAGAAGACGTGGCCGCTCATCTCGCCGGCGAGCGGCGCCTTGGTCTCGGCCATCTTGTTCTTGATGAGCGAGTGACCGGTCTTCCACATCAGCGGCTGGCCGCCGAGCGCGGCGATGCGGTCGAACAGCGTCTGGCTCGCCTTGACGTCGCTGATGACGACGGCGCCGGGGCGCTCCTTCAGCACCGCCTCGGCCCAGATCTGGAGGAGCTGGTCGCCCCAGAGGATGCGGCCCTGGCCGTCGACCACGCCGATGCGGTCGCCGTCGCCGTCGAAGGCGATGCCGAGGTCGGCCTTCTCGCGCGCGACGGCCGCCTGCAGGTCGATCAGGTTCTTGGGCACCGTCGGATCGGGGTGGTGGTTGGGGAAGGTGCCGTCGATCCTCTCGTGCAGCAGGACATGGCGGCCGGGCAGCAGCTTCACGAGGCGCACCATGGCCTCGCCCGCGGCCCCGTTGCCGGCGTCCCACACCACGGTCAGCGCGCGGCCCGCCGCACAGTCCTGCGCCAGGCGCGCGACATAGCGGTCGAGGATGTCGACGGTCGTGGCCTTGCCCGCACCGGTCGCGAAGCCGCCGTCCGCCGCCAGCCGGCCCAGCGCCTGGATGTCGCCGGCGAAGAATGGCTTCTTGCGGAGCATCATCTTGAAGCCGTTGTAGTCGGGCGGGTTGTGCGAGCCCGTGATCATGATGCCGCCCGCCACGTCCAGCGCGTAGTTGGCGTAGTAGAGCATCGGCGTCGGGCCGAGGCCGACCGAGACGACGTCGCGGCCGGCCTTGGTCAGCCCGTCGACGAGCGCATCCTCCAGCATCGGCGAGGAGAGGCGGCCGTCGCGCCCGACGGCGATCGTCCCCGAGCCGGCCATGGTGCCGAAGGCGCGCCCGATCGCGCGCGCGTCGTCGGCGGAGAGGGTCTTCCCGACGACGCCGCGGATATCGTATTCGCGCAGGATGGTGGGGTCGAAGCGATAGGCGTCGGTCATCTGCAGGATCCTCGGGGTCACGGCCGGCCGATCGAGCTGTAGGCGAGGCCGGCCGCCGTCATCTCGGCCGGGTCGTAGACGTTGCGCAGGTCGACGACCACGGGCGCGCGCAGTGCCTTGCGCATGCGCACCGGGTCGAGCGCCCGGAACTCGTTCCACTCGGTGATGAGGACGACGGCGTCCGCCCCCTCCATCACCGCATAGGCGCCGCTGCCGTACTCGACGCCGGGCAGCAGCTTGCGCGCCTCGTCCATGCCTTCGGGGTCGTAGGCGCGCACGACGGCGCCGGCCGCCTGCAGTGCCGGCACGATGGCGAGGCTGGGGCTGTCGCGCATGTCGTCGGTGTTGGCCTTGAAGGTGAGGCCGAGCACGGCGACCGTCTTGCCGGCGACGGAGCCGCCGCAGGCGGCGATCACCCGGTCGGCCATGGCCAGCTTGCGCCGTTCGTTGACGTCCACGACGGTCTCGACGATGCGCAGGGGCGTGCCCGCATCCTGCGCCGTCTTGACGATCGCCAGCGTATCCTTGGGAAAGCACGAGCCGCCGTAGCCGGGTCCGGGATGCAGGAACTTGCGGCCGATGCGCCCGTCGAGGCCGATGCCGCGCGCCACGTCGTGGACGTCGGCTCCGACCTTCTCGCAGAGGTCGGCGATCTCGTTGATGAAGGTGATCTTGACCGCGAGGAAGCTGTTGCCGGCGTACTTGATGAGCTCGGCGGTCTCGCGCCTGGTCATCACGATCGGCGTCTCGATGAGGTAGAGCGGCCGGTAGAGCTGGCGCATGACCGCCTGCGCGCGATCGGAATCCGTGCCGATCACCACCCGGTCGGGACGCATGAAGTCGTTGATCGCCGCGCCCTCGCGCAGGAACTCGGGATTGGAGACGACGTCGACCTCGGCATCGGGCCGGACCCGGCGCAGGATCGCTTCTACCTCGCGGCCGGTGCCGACGGGCACCGTCGACTTGGTGACGACGACCGTGTAGCCGTCGAGCGCCCTGCCGATCTCCTCGGCGGCGGCGTAGACATAGCTGAGATCGGCGTGGCCGTCGCCGCGCCGGCTCGGCGTGCCGACACAGATGAAGACGGCGTCCGCACCCTTCACGCCCTCGGCCAGATCGGTGGTGAAGGAGAGCCGGCCGGCGGCGACGTTCGACGCCACCAGCTCGTCCAGGCCCGGCTCGAAGATCGGCATCTCGCCCGCCTTGACGCGGGCGATCTTGGCTTCGTCCTTGTCGACACAGACGACGTCCGTGCCGAACTCGGAGAAGCAAGCGCCGGAGACGAGACCGACATACCCCGTCCCGATCATCGCGATGCGCATGGGGTGGACGTCTCCCGGATTACGTGGCTCGACGGTGCTGGATTCAGCGGTACTGCGGCAGGAACGCGCGCACGGCATCGGCCATGTCGCCGCGCTCCATCGCGAAGGCGATGTTGGCTTCCAGGAACCCGACCTTGTCGCCGCAGTCGAAGCGGCGGCCGTCGAAGCGCAGGCCGTGGAAGGGATGCGTGCCGATCATCCGCGCCATGGCGTCGGTCAGCTGGATCTCATTGCCCGCCCCGCGCTCCATGCGACCGAGATGAGCGAACACTTCGGGGTCGAGGATGTAGCGGCCGATCACCGCCAGGCGCGACGGCGCCACGTCGGGCCTGGGCTTCTCGACCAGGCCGCGCACGTCGACCAGCCGGCCGTCGTCCTGGCCGGGCGAGACGATGCCGTAGCGGCTGGTGTGGGCCTGCGGCACCTCCATGACCGCCAGCATGTTGCCGCCGGCCTTGGCGTGCGCATCGACCATCTGGGCGAGGCAGCCCTTCTTGGCGAGGATCAGGTCGTCGGCCAGCAGGACCGCGAAGGGGGCATCGCCGACCAGCTCGCGGGCGCACCACACCGCGTGGCCGAGACCGAGCGGCTGTTGCTGGCGCGTGTAGCAGATCTGGCCGGGCCGCGGCACGCCGCGCTCCAGCTCCTCCAGCAGTTCGTCCTTGCCGCGCTCCTTCAGCGTGACGTTGAGCTCGTAGCTCGAATCGAAATGATCCTCGATCGCCGCCTTGCCGCGGCCGGTGACGAAGACGAGCTGCTCGATCCCGGCCTCCCGCGCCTCCTCGACCGCATACTGGATGAGCGGCTTGTCGACGACCGGCAGCATCTCCTTGGGCATCGACTTGGTGGCGGGCAGGAAGCGGGTGCCGAGCCCGCCCACGGGGAAGACGGCAGTGCGGACACGTCGGGACATCACTGGCTCTCGCTGGTTCGGCGCCGCGTGGACAACGCCAGCGGCCCGGAAAGCATTCCGCAGGTGCGAAAAGTGGGGCCTTGTGCCACAGCGGCCGCGCCCGAGGCAACCGCCAGCCGGGGTTAGCCCGGTCGCCCCTGTTGCGCCTCGACCAGCGCCGTCAGCATGCGCAACAGCTCCTCCTGGCGGGCCAGCATGTCGGCGAGCTGGCGCTGCCGCATCCCGTCCAGCTTCTCGTGCAGGCCCATGATCTCCAACTCCGCCTTGAGGTTCACTTCGTAGTCGTGCGCCGCCGCGTCGCGGTCCTTCGCGGCCTGCCGGTTCTGCGACATCATGATCACCGGCGCCTGCAGGGCGGCCAGCATCGACAGCACCAGATTGAGGAAGATGTAGGGGTAGGGATCGAAGCCGCCGCCGGCCAGCGGCAGCAGCAGCGAGTTGAGCGCCACCCAGGCGACGAGCACGGCCACGAACAGGCCGATGAAGAGCCATGAGCCGCCGAACAGC
Organism: Alphaproteobacteria bacterium; assembly: GCA_050187535.1. GTDB lineage: Bacteria > Pseudomonadota > Alphaproteobacteria > ATCC43930 > Allostellaceae > Allostella. Next base: position 8,608 of record JBFWXJ010000093.1, on the reverse strand, counting down.
GCCATCCGGTCGGCGAGCCGCTCGCCCAGGGTCGCGCGCTGCTCGGCGATGGTCGGGTCGCGGCTCACGATGGCGCGCCTGGCGATCCGCTGGATCACCCGTCGCTCGCGCTCCGGCAGCTCGTCGAACCCGCGCGACAGCAGACGTTCCGCCAGATGGCGAACCGCATCGTCCATGCCCCTCTCCCCTCTCGACCGTCAGTCCGCCGCGCCGAGCAGCACGTCCTTGGCCTGGTTGATCTTCGCCGCGACCCAGGTGGAGCCGCCGCGGTCGGGATGATTGGACAGCATCAGGCGACGATGAGCGGCGCGGATCTCGTCGGCGTCCGCACCCTTCTCCAACCCCAGGACCTCCAGGGCCTCGGCCTCCGTCATCGCGCCACCGCCACCGTCGGGCGGCGCGGCACGCTCGCGCCAATCCTCGCCGTGGGCCCGGTCGAGCCAGCCTTCGATGACCCGCGCGGAGTCGGCATCGGCGGCGACCGCCTGCCGCCACAGCCCCACCGCCTCGGCGAAGCTCAGCGAGTCGAGCGGCCGGCCGGCGAGCGGGCCTTCCTTCACCGTGCCCGACAGGCCGCCCGTGTCGTGGTTCAGCGTCATCGAGACGAAGCGGGTGTCGACCTCGCTCGTCTGCCCCGGGGACGGCCCGGCGGCGGTGCGCATGCGGTTCGACGCCGCCCGCCAGCGCATGAAGAGCGGCAGCAGGAAGCTGGCGGCGAGCATGGCCGGGCCGATCCGGCCCGACCAGATCAGCAGCACCGCGCCGACCGCCAGGATGCCGCCGCCGATGATGCGCAGCCAGCGCGCGACGGCCGCGGGATCGGCCCCGGCGAGCGCGCGCAGCAACAGGTAGAGGCCGACCAGCCCCAGGCATCCGAGCGCGAACCACGCGACCATGGGCGACCGTCAGCGCCGGCCCGAGAAGCGGCTCGTGAGGAGCGCCGCCGCACCGCCGCGGCGGCGCCCGAAATCCTCCAGCGCCTTGCGGCCGCCGGCGGCGTAGGCCGCGACCGCGGCCAGCAGGTCGCGCAGCTGGTCGGCCGAGGCGGCGTCGAACGGACAGCAGGCGCCCTTGGTCAGGCGCGCCACCTCCTCGAAGGCCTTGCGGGCGACCGGGTCATGGCCCTCGTGGAACATGAAGGCGGGCACGCCCAGCAGGCCGAGCTCGCCCGCGGCATGGCAGAGGCGATCGATATCCTCCTCCATGCAGTCGCCGACGAACACCAGTGCCGCCACGCGCTGCCGGCGCGTCTCGGCCACGGCATGGCGCAGCACGCGGACGATCTGCGTCTGGCCGCCGCGACAGCGCACGGCGCTCATCTCCTCCAGCAGCTCGCGGGCATTGGTCACCCAGCGACCACCGCCGAACTCGTCGAGGCCGCGGTACCAGCAGAGCTGCACGGCGAGTCCGCCCAGCCCGTCGGCGGCGAGGAACATCTCGCCCTGGATGCGGCACGCCTGGTCCCAGCTCGGCTCCCGGCTGGCGGTCGCGTCCATGGCGAACAGCAGTCGCCCGCCCGCCCCCGCCGCCCGCGGGGCCACGGCGAGGCGGGAGAGGAAGTTGTCCACCTCCGCCCGGCTCGATCGCGAGGGGAGGTTCTTCCGGTCGTCGGCCATGGGGCATTATATGGGGCTGAACGGCTCGGCGTTGAGCCCGACGAGAGGAACGCGGATGGCGATCGTCCCCTATGTCATCACCGCCCTGGCGCTGCCCGAGCGCCCAGGGGTGATCGGCCTCGCCTCGGTGCCGGGCCGTGCCGACCTCGCGGCCGACATCGCCGCCATCCGCGCCTGGGGTGCCGTCGCGGTGGTGACGCTGCAGCCGCAGGACGAGCTGGAATGGCTCGGCATCGGGCGGCTGGGTGCGGCCGTCGTCGCTGCGGGCCTGGAATGGCACCACCTGCCCATCCTCGATCTGCGCGCGCCCGACCTCGCCTTCGAAGCGGCCTGGGCCGAGGTCGCACCGATCCTGCTGGGACGGCTGGAAGCGGGCGACCGCATCCTCGTCCATTGCCGCGGCGGCTTCGGCCGCACCGGCACCGTCGCCGCCCGCCTGCTGGTCGCCCGCGGCCTCGCCCCCCAGGCCGCGATCTCGCTGGTCCGCCACACCCGCCCCGGCTCGATCGAGACCGACGACCAGGAGCGGCACGTCCATTCGCTCGTCACATGAGAGGCGGCGGTCAGACGAACACGAAGTCCTGGGGCAGGAAGTCCGCGGGCGCGACGCCGTAGATCCACAGGCCGTTGCCCTGACCCAGGTCGAAGAAGGTGTCACCCTGGTCGGCGACGGCCATCTTCATGATGTCGTCGAAACTGGCGATGCCGCTGTCGTTGACATTCGCCTGGATCTCCAGCAGGTCGATGTCGAATTCGAAGTCGACGATCGCGTCGATGCCGCTGCCGGAGAGGAAGACGAAGCGGTCGGGCGCGCCGTCGCCCATCCCGTCGGGGGTGCCGCCCCACAGAAGGTCGTGGCCGGCATCGCCGGCGATCCGGTCGGCATCGGCGCCGCCAGCGATCAGGTCGTCGCCGGCCCCGCCGCGCAGCGTGTCGGCCCCGCTGCCGCCATCCAGCGTATCGGCGTCGCCGCCGCCGTTGACCTGATCGTCGCCGCCATCGCCGGCAATGTAGTCGGCGTGACGGTCGCCGTTCAGCACGTCGCGGCCGCCGCCGCCGAAGATGGTGTCGTCGCCCTGGCCACCCCACACCGTGTCGTCGCCAGATCCCCCACCGGCTGTGTCGTCGCCATGCAGCTCGTCATGGCCGGCGCCGGCCGCGAGGAAGTCACGGCCGCCTGCGCCGATCATCAGGTCATTGCCGTCATAACCGACGAGAATGTTGTTGCCGTCGTTGCCGACGACGACGTTGGCGAGGTTGTTGGCCGAAGCGTTGAGATCGGCGCTGCCGAGCAGCGTCAGGTCCGGCACGAACCCCGGCAGCGCCAGGTTGTCGTAGGAGAGGATATGGCGGATGCCGTGCGCCGGGGTCAGTCCCGCCAGCTCCCACCAGTGCATGATCGTGAGCTCGTCGCCGCTTGGGATGTCGAGCACCGCGAACTGGCCGATTACGGCATCGCCACCCCGTTCGTCGGTCGGGTTGATGTCGGCGACCATCCAGGTGCCGGATTCCGTCCCGTCGGAGCGCCAGAGCTCCCAGCCGTGCAGGCGGTCGTCGGCGGCGAAGTATAGGATGCCGTCCATCGCCGTCATCAGGACGACTTCGCTGCTGATCGACCCCGGCGCGATGTCTTCGACCATCCAAGTGCCGGCAGCGGTTCCGTCCGACCGCCATAGCTCGAACCCGTGGATTCCGTCGTTCGCATGGAAGAGGGCGACACCGCCGACGTCGATGAACGCCTGCGGCTCGGACTCCGCATTCGCGTTGCCCGGGTTGATGTCCGCGACGAGGCGCGTCCCGGCCGAGGTGCCGTCAGTCACCCACAACTCGCGACCGTGGGTGCGGTCGTCCGCGCTGAAGAACACGCGGTCGCCGACTCGGGTCAGGTCGCGTGGCAGCGATGTGCCTGAGCCGGGGACGATATCGCGCACCATGACGGTGCCTGCCGCGGTGCCGTCCGACCGCCAAATCTCCGTCCCGCTGGCGGGTGGCCCGGCGGTGAACAGCACGAAGCCGCCGAGCGCCTCGAGCCGATCCGGACCGGAGCCGGTGAAGGTGGCGACGGTCACCGTGCCTACGGCCGTACCGTCCGTGCGCATCAGCCGTGTGTGCGAGCTACCGGTCCCGGCGGTGAAGAACAGCTCATTGCCGACCACCGTGAGCTGCCGTGGTGCACCGCTCGCGAAATGCGTCTCGGCCACCATGTGGGTCCCGGCGGCGGTGCCGTCGGAGCGCCATATCTCGTTGCCGTAGGCGTCGTCGTCGCCGATGAAGTAGACGATGTCCCCGATCGCTCGCATCTGGCCCGAGCCGCCGGAAATCGGATTGAGGACGACACGATCGACCTCTACGGTGCCGGCGGACGTGCCGTCGGTGCGCCACAGCGCTGCGGCGCTCGGTTGGATTTGATTGATGGCGTAGTAGATTTGGCCGCCGACCCGCGTCAGTTGCTCGGGATCTGAGCCTGCCCCCGGCAGGTCCCGGAGAAGGTAGGTGCCGGACGCCGTCCCGTCCGTGATGTGGATCTCGTTGTATGCCGCGTCAGAGGTCGCGGCGAAGACGACTCGGTCGCCCAGCGATGCGAAATAGCGGGGATAGCCGTCATTGGGTCCGGACCACAGATCGCGCACGAGCTGGGTGCCCTCGGGCGTCCCGTCCGACCGCCAGAGCTCGTAGCCGTAGCTCGGGTGATAGGCCTGGAAGACAAGATACTTCGTCATCGCCCGCACCCGCCCCGATCAGCATGACAGTGGGCGAGTATGGCCAATAATCTTCGCGTGTCGAGAGTGTACGGCGCCCTTCTGAGGCGGCAGTCGGCCCGCCGCCCTGCCTCTCGCTCAAGCGGCGCGCACCCACACGGCGGTGTCGTGGAAGACGGCGCCGCCCTGGGGCGGCCCGGGGTCGGCGCTGACGAGGGCGTTGATGCCGAGGCCTTCCTCGAAGGCGGCGTTGGGCCAGATGCCCTCGACCACCACGACGCCACGGCGTTGGCCGTCATGGGCGCGGGCGTGCAGCACGACGGAGGCGCGGCGGTTGCCGAGACGGATGCGGTCGCCCTCGGCCAGCCCCAGCGCGGCCAGGTCTGCCGGATGGATGCGCGCGGTCGGTCGCCCCTCGCGCCGGCGCGATCCCGGCGTCTCGGTGAAGGACGAGTTGAGGAAGGAGCGCGCGGGCGGCGCCAGCATCCGGAACGGGTGCTCCTCGTCGGCCGCCTCGTAAAGGGTCGTCTGGTCGGGGAGCGGCGGCAGCTTCTCCCAGTCGCTGCCGATCGCCCGCCAGTCGGCCCGGAAGTGGAAGCGGCCGTCGCGGTGCGGGAACCCATCGAGGAAATGCGCGCGTTCGAACGACAGGCCGCGGTCCGACCAGCGTCCCGCCAGGATCTCGCCGGCCGACGGATAGCCCGAGGCTGCCAGCGTCGCCTCCATGATCTCCCACTCGGTCATCCGGAAGCCCGGATGGTCGGCGCCCAGCCGCCGCGCCAGCTCGGCCAGCACGAAATGGTTGGGCCTCGCCTCGCCGAGCGGCTCGATGACCGCGCGGGTGACGTGGAAGAACGTGTTGCCGCTCGACTGGTACATGTCGTCGTGCTCGAGGAAGGTCGTGGCCGGCAAGACGATGTCGGCCATCGCGGCGGTCTCGGTCAGGAACTGCTCGTGGACGCAGGTGAAGAGGTCGTCGCGGGCGAAGCCGGCGCGCACCTTCAGCGTCTCGGGCGCCACCATCATCGGGTTGGTGTTCTGGACCAGCAGCGCCGTCACCGGCGGCCCGTCGCCGAGCGCGTCGCGGTCGCCGACCAGCACCGGCCCGATGCGCGACTGGTCGAGCACACGGGTCTTGGGGTCGACCCGGTCGAGGCCCTCGATCAGCGTCTTGTCGAGCGCGTAGAGCTGGCCGTTGGAGTAGAGCCCGCCGCCGCCCGGATACTGCCAGGCGCCGGTCACCGTCGGCAGGCAGGTGACGGCATGCACGCTGGAGGCACCGTTGCGCGCCCGCGAGAAGCCGTAGCCGACACGGATGTAGCTGCGCCTGGTCTGCCCATAGAGCCGGGCGAAGGCCTCGATCTCCTCCTCGGGCACGCCGCAGATGCCGGACGCCCAGGCCGGCGTGCGGGTGGCGAGATGGGCCTCCAGCTCCGCCGGGCAGTCGGCGTAGCGGGCCATGTAGCCGCGATCGGCGTAGCCGTCGCGGAAGAGGACGTGCATGACGGCGCAGGCGAGCGCGGCATCGGTGCCGGGGCGCACGCAGAGGAAGTGGTCCGCCACCTCGGCCGTCGGCGTGCGGTAGACGTCGACGACGACGATCTTCGCCCCGCGTTCCTTGCGGGCCCGCGTGGCGTGGGCCATGACGTTGACCTGGGTCGAGACGGGATTGCCGCCCCAGATGACGACGAGGTCGGATTCGCCCATCTCGCGCCCGTCGACGCCGCGCTTCATGCCGACGCCCGCGACCCAGCCGGAATCGGCGAGCGTCGTGCAGATCGTGTTGAGCTGGCGCGAATAGCCGAGGACGTGGCGCAGGCGGTTGATGCCGTCGCGCTGCACCAGCCCCATGGTGCCGGCGTAGTAGTAGGGCCACACCGTCTCGGCCCCGTGCCGCTCGGCCGCGCGGCGGAAGGCGGCCGCCGTCGTATCCAGCGCCTCCTCCCATGAGATCGGCACGAAGGCGTCGCGGCCGCCGCCCTTGGGGCCGACCCGCTTCAGCGGCCGGGTCAGCCGGTCCGGGTGATGGACGCGCTCGGCATAGCGGCCGACCTTCGCGCAGACCACGCCCGCGGTGTACGGGTTGCCGGCGGCGCCGCGCACCCGCCCGATCGTGCGCGCGTCGATCCGCTCCACCTCGAGCGCGCAGGTCGACGGGCAATCGTGCGGACAGGCGCTGGGGACGATGTCGAGGGGCAAGGCCGGTTCTCCCGCGGGGCAGGTGCTGCCCGCAGGATAACCGGCCGCGCCCGTCAGAAGAAGACGAAGTCCTGCGGCAGGAAATCGTCCGGCACCACGCCGTACACCCGCAGGAAGTTGTTCTGGCCGAGATTGAAGTACATGTAGCCGGAATCGACGTTGGCGCTGTTCATCAGGTCGTCGAAGGTGGCGATGCCGGTGTTGTTGATGAAGCGCTCGATGGCGATCACGTCGCCGTCCTCGAACGAGAAATCGGCGATCGCGTCGATGCCGCTGTTGCTGCGGATGACGAAATCGTCCGGGCCCTCGCCGCCGATCATCCAGTCGTTGCCGAAATCGCCCTCCAGCGTGTCGGCGCCGAGGTCGCCCGACATGACGTCGTTGCCGTCCTCGCCATAGACGCGGTCGTTGCCCTGGCCGCCGAACATGGTGTCGGCGCCGAAGCCGCCATAGACGAGGTCGTCGCCGATATTGCCGTTGACGTGCCAGTCGTCGCCGTCGTCGCCGAAGACGGTGTCGGTATCCTGGCCGCCGCGCACGAAGTCGGCACCCGGGCCGCCATACACGACATCGATGCCGGTGTTGCCGTTGAGCGCGTCGTCGCCGAAGCCGCCGACCAGCAGGTCGTTGCCGTCGCCGCCGAAGCCGTCGTCGTTGCCGTCGCCGCCGTCCAGCGTGTCGTTGCCCGACCCGAAGAAGTCGATGTTGTCGCCGCCGAACATCGTGTCGGCGCCGGGCCCGCCATAGACGAGATCGTCGCCGTCGTCGCCCATCAGGAAGTCGGTGTCGAATCCGCCGTCGATCGTGTCGCGCCCGCCCTCGCCGCGCATCAGGGCGTTGCCGGCGAATCCCTGCATGGAATCGTCGCTGGCGAAGCCGATCAGCGTGTCGGCCCCGGGGCCGCCCTGGATGAGTGCCATCGTCCGCTCCTTCCGTTCCGTTGCGTGTCAGACGACGAGGAAATCCTCGGTTCCGAGCGTCGCCTTGGCGACGCCCTCCAGCACGACGGTATTGCCGCCGCCGAGATCGATCACCGTGTTGCCCTGGTTGTCGTTGGCCGCCCGCGCCAGCAGGTCGGCCGCGGTCGTGATACCGCTGCCGTTGGCGTCGGCCGCGACGGCGACGATGTCGGCCGAGACATCGAAGTCCGTGATGCGGTCGGCGCCCGAGCCGGGTTCGAAGCGGAAGCGATCGGCACCGGGTCCGCCGGTCGCCGTGTCGTCGCCCTCGTCGCCCGACAGCGTGTCGTCGCCGGGACCGCCCTCGATCGCGTCGTCGCCCTGTCCGCCGAAGACGAAGTCGCGGCCGTCGCCGCCGCGCACGAGGTCGTCGCCGAGGTTGCCGTTGACGTGCCAGTCGTCGCCGGCGCCGCCGTCGACGGTATCCGCGTCCTGGCCGCCGCGCACGAAGTCGCGGCCGTCGCCGCCGTCGACCAGGTCTGAATCGGTGTTGCCGTTGAGATCGTCGTCGCCGGCACCGCCCGCGACGACGTCGGCGCCATCTCCGCCCAGGAGCAGGTCGCGCTCGCCGCCGCCCTCCAGCGTGTCGTTGCCGGAACCCGTGTTGTCGGCGTTGGAGCCGCCGAACAGCGAATCCATGCCGTCGCCGCCCAGCACCCGGTCGTCGGCCGACCCGCCGACCAGGAAGTCGTTGCCCGCACCGCCGTCGAGGACGTCGTTGCCGCCCTCACCGAACAGGAAGTCGTCGCCCGACGTCCCGGTCAGGACGCTGGCGCCGTCGCCGCCGAAGACCGTCACCGCCATGGCGTGCTCTCCCTGCGTGTCACCGGAGGGGGCAGAACGGCCACGGGCGCCTCGCGGTTCCAGGCGTCAGGCGACGGCGATCCAGCCGCCCGCCTTGGCCGAGTGGGAGATGGTCTCGAGCGTGGACACGCCGGCGATCGCGTCGGCGTCCGTCACCGGGAAGCTGCCGCGGCCGGCCACCGCGTCGGCGAAGCAGTCGAGCTCTGCGCGTTCCTTGTTGGTTGCCGGGAACTCGCGCGTCTCGGGCTTGCCGCCGACGGGATTGAGGACGAGCGTCGCCTCGCCCCGCATCTCGGCGGAGCCCTTGCTGCCATAGACCTGAATGCGCCAG
>JBFWXJ010000092.1:0-16213 GCA_050187535.1 Alphaproteobacteria bacterium | reverse complement strand
CCAGGACTGGCCGGTCGCGGGCGAGGTGAAGAGCGAGCCCGACTCGCCGCCCGCGAAGCGGAACAGCATCGCCGTGGTGTCGTCGATCGGGATCTCCAGCGCGCGGCGCCAGCTCAGCGCGGAGACTGCGGCGATCGGGCCGACGAGCCCGATCATCGCGTCGACCATGTGGATGCCCATCGCCGTCATGCCGCCGGCCGGGCTCTCGTCCGGCGAAGCGCGCCATCCCCCGGGCGGAAAGGAGAAGCCGCCCGGACCGGTGATCGCGCCCTCGACATGCAACACCCGGCCGAGTTCGCCTGCCCGAATCATTCGCCCGATCTCGGCATAGGCCGGCAGGAAGCGGCGGTTGTGGCCGACGCACACGGTGACCGCGGCCTTCCGGCAAGCGGCGAGCGCCGCCTCCGCCGTCGCCTTGGTGAGCGTGAAGGGCTTGTCGCAGAAGACGTGCTTGCCGGCCGCGGCCGCCTGGGCCACCTGCTCGGCGTGCTGGGTGTGCGGCGTCGCGAGCACGACCGCCTCGACCCGCGGGTCGGCCAGCACGGCGGCGTAGTCCGGCAGCAGGTCGAAGCCGCGGGCGGCCGCGAACTCCGTCGCTTTGGCCGGCGTGCGCGTGCAGCCCGCCACGAAGCCGATCTTCTCGCTGCCCTGTGCCGCGTTCACCAGCACCTGGCCCCAGCGCCCGAGGCCCACCACCGCCGCCTTCAGCATCTCCACCCCTCCGATCGTTGGCCGCCAGCTTCGCCCGGCGGGGCGACGGGGTCCAGCCGTCAGAGGAGGAGGAAGTCCTCGACCGCGAGCTGGGCGCGGGGCACCCCCTCCAGCAGCACGGTGTTGCCGCCACCCAGATCCAGCAGCGCGCCGCCGACCGTGTCGACGACGCGCGCCAGCAGGCCGGCCGCGGTCTCCACGCCGGTGCCGTTGACGTTGGCGACGACGGCGATCCGATCGCCGCCCGCGTCGAAGTCGACGATACGGTCGGTGCCGCTGCCGCCGGCGAAGGCGAAGACGTCGATTCCGGCACCCCCTTCCATCGTGTCCGCGCCGAGGTCGCCCCACAGGGTGTCGGCGCCATCGGCCCCGATCAGCAGGTCGTCGCCCTGGCCGCCGCGCACCACATCCGAGCCGATGCCGCCGATCACCGTGTCGTTGCCGATATTGCCGTTGACGTGCCAGTCGTCGCCCTCGTCGCCGGCGACGAGGTCGTCATCCTGGCCGCCGCGCACGAAATCGGCACCCTCGCCGCCCGTCACCGTGTCGGTGCCGGTGTTGCCGTTGAGGTCGTCGTCGCCCTCCTCGCCGTAGACGAGATCCGAACCGTCGCCCCCCAGCACCGTGTCGGCAGCGCCGTCGCCGTGCAGCGTGTCGTCGCCGGAGAAGAGGAGGCCGTCGGGGCCGCCGCCCGACAGCCAGTCGTTGCCGTCGCCGCCGCCGACGAAGTCGTCGCCGGTGTCGCCGTAGACGATATCGGCCCCGGCCCGCGCCTCGACATGGTCGTTGTCCGGGCCGGCCAGGACGGAGTCGTCGCCGCCGTTGCCGTCGATCGTGTCGTCGCCGACCCAGCCCTGCAGGTTGTCGCCCCCGTCGGTGCCGATCAGCGAATCGGCGCCGTCGTCGCCGTAGAGGACGTTGCCGACCGTGTCGCCCGGCGCGAAGGCGCCGCCATGGATGGTGTCCGATCCGTTGCCGCCGCCCAACTGGTCGAAGCCGGCCTCGCCCGCGATCAGGTCGTCGCCGTCGCGACCCTCGATCGTGTCGTCGCCACCGCCGCCGCCGATCGTGTCGGCACCGGCGAGCCCGTCGATGAAGTCGTCCGTATCCCCGGCGAAGAGCGGGTCGCCCGCATCGGTGCCGACGATCGTCGCCATGGCCCGCCTCCCTCTCGTCTCAGGAGAAGATGAAGAAGTCGTCGAGCGAGAACTGGGCGGCCGAGCGGCCGTCGAAGATGATGTAGTTGCCTTGGCCGAGTTCGATCGACGCACTGCCCAAGCCGGTGTTCAGCACGCGCGCCAGGAGCTGGGCGGCGGTCGTGATGCCGGAGCCGTTGACGTTGGCCAGCACCCCGACACGGTCCTCCGCCGGATCGAAGTCGGCGATGCTGTCGACGCCGCTCTCCTGGCCGAAGAGGAAGACGTCGGCGCCGATGCCGCCGACCAACGAGTCCGGCTCGCGGTCGCCGACCAGCGTGTCGGCACCCGCCGCACCGGTCAGCGTGTCGTGCCCCTGGCCGCCGAAGATCGAATCGTTGCCGCCGTTGCCCTCGACGACATCGTTCCCAAGATTGCCGTTGACGTGCCAGTCGTCGCCGTCGCCGCCCCTGACGGTGTCGTCGCCCTGGCCGCCGCGCACGAAGTCGGCACCGCGCCCGCCGTCGACGACGTCCGATCCGGTGTTGCCGTTGACCTGGTCGTCGTCGTCGCCGCCATAGACGATGTCGTCGCCGTCGCCGCCGAGGATGAGGTCGTTGCCGGCATCGCCGTTGAGCAGGTCGTCGCCGGTCTCGAAATTGTCGAGATTGGTGCCGCCGAAGATCAGGTCCGCGTCCGGCCCGCCGCCGAGGCTGTCGGCCCCCGGGCCGCCCATCACCAGGTCGGCGCCTTCGCGCGCCTCGATCGAATCGGCGCCCGCGAGCCCTGTCAGGGTGTCGTTGCCTTCCAGGCCGAGGATAGTGTCCGGGCCGTCGGTGCCCGTCAGGTCGTCCGGTCCCGCCGTGCCGGTGATCGTCGCCATGTCCGCCTCCCCCCAGGGCAGAGAATGCGACCTTGTCTACCATGACGCGGGCCGATCGGGCATATGATCGCTTCCCGGGAGGCCCCATGCTCGAACGTGCCGCGACCTGGGCGGCGGTCCGCGACCGCTTCGCATGGCGGATTCCGCCCGCCTTCAACATCGGCGTCGACGTGGTCGACCGCCACGCGGCGGCCGGCAACGCGCCCGCGCTGATCTTCGAGGACGAGGCGGGCGCCGTGCGCCGGCTGGGCTTCCGCGACGTGGCAGCCCTCTCGAACCGGCTGGCCAATGCGTTCGCGGGCCTCGGCCTCGTGCGGGGCGACCGCGTCGGCATCCTGCTGTCGCAGTCGCCGGAGACGGCCGTCGCCCATGTCGCCGCCTACAAAGCGGGGCTGGTGGCGGTGCCGCTGTTCACGCTCTTCGGGCCGGAGGCGCTGGAGTACCGGTTACGCGATTCCGGCGCCCGGCTCCTGGTGACCGACATCGAGAACGCGGCCAAGGTGGCGCCGCTGCGCGACCGGCTGCCGGCCCTGGCGCATGTCGTGACCACGGACAGCGGCGACTTCGCCCGCCTCGTCGAGCGCGCTTCGGATGCCTTCGATCCCGTCACGACGGCGGCCGACGATCCCGCGCTCATCATCTACACGTCCGGCACCACCGGGCCGCCCAAGGGCGCGCTGCACGCCCATCGGGTGCTGCTCGGCCACCTGCCGGGGGTCGAGCTGCCGCACGACTTCTTTCCGCAGGCCGGCGACGTCTTCTGGACGCCCGCCGACTGGGCGTGGATCGGTGGGCTGCTCGACGTGCTGCTGCCGGCCTGGCACCACGGCGTGCCCGTCGTCGCCCATCGCGCGCGGAAATTCGATCCCGACGCCGCGCTGGCGCTGATGGCCCGACACGGCGTGCGCAACGTCTTCTTCCCGCCGACCGCCCTCAAGCTGCTGCGCCAGTCCGGTGCCAGGCCGCCGGCGGCGCTGGCGCTGCGCAGCCTGGCGTCCGGCGGCGAGACCTTGGGGACGGAGTTGCTGGACTGGGGCCGGTCCACCTTCGGGCTGACCATCGCCGAGTTCTACGGCCAGACCGAATGCAACCTCGTGGTCGGCAACGCGCCGTCGCTGGCTCCGGTCGAAGCAGGCTCCATGGGCCGGCCGCTGCCCGGCCACACGGTCGCGATCGTCGACGAACACGGCGGAGAGCTGCCACGGGGCGAGGTCGGCGCCATCGCCGTGCGCCGCCCCGATCCGGTGATGTTCCTCGGCTACTGGAACAACCCCGAGGCGACGCGGGCGAAGTTCCGCGGCGACTGGATGACGACCGGCGACCTCGGCCGGATGGGCGAGGACGGCTACATCCGCTATGTCGGCCGCGACGACGACGTGATCACCTCGGCCGGGTACCGCATCGGGCCCGGGGAGATCGAGGATTGCCTGCTGGGCCATCCCGCCGTCGCCATGGCGGCGGCCGTGGGGGTGCCCGACCCGCTGCGCACCGAGGCCGTCATGGCCTGGCTGGTGCTGAAACCGGGGCACGCGCCATCGGAGACGCTGGCGCGCGCCATTCAGGACTGGGTGAAGACCCGGCTGGCCGCCCACGAGTATCCGCGCCGCGTCGCCTTCGTCGATGCGCTGCCGCTGACCGCAACCGGCAAGATCATCCGTCGCGAGCTGCGACGCCGCGCGGTCGAAGACGACCGCCCTAGTTGAACAGCGCCAGTACCCGCTCCATGCAAAGGCGCAGATGGTCCATGGGTGGAACGCCGGCTTCGGCGTCGGTCGGCAGCAGGGCGCCGCTCAACAGCATGAGGGTGGCACCGACGGCGATCAGCACGAGGAAGACGCGGGTCAAGTAACCGTCCGATGTTGCACCGCGGCGGAAAATGGGGTCCATGGCCGTCTCCGGCAAGCCTCTTCGCCCCCGCCGTCCTTCGGTCGCCGCCCGGCGCCGGAGGGTTCTACGATCGGGGGACGGATTTCCTGCGCCCCGCCCGGCACGTCATCTGGGAATTGTTCGCCGCGACGGCCAGGGCTAGGAATCGGGCAATCGAGCGCCACGCGCCGGACGGTCGCGGGACGCCATCCGCTGGGGGAGGAGCTTCCGCTTGTCCGAGGTCGACCGCGCCGCCGACGGCGCATCCGCAGACGCGCGCGCCGACATCCGTCCGGGCGCCGGCCTCGATCCGGCCTCGCTCGTCCCCCTGCTGCGGCCGCGCTCCGTGGCGCTGGTCGGGGCCAGCAACGATCCGACCCGGATCGGGGGGCGACCGCTGCGCTACTATCTCGACACCGGCTTCAAGGGCGCGATCTACCCGATCAACCCGAACCGGGCCGAGGTGCAGGGGCTGAAGACCTATCCCGACCTGGCCTCGCTGCCGGAAGCGCCCGATATCGTGCTGGTGGCGATCCCGGCCTCCGGAGTGGTCGCGGTCGCCGAGGAGGCTGCCGCCAAGGGTGCGGGCTCCATGGTCATCTTCTCCTCGGGCTTCGCCGAAGCGGACGCCGGCGCCGGGCGGGCGATGCAGGACCGCCTGACGGCGATCGCGGCCGAGAGCGGCATGCGCATCGCCGGCCCCAACTGCCTCGGCGTCTTCAATGCCGAGATCGGCCATTTCTGCACCTTCACCGCTTCCTTCGACCATGGCGGCTTCCCGCGGCCGGGCGGCATCGCCATCGTCAGCCAGTCCGGCGCCTATGGCAGCCACATGTCGGTCCTGGCGCGCGAGAAGGGCCTCGGCACCACCTATTGGGTGACCACCGGCAACGAGTGCGACATCCAGGTGGCGGACTGCATCGCCTTCCTGGCCGACGACCCGGGCGTCGATGTCATCGCCTGCTACATCGAAGGCGTCGCCGACGCCGCGCGGCTGACGGCCGCGCTGGCCTACGCCCACGCGCGGCGCAAGCCGGTCGTCGTCATGAAGGTCGGCCGCTCGGCGGTGGGTGCGGAGGCGGCCCAGTCGCACACCGCCTCGCTGGCCGGTGCGGACCGGGTGTACGACGCGGTCTTCCGGCGCTGGGGCGCGCTGCGCGTCGAGACGACGGAGGACATGCTCGACGTCGCTTATGCCTGCACGCGGCGCATCATGCCCACGGGCCGCAAGCTCGGCATCGTCACCATCTCCGGCGGCGGCGGCGTCGTGCTGGCGGATGCGGCGACGGCGGCCGGCCTGACGGTGCCGCCGATGCCGGACGACGCGCAGCGCCGGTTGAAGGAGCTGCTTCCGTTCGCCGCCACGCGCAACCCGGTCGACATCACCGCCCAGGCCTTCAACGACATGAGCCTGGTGACGAAGAACGTCGAAATGATGCTCTCGGAGGGCGGCTACGACCTCATCGTCAACTTCTTCACCTCGGTGCCGCGCTCGCCCGTCATCAACAAGCGGCTGCGCCCGGCGATGCAGGATGCGGCCCGCCGCTTCCCCGGGCGCCTGCAGGTCATGTGCATGATCGCCACGCCCGAGATGGCGCGGGAATACGAGAGCGACGGCTACCTCGTGTTCGAGGACCCGCACCGCGCCGTGCGGGCGCTGGCCGGTCTCTGCCACTTCGCCGACGCCTTCGCCGCAGCCGAGGGCGCGCCGCCGCCCGCCCTCCCCGCGGGCGCCTTGCCCGCACCCGATACCGCCGTCGACGAGCGCACCGCCAAGCGCATCCTGGCGGCGGCCGGCATTCCCACCGTCGCCGACACGCTCGTCACCACCGCCGACGAGGCGCGGGCGGCGGCCGCGGCGGCCGGCGGGCCGATCGCCCTCAAGGTCGCCTCGCCCGACATCGCCCACAAGACCGAGGTCGGCGGCGTGACACTGGGCCTGGCCGACCCGGATGCGGCAGCGGCCGCCTTCGACGCGATGATGGCCCGCGTGCGCGAGCGCGCGCCGGCCGCGCGCATCGAAGGGGCGCTCGCCAGCCCGATGGTGACAGACGGGGTCGAGTGCATCCTCGGCGTCTCGGTCGACCCCGCCTTCGGGCCGGTCGTCCTGTTCGGGCTGGGCGGCATCTTCGTCGAGGTGCTGAAGGACGTGGCGGTCCGCGTCGCTCCCTTCGGCGTCGACACCGCGACCGAGATGATCCGCGAGGTCCGCGGCTTCCCCCTGCTGGACGGCGCCCGCGGCCGGCCGAAGGCGGACGTGGTCGCGCTGGCCGAGGCGCTGGCCCGGCTCTCGGTATTCGCTGCGGCCAACGCGGGCCGCATCGGCAGCATCGACGTCAACCCGCTGATGGTGCGCCCCGCCGGCAAGGGCGTGGTCGCCGTCGACGCCCTTTTCGTCCCGTCCGCCAGCCCATCCGCCCTGGAGGCCCACCCATGATCCTCGTCGGCCGCTACCTCTCGCCCTTCGTGCGGCGCTCCGCGATCACGCTGAAGCTCTACGGCATCCCGTTCGAGCATCGTCAGCTCTCGACGATGACCGACATGGACGCGATCGCGAAGATCAACCCGGTCGGTCGCGTGCCGGCGCTCGTCACCGACGACGGCGAGACGCTGGTGGATTCCGCCGCGATCATCGACTGGCTGGACGAGCAGGCGGGCCCCGCCCGGGCCCTGACGCCGCCGGCCGGGCCGGAGCGGCGCAAGGTGCAGCGTCTGGTCGCCATCGCCGTCGGCACGATGGAGAAGGCGGTCGGATACTCCTACGAAACCAAGCGCCGGCCGGCCGAGCGCCAGCACCAGCCCTGGATCGACAACCTGAAGCGACAGGTCGCGGGCGGGCTCGCCGCGCTGGAAGCGGTCGAGGGCACGCCCTGGCTCGCCGGCTCCACGATGACCCAGGCCGACGTCAGCACGGCGGTGCTGGTCGACTTCCTCGGCATCCAGGTGCCCGAGCTGTTCCCGGCCGGCAGCCATCCGCGGCTGGAGGCGCTGGCGGCGAAGCTGGGCGCCACGCCGGCCTTCCGCGAGACCCGGCCGCCGCAGTAATTCGCGGACAGCGGGGACCCGCGGACAGTGGGCGGAGCGGTCGGCTCGCTCAGTGCAGCCGGCCGACCGCCTCCGCCGGGACGGTCTCGTCCGCGATAGGGCTGGTGATGCCGCGATAGGGCAGGCACAGGTCGTTCTCGATCATCGCCAGGCCGAGGGCCGCCGCCGCGGTGACGACGGCGCCCACACCGTCCGGCCGCACCAGCCAGCCGGCATGGGCGAGCGCCAGGTCGGCGCGCTCGGCCTGGGCGGCAGCGAAGATCGCCAGCACCGCCTGCTCGTCGGCAGCGATGCGCGAGCAGCAGGGCGGGTGATGGACGATGCGCCGGCGCGCATGGCGCGCCATCGCGGTGACCACGAGGTCGAGCGCCTTGAGGGCCGTCGGCGTCTCGTCGGGAGCGAAGCGCCGGGCATATTCGCGCGCCACGAGGTCGCGGAAGCCGGCCCCGGAGACCCAGGCGCGGAACGACCACAGCAGCAGCCGCTCCCCCGCCGTCGCCGTCCCGCCCGTCCGCGACCCGACCATCGCCTCTTCCGCCATGCCCGCGCGCTCCGAAGTATCCACGGCCGACCGTAGTCGATACTGCAAGTGAGTTGCAATCTCGTTCGTAATTTGGTCCGCAACACGAGGTTGTATGCACGGCCGCCCGCGTGCGCTAAATTATCCACATGTGCCGGTGCGTCTTGCGGGGGGCGCATGACGACCGGCGGGGGGAGCACCGCCGATGACGACGCTGACGCTGACGTCCGGGCAGAACGTTTGGCCCGACGCATTCTACGGCGCTGACTCGGTCAACACGGGCGACGATTCGATCGTCGGCACCACCGACGCCGACACGATCGACGGCGGCAACGGCAACGACATCCTCGACGGATCCGACGGCGAGGATTCGATCGTCGGCGGTGACGACAGCGACACGATCCTCGGCGGCAGCGAAGACGACACGATCGCGGGCGGCAACGGCGCGGATTCGATCGACGCCGGCGCCAACGCCGACATCGTCTTCGGCGACGACGACAACGATACAGTCTTCGGCGGCAACGGCCGCGACACGATCTCCGGCGGCCAGGGCGTCGACTGGCTCTATGGCGGCGATTCGAACGACAGCATCCTCGGCGACGAGGATGACGATTCGCTGTTCGGCGGCCAGGGGCTCGACAGCCTCGCCGGCGGCAACGGCAACGACTTCATCGACGGCGGGCAGAACAACGACACGGTCCTCGGCGACGCCGGCGACGACACGCTCTTCGGCGGCACCGAGCAGGACAGCATCTTCGGCGGCCAGGGCCGGGATTCGATCGACGGCGGCGGCAGCAACGACACGATCCTGGGCGAGGACGACGACGATACGATCTTCGGCGGCACGGAGCAGGACAGCATCCTCGGCGGCGCCGGCAACGACTTCATCGAAGGCGGCACCCACAACGACACGGTGCTGGGCGAGGACGGCGACGACACGATCCTCGGCGGCGACGCCAAGGATTCGCTGTCCGGCGGCACCGGCGACGACAGCATCCTCGGCGGCCAGAACAGCGACACCATCGCCGGCGGCAACGGCAACGACTTCATCGACGGCCAGGAGATCAACGACCAGATCACCGCCGGCGAAGGCAACGACACCGTCCACGGCGGCCAGGGCGCCGACACGATCGAGGGCGAGGACGGCGACGACAGCCTCCTGGGCGGCACCGAGGGCGACTGGATCTCGGGCGGCAACGGCTGGGACACCGTCTTCGGCGAGGAGGGCGACGACACCCTGTTCGGCGGCAACGGCGACGACAGCATGGTCGGCGGCAACGGCGCCGACATGCTGTATGGCGACGATCTCTGCGACACCCTCTCGGGCGGCAACGGCGGCGACTCCATCTTCGGCGGCAATGGCGACGATCGCATCGACGGCGGCCAGGGCGACGACCTCGTCTACGGCGACATCGGCTGGGACACGATCTACGGCGGCAACGACGGCGACACCATCTTCGGCGGCAACAACGACGACAGCATCGGCGGCGGCTGCGGCAACGATCTCGCCTACGGCGACGAGGGCTACGACACCCTCCATGGCCATGAGGGCAGCGATACGCTGTTCGGCGGCAACGGCCGCGACTTCGCCGCCGGCGGCAACGGCGACGACCTCGTCTACGGCCAGGGCGGCGACGATTGGTTGGAAGGCGGCTACGCCAACGACCTGATCGACGGCGGCATCGGCGACGACAGCCTGTTCGGCGGCCAGGGCCACGACACCATCCACGGCGGCGGCGACCGCGATGCGGCGTTCGGCGGCAACGGCGACGACATCGTCTATGGCGACGACGACAACGACAGCCTGTTCGGCGGCGCCGACGGCGACACGCTCTACGGCGGCAACGGCGCCGACGGGGCGTTCGGCGGCAACGGCGACGACCTCGTCTACGGCGACGAGGGCAGCGACACCCTCTTCGGCGGCGACGACCAGGACACGATCTACGGCGGCAACGGCGCGGACTTCGCCGCGGGCGGCAATGGCGACGACCTCGTCTACGGCGAGGAGGACTACGACACCCTCTTCGGCGACGACGGCGACGACACCCTCTACGGCGGCAACGGCAACGACCTCGTCTTCGGCGGCGACGACGAGGATTCGATGCTGGGCGAGGCGGGCGACGACACGCTGTGCGGCGGCAACGAGGCCGACACGATCTTCGGCGGCGACGGCTGGGACCGCGCCATCGGCGGCAACGGCGAAGACCTGATCTACGGCGAGGACGGCCACGACACCCTCAAGGGCGGCAATGCCGCGGATACGATCTCCGGCGGCAACGGCAACGACCTGATGACGGGCGACGCCGGCAATGATTCGCTGTCCGGCGACGAGGGCGGCGACAGCATCCTCGGCGGCGCCGGCAACGACCGGATCGACGGTGGCCTCGACAACGACACCGTTTCCGGCGGATCCGGCGACGACTCGCTGTTCGGCGGTAACGGCGCCGACCGGCTGTTCGGAGACGGCGGCTCGGACCTGCTATATGGCGGTCAGAACAGCGACACGCTCTACGGCGGCGACGGCGCAGACATCCTCAGCCCCGGCGAGAACGCCGACGTCATCTTCACCGGCACCGGGCCCGACACCGTCTACGACACGACGAGCAACCTCAAGGGCGACGTCGTCAGGGACTTCACGCCCGGCAAGACGGACCAGTCCGATGCCATCGTGGTCGACGGCAAGTACACGGGCCTGAACGGCACCAAGCTCGCGGGCGGCGTCCTCAACTTCAAGGACGGCAACACGATGACGCTGCAGCTCGGCGGCAAGGCCGTCGAGGGCACCGTCGAGGCGACCTACAACTCCGGCACCGACGAGACGACGATCCGCATCATCGTCGAGAACAAGACCGCGACCGACGGCTCCGACCTCCTCTTCGGCACCACGTCGACGAACTCGATCGACGCCAAGAACGGCGACGACGTCATCTTCGGCCTCGCCGGCAACGACACGCTGAAGGGTGGCAACGGCAACGACACGGCCGACGGCGGTAACGACAACGACGCGCTGTGGGGCGGCAACGGCAACGATTCGGTGGTCGGCGGCAACGGCCAGGACACCCTCTACGGCGAGAACGGCAGCGACACCGCCGAAGGCGGCAACGGCAACGACCGGCTCGACGGCGGTGCCGGCACCGATCTGCTGAACGGGCAGGACGGCAGCGACACCATCAACGGCGGCGCCGACAACGACACGATCATCGGCGGGGAAGGGACCGACCGCATCCAGAGCGAGGGCGGCAGCGACCTCGTGATCCTGACCGAGGATACGGACCAGCGCGACACGCTCTACGGCACCGTCGCCGATTTCACCGGCGACACGGTCGTCGGCTTCAGGATCGGCAACGACCCGACCTCGGACATGATCGCCATCACCGGCCTGCCGGTCGGCTCGGGCAAGTACCTCGACGACCTGGCGGTCGTGGATGGTGTGCTTTCGCTCTCGAAGTTCGGCGGCGGCAATCTCTACCTGCAGCTCGAGGATTGCGACTGCTGGGGAGAGCACGACGGCCCGCTCTACACCGACACGGTGCTGGGCCTCGACGGGGCGGTGCTGCTCTACATCGTGTAGGGCGGCACCTCACCCCTCCTCGGCCAGCGACAGCAGCGAGGCGTTACCGCCCGCGGCCGTCGTGTCGACCGAGAGCGTGCGCTCCGTCGCGAAGCGCGGCAGGTAGTGCGGGCCACCGGCCTTCGGGCCGGTGCCCGACAGCCCCTCGCCGCCGAACGGCTGCACGCCGACGACCGCCCCGATCATGTTGCGGTTGACGTAGACGTTGCCGACCCCGACCCGGCGGACGACGTGGCGCACGGTGCCGTCGATGCGGCTGTGGACGCCCAGGGTCAGGCCGTAGCCGGTGGCGCGGATCGCGTCGATGACCGCGTCGATGCGGCCGGCCTGCCAGCGCACGACGTGCAGGATCGGCCCGAACACCTCGCCTTCCAGTCGGTCGAGGCGGTCGATCTCGTAGGCGGCCGGACCGAAGAAGGTGCCCCGCTCCGTGCCGGGGGGCGGCTTCAGCTCGGCGATCGTGCGCCCCTCGCGGCGCATGCGGGCGGCATGGCGCTCCAGCATCGCCCTGGCGTCGGCGTCGATCACCGGGCCGACATCGGTCGAGAGCAGCGACGGGTCGCCGATCGTCAGCTCAGCCATCGCGCCCGCCAGCATGGCGAGCGTGCGCGGCGCCGCTTCCTCCTGGACGAAGAGGACGCGAAGCGCCGAGCAGCGCTGCCCGGCGCTGTCGAACGCCGACAGCAGCACGTCCTGCACCACCTGCTCCGGCAGCGCGGACGAATCGACGATGAGCGCGTTCTGCCCGCCGGTCTCGGCGATGAGGGGGACGATCGGGCCGCGCCTGGCGGCGAGCACGCGGTTGATCGCCTGGGCGGTCTCGGTCGAGCCGGTGAAGGCGACGCCGGCGATGCGCGGATCGGCGACGAGCGGGGCGCCGACGCCGGGCCCGTCGCCCGGCAGGAACTGCAGCACGTCGCCCGGCACCCCCGCCCTGTGCAGCAGGGAGACGGCGGCGGCACCGACCAGCGGCGTCTGCTCGGCCGGCTTGGCCAGCACCGCGTTGCCGGCGGCGAGCGCGGCGGCGATCTGGCCGGTGAAGATGGCGAGCGGGAAGTTCCACGGGCTGATGCAGGCGAATGCGCCGCGGCCGTGCAGCGACAGCTCGTTGCGCTCGCCGGTCGGGCCCGGCAGGCGCCGCGGGGCGAAGTCCGCGCGCGCCCGCGCCGCGTAGTAGCGCAGGAAATCGACCGCCTCGCGCAGCTCGCTCAGCGCGTCGGGCACGATGCGCCCGCCTTCGCGCACCACCAGCGCCATGAGCCGCGGGCCATCGGCCTCGTAGAGGTCGGCCGCGCGCTCGAGGATGCGGGCGCGCTCGTCGGGCGGCACGGCGCCCCAGTCGATCGCGGCCCGGTCGGCGCGGCCGACCGCCCGCTCGACCGTCGCCGCGTCGGCCTCCACGACCGTGCCCACCGTCACGCCGCGATCGGCGGGCGATCCGACCGGGCGTGCGGCTCCCGGCTCGGCGCGGCCGCCGACGATGGGGGCGGCGGACGCCGTCTCGCGGGCCGCCGTCGCCATCGCAGCCGCCAGCACGGTCGCCGCGGCCGGATCGGCCAGATCGACCCCGGCGCTGTTGCGGCGCTCGGCCCCGTAGAGGTCCGCCGGCAGCGGGATGTGCGGATGCGGCTTCGTGGGCAGGCGCTGGAGGCGCGCCACAGGATCGGCCACGATGTCGTCGATCGGGGCCTTCTCGTCGACGAGGCGGTTGACGAAAGAGGTGTTCGCGCCGTTCTCCAGCAGCCTGCGCACGAGATAGGCGAGCAGGTCCTCGTGGCTGCCGACCGGCGCGTAGACGCGGGCCGGCCGGTCCAGCTTCTCGGGGCCGACGACCTCGGCATAGAGCGCCTCGCCCATGCCGTGCAGGCGCTGGAACTCCCAGTCGCGGCGGTTGCCCGCCAGCTCCAGCAAGGTCGCCACGGTATGGGCGTTGTGGGTGGCGAACTGCGGGAAGAAGGCCTCCGGGTCGGCCAGCAGCCGGCGCGCGCAGGCGATGTAGGAAACGTCCGTCGCCACCTTGCGGGTGAACACCGGATAGCCGGGCAGGCCGCGCTCCTGGCTGCGCTTGATCTCGCTGTCCCAGTAGGCGCCCTTGACGAGCCGCACCATCAGCCGCCTGCCGGTGCGGCGCGCCAGATTGGACAGCCAATCGAGCAGCGGCAGGGCGCGCTTCTGGTAGGCCTGCACCGCCAGCCCGAAACCGTCCCAGCCGGCCAGGGTCGGATCGGCCGCGACCGCCTCGATCACGTCGAGCGACAGGTCGAGGCGGTCGGCCTCCTCGGCATCGACCGTGAACCCGATCCCGACCCCCTTGGCCTGCCGGGCGAGTTCCGCCAGGCGCGGCACCAGCTCCGCACGCACGCGATGGGCCTGTGCGAACTCGTAGCGCGGGTGCAGGGCCGACAGCTTGACCGAGATGCCGGGCCCCTCGACCGGGCCACGGCCGGCGGCTTCCGCACCGATCGCGGCGATGGCGGCCGCGTAGGACGCGAAGTAGCGCTCAGCGTCGGCCGCCGTCCGCGCCGCCTCGCCCAGCATGTCGTAGGAATGGCGGTAGCCGAGCCGTTCGGCCGCCCGCGCACGCTCCAGCGCCTCGGCGATGGTGCGGCCCATGACGAACTGCCGGCCGAGGATGCGCATGGCGCCCGTCACCGCTTCGCGGATGATCGGCTCGCCGGCCCGCGTGACCAGCCGGCGCAGCACGCCGCCATGGCTGCCGCCTTCGTCCGGGCGGACGATCCGGCCGGTCAGCATCAGCGCCCAGGTGGAGGCGTTGACGAAGATCGAGTCGCTGCGGCCGAGATGGCGCTCCCAGTCGGCGGGGCCGATCTTGTCGCGGATCAGGCGGTCGACCGTATCCGCATCGGGAATACGCAGCAGCGCCTCGGCCAGGCACATGAGAACGATGCCCTCCTGGCTGGAGAGCTCGTACTCGTGCAGGAACGCATCCAGCCCGCCCCTGCCCTGGCGGCTCGCCCGCACCGCCTCCACCAGGCGGCGGGCCCGGACGCCGACGCGGTCCCGGGCGTCGGCTGGCAGGGCCGCTTCCGCCAGCAGGCGCTCCACCACCGCCGTCTCGTCGGCGCGCGTCGCGCGCCGGATGGCGGCACGCAGCGGATCGGCGGCGGGAAGCGGCGCGGGGAACATCATCGACGGGACTCCGGAGGCGGCCGGCCGGACGTTTCGCCGGCCGCGGGACGCCCGTCAAGCCGCAGGCCGCGTCACGGCGTGATCGCCACCTTGAGGACGCCGTCGCGCTGGCCGGCGAAGAGATCGTAGGCCTCCTCGATGCGCTCCAGCGGGAAGCGGTGGGTCACCAGCCCGCCGAGGTCGACGCGGCCGGACGCCACGACCTCCATCAATCGGCGCATGCGCTCCTTGCCGCCCGGACAGAGGGTCGTGACAATGCGATGGTCGCCGAGGCCGGCGGCGAACGCGCCGAGCGGGATGCGCAGGTCGGCCGAATAGACGCCGAGGCTGGAGAGTGTGCCGCCGGGCCGCAGCACGCGCAGCCCCGCCTCGAAGGTCGCCTGCGTCCCCAGGGCCTCGATCGCCACGTCGACGCCGCGGCCGTCGGTCAGGCGCATGATCTCGTCGACCGGGTCGGACGCCCGGAAGTCGACGGTGTGGTCGACGCCCAGCGTGCGGGCCATCGCCAGGCGCGCGGGCACCGTGTCGACGCCGATGATCGTCGTCGCCCCCATGAGCCGCGCGCCTGCCGCCGCGCACAGGCCGATCGGCCCCAGCGCGAAGACCGCCACGGTGTCGCCGATCCGCACATGGCCGCTCTCGGCGCCCGAGAAGCCGGTCGACATGATGTCCGGGCACATCAGCACCTGCTCGTCCGACAGGCCGTCGGGCACCGGGCTCAGATTGGCCATGGCGTCGGGCACCAGCACGTATTCCGCCTGGCAGCCGTCGATGGTGTTGCCGAAGCGCCAGCCGCCCATGGCCTTGAAGCCGTGGCGGGTGCCGGCGCCGTCCTGGGAATGACAGCCGCACAGGCAGGCATTGCTGTGGCCGCTCGGCGTGATCGCGCCGGCGATGACGCGCTCGCCCTCGCGGTAGCCGGCGACCGCCGAGCCCAGCTTCTCGATCACGCCGACCGGCTCGTGGCCGACGGTCAGTCCCCGGGCGACCGGATACTCGCCCTTCAGGATATGGACGTCGGTGCCGCAGATCGTCGTGGTGGTGACGCGCAGCAGGGCGTCGGTCGGGCCGACGTCGGGGATCGGCTTCTCGTCCAGCACGATTCGCCCGGGCTCGGCGAAGATCGCCGCGCGCATGGTTCTCGCCATCTGGCGCTCCTCTCGGGGGTGGTCGGGCGATCCTCGCCCGACCGTTCCGGAGCGGCCTTGAGATGGATCAAGAATGCCTCGCATCCGGGGGCGGCGTTGCACGCGGACGCCCGCGGGGCTAGAAGGACTCCGGCAGGATACGAGCCGGATGGCCGCAACCCTCGACATCGTCATCGTCAACTG
>JBFWXJ010000091.1:0-16225 GCA_050187535.1 Alphaproteobacteria bacterium | reverse complement strand
CGGCGTGGCGGCAGCATCCTCGTGGACGACGGCGAGGCGATTGTCGAGATGGGCAGCCGGCACGGCGAAGGTGGTGGTGAACCAGAAGCCGGCACCCTCGCCCGCGCGGCTGTCGACGCCGATCCGGCCGCCCATCGCCTCCGCCAGCCGGCGGGAGATCGCGAGGCCCAATCCGGTCCCGCCGAAGCGCCGGTTGGTCGCGGCGTCCGCCTGGGAGAACGGCTCGAAGAGCCGCGCCTGCTCCGCCGGGGTGATGCCGATTCCGGTATCGTCGACCGACCAGCGGAGCAGGCGGCCGTCGGTGCCGGCTTCGAGGCCGATGGATACGGTGATGCCGCCCCGGTCGGTGAACTTGATCGCGTTGCCGATGAGATTGGCTAGGATCTGGTTGATGCGGTTGGGATCGCCCAGGACCTCGTAGGGCACCTCCGGGGCGATCGCGACGTCGAGGGACAGGCCCTTGGCCTCCGCCGCCGCCCGGAAGGTGGCGGCCGCGTCGGCGACGAGGCGGGCCGGCGACATGGGCGCCGACGCCACCTCGATGCGCCCCGCCTCGATCCGCGAGAAGTCGAGGAGCTGGTCGAGAAGGGCCAGGAGGCGATCAAAGGACTGCCGCATGACCTGTAGGTAACGCTGCTGATCGGGGTCCAGCGCCGTCCCGGCGAGCAGGTCGGCCATGCCGCGGATACCGGTGAAGGGCGTGCGCAGCTCATGGCTGATCATCGCCAGGAACTGCGACTTGGCGCGGTTCGCTTCCTCAGCGCGATGGCGCGCCTGGCGCAGGTCGTCGGTCATGGCGATCAGCGTCGCCGCCTGCCGCTGCAGGTGGTCGCGGATTTCGGAGAGCTGCTGCTGGCGGGCCTTCAGCAGCGTGATGTCGGTCCTGAGGCCGACGCGCAGGCCGTTGGGCGTGACGTGCTGGCTGAACAGGATCCAGCGCCCGTCGCGAAGCTGGCGCTCGACACCCTCCACCGTCCCTTCGCGGAACAACCTGTAGAAGGTATCGACGGTCTCCTCGGTGGTGGCCTCGGTCGTCCGGTAGTCGCCCGTGGTGGCGCCCTTGCGGATGATGTCCATGACCGGCGTGCCGGGCACCATCAGATCGGCCACCGACGGGAACATCTCGCGCAGCCGGCGGTTCGTCAGCAGGACGCGGTCGTTCTCGTCGCAGAGGATGAACCCCTGGTCGATCGCCTCGATCGCATCGACGAGGCGCGTCTCCGCCTGCTTCTGAGCCGTGATGTCCGTATGGATCGCGACCACGCCGCCGTCGGCGGTCGCGAGCTCGTTGACCAGCACCCAGCGGCCATCGGGCAACCGCTGCTCGAACGGGCCTTCGAAGCGCCGCCAACTCGCGATGCGGCGCGCCACGAAGTCGTCCGCCTCCTTCTCGGTCATGAAGCCGAGGCGCCATGCGCGGCTGGCCGCGATATTGTCCTGAAACCGGCTTCCGACGAGCTGCGGCCGCTCCTTCATGTAGCCGTAGAGGTCGAGGAAGCGGCTGTTGACCATGACGATCCGGTCGTCGCGGTCGAACAGGATGAACCCGTCGCGCAGCGCTTCGATCGCGGCCTTCAGCCGGTCCTCGGCGAGACGCCGGTCGGTGATGTCCTCCGACACGCCGAGGAGGTAGCGTGGCGCCCCGTCGTCGCCGGGAATCATCACCTTCGCCGTCCGCAGCGTCCGTTCCCCGAACGGCGTGGAAATCGGCTCTGAAGGGATCGCCACGACCTTGCCCGAGAGCACTGCCTCCAGGTCCTTCCGGCGGTAGAGTTCGGCATGCTCGGCACCGAACAGCTCTTGATCGCCGCGCCCGAGCACGTCATCGCGCGAGCGCCCGATATAGCGTTCGGCAGCCCGGTTGAGCAGCGTGTAGTGCAACGTCTCCGCGTCCTTGCAGAAAATGAGCGCCGGGATGTGGTCGAGGACGGTCTGCAGGAAGTCCTTGGCATCGCGGAGCTCGCCCGCCATGCGCTCCATTTCGGTTACGTCCTCGGAGATGCCGAGGATGTACCGCGGACGACCCTCCACATCGACGATCGCCGCCTTGCCGGTGCGGATGACGCGGTCGCCATGGGGCGTCGGGATGGTCTCGCGCTTCGACCTGATCCGCGCCGGATCGGCGGCGATGGCCATGTCCTCGTCGCGCAGCCGGTCGGCGATCGAGGCAGCATAGAGATCGTGGTCGTTGCGGCCGATCGCCTGCTCGCGCGGGATGCCGAACATGGTCTCGGCAGCGCGGTTCACCAGCATGTAGCGCAGGTCCGGCCCCTCCTTGCAGAAGACGGCGGCCGGGATGTTCTCGATCAGGCCGGCGAGGAAGGCCCGGGATCGCTCCAGCTCCGCCTCGGCCCGCTTGCGTTCGGTGATGTCGTAGCAGGTCCCGATCACCCGGATGACGCTGCCTTCCGGACAGCGTTGCGGCCGAAGCGAGCTGAACCACCAGCGCTCTCCGACCGGCAGATGCAGCAGCTCTTCGCACTCGATCGTCGTGCCGGCTTCGACGCATCGCCGATAGTTGGCGGTGACGACCGCGGCATCCTCCGGAGAAAGAACGTCCGCCGGCGACACCCCCCGCGTCGCCGCGCGATCGAAGCCCATCTGGCGGGCCATGGCCTCGTTGGCGCCGACATAGCGGAAGGACCCGTCCGCGCACACATCGACCGCGAACGCAGGGCTGCCGATGAGGTCCAGCACGCCCAGCAGATCGTCGTCGGTCAGCGTACCCAGCAACCCTCCCCGCTTCCCGCCGAGGCACCGGTCGTTCGGGCGCCGGCGAACCTTCGGCCACTCAACCTAGCATGGCATTGCGCGGCCCGGGAGCGGTCGGCGCTACTCCGCCGCGCTGATCCGTACGGCCGGGTCGCGGAAGGCGGCGAGCAACATGGCTTCGGCCTGCCGCGCGGACTTCAGGTTGGCTTCCTTGATGTGGCCGTAACCGCGAATGCGATCTGGAATGCTTGCGATTTCTGTCGCAATACGATGGTTGTCGTGATCGAGCGCGCCGATCAGTTCCTCGACCGTCCGCTCGTAGTCGGCGATGAGCTGGCGTTCGGCCCGCCGCTCGGCCGTGTAGCCGAAGGGATCGAAGGCGCCGCCGCGCAGCCCTCGAAGCCCGGCCAATACACGGAAAGCGTGCATCATCCATGGCCCGTAGGCGCGCTTCTTCAGGTGCCCCGACTCGTCGCGCGGGGCCAGCAGCGGCGGCGCCAGGTGGAAGCGCAGCTTGAAATCGCCCTCGAACTGCTCCTCCAGGCGGCGGCGGAAGGTGCCGTCGGTATAGAGCCGCGCCACCTCGTACTCGTCCTTGTAGGCGAGCAGCTGGTAGTACCAGCGCGCCACCGCCTCGGCCAAACCGCTCATGCCGGGTGCCCGTTCCTTCTCGGCGTGCTCGACGCGGCGAACCAGCGTCTCGTAGCGGGCGGCATAGGCGGCATCCTGGTAGCGCGTCAGCTCCTCGACGCGGCGGGCGACGACCTCGTCCAGCGTCTGCGCCAGCTTGCGCGGCGCATCGAGCGGCGCCGGGCGCACCTGGCGCTCGACGGCGGGTAGGTCGTGGGCGGCCTTGCGGCCCCAGCGGAAGGCCTGGCGATTGAACTCGACCGCGACCGCATTCAGCTCGATCGCGCGCTCGATCGCGGCACCCGATACCGGCACCAGCCCCTTCTGGTAGGCGAAGCCCAGCATGAAGAGGTTGGCGGCGATCGAATCGCCGAGGAGCGCGGTGGCGATGCGCGTCGCGTCCACGAGGTCCATGCGCCCCGGGCCGACCGCTTCGGCGATCGCGGCTTCCAGCTTGTCGGCGGGGAAGCGGTAGTCGGGGTTGCGGGTGAACTCGGCCGTGATCGTGGCCGCGCTGTTGACGACCGCCGACGTGGTGCCGGCACGCAGCTTCGAGATCGCCTCCGCACTGGCCGCCACCACCATGTCGCAGGCCAGCAGCAGGTCGGCAGCACCGGCCGCGACGCGCACCGCGTGCAGATCCTCCGGCCGGGCCGCGACGCGGACATGGCTGAAGACGGCGCCGCCCTTCTGGGCGAGGCCGGTCATGTCCAGCGTCGAGCAGCCCTTGCCCTCGATGTGGGCGGCCATGCCCAGCAGGGCGCCGATGGTGACGACGCCGGTGCCGCCGACGCCCGTCACGATCATGCCGTAGGGCTGGTCGAGCGACGGCAGCGTCGGCTCCGGCGGATCGGCCACCACCTCGACCGGTCCCGCCGTCGGCTTGCGCCGGCGCAGGGCGCCGCCCTCGACCGTCACGAAGCTCGGGCAGAAGCCCTTGAGGCAGGACATGTCCTTGTTGCAGGACGACTGGTCGATGGCGCGCTTGCGCCCGAACTCGGTCTCGACCGGCACGACGGAGAGGCAGTTGGACTGCGTCGAGCAGTCGCCGCAGCCCTCGCACACCATCTCGTTGACGAAGGCGCGGCGCTGCGGGTCGGCCATGCTGCCGCGCTTGCGCCGGCGGCGCTTCTCGGCCGCACACGTCTGGTCGTAGACGAGGACCGACACGCCCGGCCATTCGCGCAGCTCGCGCTGCACCGCGTCGAGGTCGTCGCGGTGATGGATGGTGGTGCCGGGCGCGAAGACGGTGCCGATCGGGTACTTGTCCGGCTCGTCGGTGACGACGGCGATGCGCTCGACGCCCTCGGCGTGGACCTGGCGGGTGATGATGGGGACCGTCAGGTTGCCGTCGTGGCGCTGGCCGCCGGTCATCGCGACCGCGTCGTTGAACAGAATCTTGTAGGTGACGCGGGTCTTGGACGCGACGGCGAAGCGAATCGCCAGATAGCCCGAGTGGAAGTAGGTGCCGTCGCCGAGATTGACGAAGACGTGCGGCGTCTCGGTGAACGGCGCCTGGCCGACCCAGGAGGCACCCTCGCCGCCCATCTGGGTGAAGGTCTGGGTGTCGCGGTCCATCCACACGGCCATGTAGTGGCAGCCGATGCCGGCCACCGCGCGGCTGCCCTCGGGCACGCGGGTCGAGGTGTTGTGCGGACAGCCGGAGCAGAAGAAGGGCGTGCGGACCAGGGCTGGCTTGGTCGCCGCCGCCCGGCGCTCCTGCTGGTCGATGAGGGCGAGGCGGCCGCGGATCGCATCGGAGGTGTGGAAGCGGCCGACGCGCGCGGCGATGACGCGCGCGATCATGCTGGGCGTCAGCTCGTTCTGCGACGGCAGGATGAGACGGCCCGCATCGTCGCGCTTGCCGACGACGAGCGGCCGACGATCGGCCGGCAGGTTGTAGAGCGCCTCCTTGAGCTGCGTCTCGATCAGCGAGCGCTTCTCCTCGACGACGAGGATCTCCTCCAGCCCCTCCGCGAAGCGCCGCACGCCTTCGGGCTCCAGCGGGAAGACCATCGCGACCTTGTAGACGGAAAGGCCGATCGCGGCGGCCGTCGCCTCGTCGATGCCGAGGTCCTCCAGCGCCTGGCGGACGTCGAGATAGGACTTGCCGGTGGTGACGATGCCGAAGCGCCGGCGCGGCCCGTCCCACACCGTGCGGTCGAGGCCGTTGGCGCGCGCGTAGGCGACGGCGGCGGGCACCTTGTAGAGGTGGAGGCGGCGCTCCTGCTCCAGCGGGTCGTCGGGCCAGCGCACGCCGAGGCCGCCCGGCGGCATGTCGACATCGGACGGCAGCAGGATGCGCACGCGGTCGGGATCGACATGCACGGAAGCCGCACTGTCGACGGTCTCCGCCACGGTCTTGAAGCCGACCCAGCAGCCGGAGAAGCGCGACATCGCCCAGCCGTGCAGGCCGAGATCGAGGAATTCCTGCACGCCAGCCGGATTGAGCACCGGCACATACGCGTCCATCAGGGCGAACTCGCTCTGGTGGGCGAGCGTCGACGACTTGCAGGTGTGGTCGTCGCCGGCCAGCAGCAGCACGCCGCCATGGGCCGACGTGCCGGCCGAATTCCCGTGCTTGAAGATGTCGCCCGAACGGTCGACCCCCGGGCCCTTGCCGTACCACATAGCGAAGACGCCGTCGTACTTCGCGCCCGGGAAGAGCCCGACCTGCTGCGTGCCGAGGATGGCGGTCGCCGCCAGGTCCTCGTTGACGCCGGGCTGGAAGCGGATGTGGTTCCTCTCGACGAAGCGCCGCGCCGACGCCAGCGCCTGGTCGAGACCGCCCAGGGGCGAGCCGCGGTAGCCCGAGATGAAGCAGGCGGTATCGAGCCCGGCCGCGAGGTCGCGGCTGCGCTGCATCATCGGCAGCCGCACCAGCGCCTGGGTCCCGGTCAGGAACACCCGACCGGAATCGAGGGCGTATTTGTCGTCGAGCGAGACGGCGGAGAGCGCCATGGAGTTCCTCCCGGGATTCGTCGTCCCGCGTCCGATCATCAAACGTAGCCACGCGTCCGCCTCGCGACAATGCGCCGCGCCGGTCTGCGTGTCGTTCGCAAAGCCGTTGCGGCGCCGGCATGGCGGGCGCAGCGAAATGTCGGCGACGGCGCCGCGGCTTTCTGTATGTTCCCCGCCCGTGTCGCTTCCGACTTTCATCCGGCCGCCCGCATGCCCGTCCTGGTGACCGGCGCGGCCGGCTTCATCGGCTATCACCTGGCCGCCGCCCTGCTGGCGCGCGGCGACCGGGTGATCGGTATCGACTGCCTCGACCCCTACTACGACGTCGGCCTGAAGGAGGGGCGGCTGGCGCTTCTCGCCCGCCATCCGGAATTCGCCCTGCTGCGCGCCGACATCGCCGAGCGGGCGACGTGGGACGATGTCGTCGCGCGCCATCCGGACATCGACGCCGTCGTCCATCTCGCCGCCCAGGCGGGGGTGCGCTATTCGCTGGAGAACCCGCGCGCCTATGTCCGGGCCAATGTCGTGGGCCATCTCGAAGTGCTGGAGGCGGCCCGCCGGCTGCCCAGGCTGCGGCGGCTGGCCTATGCCAGCACGTCGTCGGTCTACGGCGCCAACCACAGCCTGCCCTATTCGGTCGCCGACCGCGTCGACGACCCGGTCTCGCTCTATGCCGCGACCAAGCGGGCGGACGAGCTCATGTCCTCGGTCTACGCCCATCTCTGGGGGCTGCCCCTGGTGGGCCTGCGCTTCTTCACGGTCTACGGGCCGTGGGGCCGGCCCGACATGGCCTACTACTCCTTCGCCCGCGCCATCGTCGAAGGCCGCCCGATCCGCCTCTTCCGCGGCGGCACGCTGCTGCGCGACTTCACCTTTGTCGACGATGTCGTGGCGGGCGTGCTGGCGGCGATCGACCGGCCCATCCCGTTCGGCGAGGGACGGCCGCATCGCCTCTACAACCTCGGCAACAGCCGCCCCGAGCCGGTGACGCGCCTGGTGGCCGTCCTGGAGAGGTCACTCGGCCGCCAGGCGATCGTCGAGACCGCGCCGATGCAGCCGGGCGACGTCGAGGCGACGGCGGCCGACATCGACGATTCGACGCGCGACCTCGGCTTCGTCCCCCGCGTGCCGCTCGAGGATGGCATCCCCCGCTTCGTCGAGTGGTTCCGCGCCTATGAGGGAATTCCTCCTCCCCCGTCTGTGCTCATCGACAGTTAGCGCACTGCTCCGTGAAGCCGCTTCATGGAGCATGGCGGATTGCACGACCGTCGGTGCGCCCCTCGACGATGCTGCCTTGAAAGCAGGAAGCAGGACGTCCGCTTCCTCGTGGACGAGAAGTGTTTCCTCGTCCTGAGCCTGTCGAAGGACGAGGCTCTCCGGCCCGAGAGCCTCATGGTTCGACTTCGCTCACCATGAGGATGCTGGTAGCGAGGATGCCCCATTTCTCTCATCGTGGTGCGCGCCCGCGCCCCGGGGGTCTCGGGGTGAGGATTTCCCTTGATGGCAGTATGATTGGACCTCATCCCGAGCACCGTCGAGGGACGCAACGACGCTCGTCCCTTGCTCCATGAAGCGGCTTCATGGAGCGGTGGCAAGGGTCGATCCGTCCGCTACACCCCGACGCGCTGGTCCTCCGGCGTCCCGTGGTCCTCCTCGAAGCGGCGGACCTCGTCGAGGCCGAGCAGGCCGACATAGCCCGAGAACGTCTCGAGCGGCACCGGCATTCCCCGCGGGTCGCCGGTCTCGCGGATATGGCGCAGGGCCGCGCGCATCGCCGGGATCGCGGCGAACATCGCCTGCCCCGGATAGATCGCGAGCGCGAATCCCAGCGCCGTCAGGTCGTCCAAGGACAGGATCGGCGTGCGGCCGCTGGCCGACGCGTTGTACTGGGTCGGCGCCGGCAGCCGGCCGACCCTTTCGAGCTGCGCCATGTCGGTCGGCGCCTCGACGAAGAGGATGTCCGCACCCGCCTCGCGGTAGAGCAGGACACGGTCGATCGCCGCCTGGAAGCCCTCGATCGCGATCGCATCGGTGCGGGCGATGACGAGCAGTCCGGCGTCCGTGCGCGAATCGACGGCGGCCTTCACCTTGGCCGCCATCTCGGCTGCCGGGATCACGCGCTTGCCGGCCAGGTGCCCGCAGCGCTTGGGCCAGAGCTGGTCCTCGATTTGGATGGCGGCGACGCCGGCACGCTCGTAGTCGCGCACCGTGCGCCGCACGTTGACCGGGCCGCCGTAGCCGGTGTCCGCGTCGGCGATCACCGGTAGCCCCGCCGCATCGACGATGCGCGCCGCGTTGTCGACCATCTCGCTCATGGTGAGCAGGCCGACATCGGGCATGCCCAAGCGCACCGCGGTGGTCGCGTCGCCCGACATGTAGACCGCCTCGAACCCGGCCTCGGCGACGAGGCGGGCGGCGAGCGCATCCGCCACCCCAGGTGCTGCCAGCGTGCGCGGCCGCGCCAGGAGCTCGCCCAGCCTCTGACGCGGGGTCACGCGCCGGCGCTGGCTCAGGACCAATACCAGGTGTTGATGTTCCAGCAGTTCGAGCGGTAGTTGACGTTCGGCTGGTAACCGACGAGGCCCGTCTTCACGCCCTCGATCATGCTCCACTGGTAGATCGGCAGGATGGGCAGCTCGGCGCGGACCATCTCCTGGATCTTCATGTAGTTGGCCTTGCGCTTCTCGCGGTCGACCTCGCTGCGGCTCGCCTCGAAGAGCGCGTCGACCGCCTTGTTGGCATAGGCGGCCGTGTTCTGCCCGGTACCGGTGTGCAGCGGGATGGAGGTGCTGGCCAGCCGCTCGGAGGAATCCGGGTCGGCGCCGACGGTGTAGACCGAGCCCGCCATCGCCGTGTCGAACTGCCCCTTGCGCCAGAAGTCGCCCCACATGACGGCGGGCGGGAAGTTCTTGATGGTCATCGCCACGCCGATCTGCTGCCAGCTCTGCTGCAGGAACTGCTGCGTCTGCTCGCGCAGATGGTTGCCGGCCGTGGTCGAGTTGGAGAAGGCGAGCTTCATGCCGTCCTTCTCGCGCACGCCGCCGGCCCCGGGCTTCCAGCCCGCGTCGTCCAGCAGCTTCTTCGCCTGGGCGGGATCGTACTTATGCTGTGGCAGGTTGGGGTGGTAGGCCCAGGATTCCTGCGGCAGGTAGGTCTCGGTCAGGCGCGGGATGCCGTAGAACAGGTCCTTGACGATCGTCGCCTTGTCCATCCCGAGATAGAGGGCCTGGCGCACCGCCGGGTCCTTGAAGATCGGGCGGTCGTTGTTGAGCACGATCGCCTCCAGGAACGGCAGCGGGGCGACCGTGACCTGACGGCCCGGATACTTCTTCGCCTCTTCATAGTTGTCGGCGGTGATGCCCTGCAGCCCGATATGATCGATGGCGCCGGTCTGGAACTGCGTCTTCAGGACCGTGAGATCGGGCACGTACTTGAAGACGAGGCGCTCGATGTAGGGCCCTTCGCCGAAGAACTTGTCGTTCGCCTCCAGCATGATGTAGTCGCCCGGACGGCGCTCGACCCACTTGAACGGCCCGGTGCCGACCGGCTTGTTGTTGAAGGGCGAATCCTTGGGATCGCCGCCCGCGCCCAGGATGTGCTTGGGCACGATGTAGGTCCACGCGAGTGCCGAGAAGTAGGGCGCGAAGAAGCGCTCCATCCGCCAGGTGATCTCGGTCGGGCTGACGACCCTGATGTCGCGCACGAGGTTGTGGCCCGAGCGCAGCATCGCCGGGAAGTTCGGGTCGACGATCAGCTCCAGCGTGTACTTCACGTCCTCGGCCGTGAAGGGCTGGCCGTCATGCCAGAGGACCCCCGGCCGCAGCTTGATCTTCCATTCGAGGCCGTCCGCCGACACGCCGCCATTGGCCACCGTCGGGATTTCGGCTGCGAGCTGCGGGATCATCTCGCCCTTGGGATCGAGCGACCAGAGCGCGCTGAAGATGTTGATGTGGACGCCCTCGTCGACCTCGATGCGGGCGCGCAGCGGGTTGAAGACGGTCGGCTCCTGCGAGATTCCGACGATGACCTGGCCCTTGCGCGTCCGCTTGGCGCCCTGCGCCCAGCCGGCGCCGGCGGGCAGCGTCGTCGCGGCGGCGCCGGCCGCAGCGAGCTGGAGGAACCGCCGGCGCGGCAGGATCAGGCCCGGAAGGCCGTGGTCGCGGGACATCAACTTCTCCGTTCGCTCGAATTCGATCTGGGGCGCGTGCAGGGGCTTACCGTGCCGCCACGCCGTCGCGCTCGTCCTGCCACGCCCTGGCGCTGGCGTATTTGCTGGAGGTCGCCTCGGGCGTGAGGACCGTGTTCTCGCGCCGGCGCTTGTCCTGCTTGGCCGTCATCTCCGCCAGATAGGCGGACGGCAGCTCCATGAAGGGCCGCCGGTTCTTGAGCCAGCTCGTGGTGTCGGCGTCGGTCAGGAAGACCTGGTGGGCCGGGCGCTCGGGCCAGGCATCGACGCGCAGCCACAGGCGCAGCAGGTGCCGGCGCCGGGACACGTCCGGATGATCCTCGTAGCCGGTCCGTGCATGCATGATGTTGCGGTTGTTGAGGAACTGGATGTCGCCTTCCTCGAAGCTCATGTCGAGGAAGAACTCCTCCGACTTGGCGAGGCGCTGCAGCTCGTCATAGGCCTCGATCTCGATCGGCGACATGGTGATGCCGCCGATCTGCACGGCGTAGCGCAGGTTGCCGGAATCGAGCACACCGATCAGCCGGCCGTCCTTCTGGGTGATGACGGGGATGCGGTCGGCGCTGAGCGGCGCCGTGACGGCGTATTTCGCGTCGAGCTCGTGGTGGTGGTTGTAGTAGCCGCGGTAGAGGACCTCCAGCAGGTCCGGCCGCGTCGCCAGCATGTGGTCGTGGATCGCCGACAGGCTGACGATGCGGCTGGCGCCGCCCACCAGCGCGCGGCGCAGGCACATGAGCGAGACGATGTCGCAGGCCGACGTGTCGATGTGGAAGTGCTGGCCGCCGCCGGCGTTGTAGCCGCGCACCTTCTCGACGATGTCGGAGATGTCGATGACGCTGCCCAGCAGCTGGCCGTACCAGGACTGCGCCACCGGGCGGCCGAGATGGACGCCGAGCCCGACATAGATGCGTGCCATCTCGTCGGCGGTGTAGCGGTGCCGCGGGAAGCCGCGCATCAGCACGACACCGGTGCCGTCCAGCAGCTCGTCGCGCAACCGCAGCATGGTGGCGCCCATCGCCGGCAGCGGGAAGGTCTCCCGCGTGATGTCCGCGATGTCGCGCTCGCCGCAGGCCTTCAGCGCGGCGTCGATCTCCGCGACCTCATCGTCGGCGAAGAGATGCATCATCTCCTGCCGGTAGTCGATCTCCGAGCCCTTCCAAGCCGCGCGCGACGCGATGCGCTGCATCTCCACGGGGTGCTCTCCTTACGTCCGATGCCGTCTCTCGGGGTGGCACCATGACGCAAGCCGCGTGCCGCCTCACCTCCGAGGACATGGTGGAATCGTGCACCCGCCCGAACTTTCGATCAAGCGATCAGGCGCTTCATCCGGGGAAGTTCACCTTCTCCGCTCAAATCATCGCGACTCGTCCCGCGAGCGTGTCGGTTCGACCGTAGATTCCGCGGCGGCCTACTCGTACAGCCGCCCGATCGTCTCGCCGTAGACCTCGCGGATCTTGTGGCGGCGGATCTTGAGCGTCGGGGTCAGCAGGCCGTTGGCGACCGAGAAGGGCTCCGCCAGCAGGGTCCAGCGGCGCACCCGTTCGATCGCCGGCAGGCCCTGGTTCACGCGGGCGACGGCGGCGCCGATGACCTTGCGGTAGGCCTCGTCGTCGACCAGCGCGCGGAGGTCGGTCGGCTTGCCGTTGGCCTTCGCCCAGTCGCGGGCGTGCTCCTCGTTCGGGACCAGGACGGCGACGAGATACGGGCGGCGGTCGCCGTGGAGCATCGCCTGGGCGATCTCCGGCTCCAGGGTCAGCAGGCCCTCGATGCGCTGCGGGGCGATCATGTCGCCGCCGGCGTTCTTGATGAAATCCTTCTTGCGGTCGGTGATGACGAGGTAGCCGTCGGCGTCGAGATGGCCGATGTCGCCGGTGTGCAGCCAGCCGTCGACGACGGTGCGCGCCGTCGCCTCGGGGTCCTGCCAGTAGCCCTTCATGACGTTGGCGCCGCGCACCAGGATCTCGCCGTCCTCGGCGATGCGCACCTCGACGCCCGCCAGCGGCCGGCCGACCGTGTGCATGCGGATGCCGTCGGGCGGGTTGGCGGCGATCACCGGCGAGGCCTCGGTCTGGCCGTAGCCCTGCAGCAGCCGCACCCCCAGCGCCAGGAAGAAGAGCCCGATCTCCGGGTTGAGCGGCGCCCCGCCCGAGACCATCGCCTTGAGGCGGCCGCCGAAGCGGGCGCGCACCTTGTCGCGCACGAGACGGTCGACCACGAGGTCCTGCAGGCGCTGCCACAAGGTGAGGCTGCCCGGCCGCTCCGCCTTCTGGCGGCCGAGCCTCAGCGCCAGCTCGAAGAGCTGCCGTTTGCGTGGGCTCTGGCGCTCCAGCCCGCGGCGGATGCGCTCGTGCAGCGTCTCGTAGAGGCGCGGCACGGCGGTCATGATCGTCGGCCTGACCTCGACCAGATTGCTCGCCAGCGTCTCCACGCCCTCGGCGAAGCGCACCTCGGCCGCGATGGCGACGGGAAACATCGTGCCGGCCGTGTGCTCGTAGGAATGGGACATCGGCAGGAAGGAGAGGAAGATCTCGTCGCCGACGCCGAGCTGCTCCAGCAGGCGGTAGGCGCTCCAGGCGTTCGCCATCAGGTTGCGATGGCTCAGCATCACGCCCTTGGGCACGCCGCCGGTGCCGGACGTGTAGATGATGCAGCAGACCTGATCGCGGTCGAGCGCGGCCACCATCGCCGTCACGTCGTCGGCCGCTTCCCGGCCGCGGCGCAGCATCTCGTCCCAGGCGACCATCGGCACCGGCGACTGGCCGTGCGGGTCGGGCGCCATCGCGACGATCAGCTCGACGCCGGATGCCTGCGGCACGGCGGCCGTCACCCGCTGGACCAGCGCCCCAGTCGAGACGATGACCGCGCGCGCGCCGCTGT
Organism: Alphaproteobacteria bacterium; assembly: GCA_050187535.1. Lineage (GTDB taxonomy): Bacteria > Pseudomonadota > Alphaproteobacteria > ATCC43930 > Allostellaceae > Allostella. The sequence continues at coordinate 2,859 of JBFWXJ010000091.1, read as the reverse complement.
TGGCGAGGATATGGACGTGGTCGGCGACCGTGTTCGTGACATAGGCCGGGACGGTGATCGCGCCCGCCGTCATGATCGCAAAGTCCGCGATCACCCATTCCGGCCGGTTCTCGGACACCAGGACGACGCGGTCGCCCGGCGCGATGCCCGCGGCGCGCAGGGCGCGGGCGAGGGCGGCGACCTCGCCGGCCGCCGCCTCGTAGGTGCGGGTGTGCCACTGGCCGTCGACCTTGGCGGAGAGGAAGGGCCGGCGCGGGTTCGCCGCGGCCACGGCGAACAGCATGGCCGGCAGGCTCGGCCACTGCTCCTGTCGCATCCCCCTCCCCGACTTGCGCGCTTGGCGGCGCCTCCCGGGCAACCATATATGCCGGGGACAGCGAACGACACCAGGACGAGACATGGCACAGAGCGCGGCGCCGGCGATGGCCGGCGCGCTCCCCGAATGGGACCTGAGCGACCTCTACCCGGCCCCGGATTCGCCCGAGATCGCCCGCGACCTGACGCAGGCCGCCGAGGACGCCAAGGCGTTCCGGGCGCGCTTCGAGGGCAAGCTCGCCGCGCTGGACGGCGCCGGTCTGGCCGGGGCGGTGCGTGCCTATGAGAGCCTGCAGGACCTGCTGGGCCGCATCGTCAGCTACGCCCAGCTCGTCCATTCCGGCGCGATCACCGACGAGACCGTCGGCCGCTTCTACCAGACGACACAGGAGCGGGTGACGGACATCACCGCCGAGCTGCTGTTCTTCACGCTCGAGCTCAACCGCATCGACGACGCGGCGCTGGCCGCCAGGCTGGCCGACCCCGACCTCGCCGCCTACGAGCCGTGGCTGCGCGACGTGCGCGCCTTCCGCCCGCACCAGCTGTCCGACGAGGCGGAACGGCTGCTGCACGAGAAGTCGGTCGCCGGCCGCACCGCCTGGGTCCGGCTCTACGACGAGACGCTGGCGTCCCTGCGCTTCCCGGTCGACGGCGCGGACCTCACCATGGCCGAGGTGCTGGACCGGCTCTCCGACCGCGACGGCGCCATCCGGCGCAAGGCGGCCGAGAGCCTGGGCCGGGTGCTGGGCGACGATTCCCGCCTCTTCGCGCTCGTCACCAACACGCTGGCCAAGGACAAGGAGATCGAGGACCGCTGGCGCGGCTTCGCCCGGCCGATCTCGGCACGCAACCTCTCGAACTTCGTCGAGGACGACGTCGTCGACGCGCTGATGACGGCGGTGCGCGAATCCTATCCCCGCCTGACGCACCGCTACTACCGCATGAAGGCGCGCTGGTTCGGCCAGGAGCAGCTCGACCACTGGGACCGCAACGCGCCCCTGCCGGAGGACGAGGACCGCTCGATCTCCTGGCCGGAGGCACGCGACACCGTGCTCGGCGCCTATGCCGCCTTCTCGCCCGAGCTGGCGGCGATCGGCCGGCGCTTCTTCGATTCCGCGTGGATCGACGCGCCGATGCGCCCCGGCAAGGCGTCGGGCGCCTTCGCCCATCCGACCGTGCCGAGCGCCCACCCCTATCTGCTGCTGAACTACCAGGGCAAGACGCGCGACGTGATGACCTTGGCCCACGAGCTGGGCCACGGCGTCCACCAGGTGCTGGCGGCCGGCCAGGGTGCGCTCATGGCCGACACGCCCCTGACGCTGGCCGAGACGGCGTCGGTCTTCGGCGAGATGCTGACCTTCCGCGCCATGCTGAAGGCCGAGAGCGATCCGAAGCGGCGGCGCATCATGCTGGCCGGCAAGGTCGAGGACATGCTGAACACCGCGGTGCGCCAGGTGGCGCTCTGCGAGTTCGAGGTCCGGCTGCACGACCAGCGCCGCAAGGCCGAGCTGACGGCCAAGGAGATCGGCCTGCTGTGGCGGGCGGTCCAGGCGGAGAGCCTGGGGCCGGCGATCCGGCTGGGAGCGGGATACGAGTGGTTCTGGTCGTACATCCCGCACTTCATCCACACGCCCTTCTACGTCTACTCCTACGCCTTCGGGGATTGCCTCGTGAATTCGCTCTACTCGGTCTACGAGGGGGCGGCCGAGGGCTTCGCGGAGAAGTACCTGGACATGCTGCGCGCCGGCGGCAGCAAGCGGCACCGCGAGCTGCTGGCGCCCTTCGGCCTGGATGCGGCGGACCCGGCCTTCTGGCGGCGCGGCCTCGGCGTCGTCGAGGGCATGATCGACGAGCTGGAGCGGATGGGCTGAGCCGCCCGACGGCGCCGCCATGGCCGACGAGAACAACCTCGGCGGGCGCCTCCGGCGCTACGCGCGGGTGTCGACGACGGTGGGCGGCATGGCGGCGCGCGTCGCCGGCGGCCGCCTCCTCGGCCTGACGCTCGACCAGGAGCGCCACGCGGCCGAGGTACGGGCCGCACTCGGCGGCATCAAGGGGCCGCTGATGAAGGTCGCCCAGATGCTGGCGACCATCCCCGACGCGCTGCCCGAGGCCTATGTCCGCGAGCTGCAGGCCCTGCAGGCCCACGCGCCGGCGATGGGCTGGCCCTTCGTGCGCCGGCGCATGGCGGCCGAGCTCGGTGACGGCTGGCAGAAGCGCTTCGCCGGCTTCGAGCGCGAGGCGGCGCGCGCGGCCTCGCTGGGCCAGGTGCATCGTGCCACGGCGCATGACGGCACGGCGCTGGCCTGCAAGCTGCAGTACCCGGACATGGCGTCGGCGGTGGAGGCGGACCTGCGCCAGCTCCGCCTCGCCTTCCAGCTCTACCAGCGCTACGACAGCGCCGTGCGGCTGGACGAAATCCACGCGGAGATCGCCGACCGGCTGCGCGAGGAGCTCGACTACCGCCGCGAGGCCAGGCACCTCGCCCTCTACGCGGCGATGCTGGCGGGCGAGCCCGGCGCCCATGTGCCCGCGGTCTTCCCG
>JBFWXJ010000090.1:0-16346 GCA_050187535.1 Alphaproteobacteria bacterium | reverse complement strand
TGTTCCAGCACGAGTGGGCGCGCGTCATCGAGCCGCCCGAGCCGATCGCGCCCACCCCCTACGCCTACGCCGTCGCCCGGGGGCAGCCGGATTGGCTTGCGGTCATCGACCGCTTCGTGGAGACGGTGAAGCGCGACGGCCGGCTGCGCGAGGCCGCCCGCCGGCACGGGCTGGAGCCGATCCTCGCCCCGTGACCGTCGGGCCCGTCAGGACTGTCCCTTGGACGCCGCGTACTTCTCGATCTCGCTCGCGACCGCCTTGCTCGATGCGGCGATATGGGTGTCGTGACTGGCCGCCGCCGTGTCGTAGCTGTGCCGCCGGAGGCTGTTCGCCTGGCGTTGGAAATGCGGATGGACGTAGCGCGCCATCAGCTCGTAGCTCCGCTGCGTCGCCGCCCAGTCCGCCCAATTATGCGCCAGCAGCAGAACCGCGCCGAAGCCGCCGGAGGAACCCAGCCACAGCCGCTCGAAGTGGCGGATGCAATCGTCCGGCGTCCCGATGCAGGCGATGCCTTCGGTCGTCAGGTACTCCAGAGGATCGTCGATGCCTGGCGGAATGATCGGGAACGTCGCGACGTCCGTGAAATACTTGCAGTAGTCGGCCAGCCCGAACTCGACATCCCGGCGCGCCTGCTCGCGGGTCGGCGCCACATGGGCGAAAGTGACGATCCGCCATTTGCTGCGGTCGGCGACCTTGCCGGCCTGGGTCGCGTGCGCGGTATAGATGCTCCAGTTGTTGGCATGCGCCTTCAGCGCATCGTCCGAAGTTCCGCCGATCGAGAGCATCCCGATGCCATGCCGGCCGGAAGCGACCGCGCCGACCGGCGACCGGGCGCAGGCGACCGCCATGTCCATTGCCGGCTGCGAGTAGCTCTTGAGCTGGAGTTGCGCCTCGCGCAGATCGAACCAGTCGGTCTTGCGCGTCACGGAACCGCCGTTCATCAGCTCGACGATGATATCGAGCGCCTCGTTCATGCGGCTGCGCTGGGCGGCGGCCGCGATGCCGAGCTTTGCCGCATCGTGGACCAGCGCCCCCGGGCCGACCCCAAACATGGCCCGCCCGCGCGTCATGTGGTCGAGCTGGGTCATCCGGCTCGCGAGCGTGAACGGGTTGTGATAGGGCAACGAAACCACGCCCGTGCCGAGACGGATGTGCTTCGTCCGCTCGGCCGCTGCCGCGATGAACATCTCGGGGCAGGCGATGATCTCGAAGCCGCCGGAGTGATGCTCGCCGATCCAGGCTTCGTGGTAGTTCAGCCGGTCGAGATGGACCAGCAGGTCCATGTCCCGCTCCATCGCGAGCGTGGGGTTCTCTCCCATGGCGTGGAACGGCGCCAGGAAGACCCCGGTGCGCAGGTAGCGATCTTCCATGAACGGCGTCTCCTCAGGCGGGCTCGGGCAGCGGAACGCTGGGCAGCGGCTCGCGTCCGAGGATCATGTCGGACGCCTTCTCGGCGATCATCAGCACCGAGGCGTTGAGGTTGGCGGACGGCATCGTCGGCATGATCGAGGCATCGACCACGCGCAGGCCCTCGATGCCGTGGACCTTCAGCCGGTCGTCGACGACGGCGGTCGGGTCGGTGGCGGGGCCCATCCGACAGGTGCCCATGAGGTGGAAGGTCGACGTGCCCCGCAGCTTGGCGAAACCCAGGATCTCGTCGTCGGTGCGCGCGTCCTCGCCCGGGAACTCCTCGCCTGCGAAGTAGGGTGCCAGCGGCTTCGTGCGCAGCAGCCGCTTGGCCAACCGCACGCCCGCTACCAGCACTCGGCGATCCATTTCGTCGGCCAGGTAGTTCGGTTGGATCTCGGGCGGCGCCAGCGGGTCGGCGCTGCGGGCGCGGACCCAGCCCCGGCTTTCGGGGCGCTGCTGCCAGGGCGCCACCGTCATGCCCGGGAAGTCGTCGAGGCGCGACTGCACGCCCTCCTTGTAGCTGGCCGGCGTGAAGGTGATCTGCAGGTCGTTCGTCTGCAGCGCCTCGTCCGACTTCCAGAAGCAATGGACGACCGACGGGCTGAGGCCGAGGATGCCCTTGCGCGCGACCATCCACTTGGCGACCTCCCCGACCAGCCGGATGCCGCGCGCCTTCTCGTTGATCGTCGTGGCACCCCGGACCCGGCCGACGACGCGCACGGCGTAGTGGTCGCGCAGGTTCTCGCCGACGCCGGAAATCGCGTGAACGACGGGGATGCCGAGGCTTTGCAGCAGCGGCGCCGGCCCGATGCCCGAAAGATGCAGCAGTTGCGGCGAGTTGACGGTGCCGCCCGACAGGATCACCTCGCGACCGGCACGGACCTCGACCGGCTTGCCGCCCTTACCGCCCGCGAGGTAGCGCACGCCGACCGCACGCCGACCTTCGAGCACGATGCCGGTGACGTGGGCGCGCGTGCGCACGTCGAGATTGCCGCGGCTCATCGCCGGCCGCAGGAAACCCTGTGCGGTGCTGCTGCGCCGGCCGTTGCGGATCGACCGCTGGAAGTAGCCGACGCCGTCCTGCGTGGCGCCGTTGTAGTCCGGATTGCGCGGGATGCCGAGCTGGACCGCGCCCTCGATGAACGCTTCGCAGAGCGGGTGGTGCCAGTCCGGGTCGGTCACGGTGACACCGCCCTCACGGCCGCGATAGGTCTCGTCGCCGCCGCCGACCCGCCGCTCGCTGCGCCGGAAATAGGGGAGGACGTCGGGATAGCTCCAGCCGCGGTTGCCCCGTTGCGCCCAGCCGTCGAAATCGAGGCGCTGACCGCGGTTGTAGATATGGCCGTTGATCGAGCTCGACCCGCCCAACGTCTTGCCGCGCGGCGCGCCGATGCGGCGGCCACCGGTCCACTCGCTGGGCTCGCTGGAATAGAGCCAGTTCACCTTGGGGTCGACCAGCGTGTGCATGAAGCCGGCCGGAATGTGGATCATCGGGTTGCGGTCGGGCGGGCCCGCCTCCAGCAGGCAGACCCGCGTCGTCCCGTCGGCCGTCAGCCGGTTGGCGAGCACGCAGCCCGCCGAGCCGGCCCCGATGATGACGTAGTCGAAGCTGTCGGCCATCCTCGTCGTCACTTGCACTTGGCGAGGCAGCTCGACGCGGTGTTGCCGCATTGGCTCTTGTTGCCGGTGCGCTTGAGGCAGGCTTGCTCGGACTCGGTGCATTTCTGGCGGCACGTCGCCTGCGCGGCTGCTTCCGACGCGGCGAAGGGCAGGGGTGCGGCCAGCGCCAGCGCCAGCAATGCCGCCCCGACCAGGATCCTGATGCCGTTCATGGTTTCCTCCCACCCGCCGGATGGCGGGCAGGGGCGAGAGTAGTCCTGCGCTCCTGAATCGGCCAAGAGGCGGCCGATTGCCCCGCCTCCCGCCAGCGGCCATGATCGCCGGCCGCCGGAGGGGGACCCATGGACATCGATTTTCGCGACCTGGCACCGCGCGACCGCTACAAGCTGCTCGTCGGATCGGTGGTGCCGCGGCCGATCGCGCTGGTCAGCACGGTCGGGGTCGACGGGCGCATGAACGCCGCACCCTTCAGCTTCTTCAACGCGGTCAGCGACGATCCGCCGGCGGTGGCAGTGGGGGTCAACTCCTCGGTCCACAGCCGCACCAAGGACACGGCCCGCAACATCCGCGACACCGGTCAGTTCGTGGTCAACCTCGTCGACACGGCACTGGCGCAGCGCATGAACATCTGCGCCGTCGACTTCCCGCCGGAGGTCGACGAGATGGATGTGGCCGGCCTGACCTCCGCCGCCTGCCGGCAGATCGCAGCACCGCGAATCGCCGAGGCGCCGATCGCGCTGGAATGCCGGCGGCTGGTCAATGTGGAGATCGGCATCGGCCGCAACGTGGTCATCGGCGAGGTCGTCCATCTCCACGTCCGCGACGACCTGATCGACCGCGAACGGCTTCATCTCCACGCCGACCGCTCGGACCTGATCGGCCGCATGCACGGCCTCGGCTGGTATGCGCGGACGACCGATCTGTTCGACATGCCGCGCCTCTCGGTCGACGAGGTGCCGGCGAGATCGCGCGGATGACGGCGTCGACAAAGCCCGGGCTCGACTGGTGCGAGGCGCTGTTCCGCCCGCGCGGGGTGGCGCTGATCGGCGCGTCGGAGGCACGCGCCAAGCCGGCCTCGCGGCCGCTGCGGTTCCTCAGGCGCCATGGCTGGGCCGGCGGCGTCTACCCGATCAACCCCAACCGGGCGACGATCGACGGCGAGCGCTGCTGGCCGGACATCGGCTCCGTGCCCGGACCGGTGGATCACGCCTACATCCTGCTCGCGACCGAAGCGGTGCCCGACGCGATCCGTGCCTGCGGTGCGGCCGGCGTCGCCGTCGCCACCATCATCGCCGGCGGCTTCGCGGAGGAGGGCGCCTCCGGCCGCGCCATGCAGGAGGGGCTGGTCGATACGGCGCGCGCGGCCGGCGTGCGGCTCGTCGGCCCGAACAGCCTCGGGCTCGCGGACACGCACTCGGGATTCCTGCTGACCGCCAACGCCGCCTTCGAGAACCCGACCATCCTGAAGGGCCGGCTCGCCATCCTGTCGCAGAGCGGCACGGTGATCGGCACGCTGCTGTCGCGTGGTCAGGCCCGCGGCTTCGGCTTCGCGAAGATGATCTCCGTCGGCAACGAGGCCGATCTGGGCGTTGCCGAGGTCGGCGCGGCGCTGGTCGACGACCCGGACATCGATGCGTTCCTGCTGTTCCTGGAGACGGTGCGCGACGCGCCGACGATGGCTGCCTTCGCAACCGCTGCCGAGGCCGCGGGCAAGCCGGTGATCGCCTACAAGCTCGGCCGGTCGCTGGCCGCGCAGGAGGTGGCGCTGTCGCATACGGGCGCGCTCGTCGGCTCCGATGCGGCGGCCGACGCCTTCCTGCGCGACTGCGGCATCATCCGCGTCGATCACCTGGAGACGCTCTTCGAGCTGTCACCGCTGGCGCTGCGGCACCGCCCGCCGCCGCGCCCCGCGCGTAAGGTCGCCGTGGTCACGACGACGGGAGGCGGGGCGGCGATGGTGGTCGACCGCCTCGGCATCGCCGGCATCGAGGCGACGGCACCCGAGCCCGCCACGCTCGAACGCTTCGCCGCGGCCGGTATCGCCGCCAAGCCCGCGCGCATCTTCGACCTGACGCTGGCCGGCACGCGGGCCGACGTGGTCGGGGCCGTCATCGACGTGCTGCTGTCGGCACCGGAGTTCGATGCGGTCGTCGCCGTCGTCGGCTCGTCAGCGCAGTTCTACCCCGAGCAGGCGGTGGCGCCGCTCGCCGCCCGCGCCGACGCGGCCAAGCCGCTCGCCGTGTTCATCGTGCCCGAGGCGCCGGCGGCGCTGGAGCTGTTGCGCGCCGCGGGCGTGGCGGCGTTCCGCACCCCGGAGACGGCGGCCGACGCGATCTCCGCCTGGCTCGACTGGCGCCGCCCGCGGCAGCGCGGCGGCGAAGCCCCGCCCGCCGCCGCTGCGGCAATCGCCGCGTGCGCCGGCAAGACCGTCCTGAACGAGATGGAGGCGCAGTCGATCCTCGCCGCCCTCGGCGTCCATTGCGCACCGACCGCGTTGCTCGACGACGGCCTCGCCGGTCGCGTCGGCTGGCCGGTCGCGGCGAAGGTCCTGTCGCGCGACGTGCCGCACAAGACCGACGCCGGCGGCGTCGTGCTCGGGATCGGCGACGCGGACGGACTGCAAGAGGCCGCCCGGCGCATCCGTGCCGCCGTCTCGACGGCCCTGCCGGACGCTGCGATCGAGGGCATCCTGGTCCAGCGGATGGCACCGCGCGGCGTCGCGGAGGTCCTGCTCGGCTACCGCCGCGACCCGCAGGTCGGTCCCGTCGTCACCGTCGGCTCCGGCGGTGTGCTGGCCGAGCTGTTGCACGATGTCTCGGTCCGCACCGCGCCGGTCGACATCGCCGGCGCCGAGGCGATGATAGCCGCCGTCCGAGGCCTGGCCCTGCTCGACGGCTTCCGCGGCGGCCCAAGGGGTGACGCCGCGGCGCTGGCCCGTGCCGTTGCGGACTTCTCTCGTCTGGCGCTGCTGCCGGATGTCGAAGAAGCGGAGATCAATCCGCTGATCGTATTGCCCGAGGATGAGGGTGTCGTCGCGGTCGATGGGCTGGTGCGGCTCCGCGAAACAGTCGAGCTCGGAGCTTGATATAATCTTGACAGGATATAACGTGCAAGTGATATTCGGCGATGTCCTGGGCGGTCCAGTTTCATGACGAGTTCGCCGGGGAGTTCGCGCAGTTCGATGAGAGCGTGAAGATCGAGATCGCTGCGTTGACCGCCCTTCTCGAGCGCTTCGGACCACAGCTCGGACGTCCGCATGTCGATACGCTGAAGGCATCGAGGCACGCGAATATGAAGGAGCTGCGATTCCGGGCTGGCGGCGGTGCGTGGCGTTCGCGTTCGATCCGGCGCGCGATGCGATCCTGTTGGTCGCGGGGGACAAGTCCGGGACTGCCGAACGTCGCTTCTACCGACAACTCATCGACAAGGCGGATCGACGATTCGCCGAGCACCTCGAAGGTCTCGCAGAACGAGGAGCATGATCTCCATGGCGATTTCCGCAAGTGACGTCTTCCGGAAGAGCATGACCGCTGCGCAGCGACAGGCCGCGGCGCACCGAGCCGATGAACTGGCTGCGGAGTACTTCACTCTTCAGCAGCTTCGAAAGGCTCGGGAACTTACTCAGGTGCAACTTGGGGCCCTCCTCGGGAAGAATCAGGTCGCAATCGCCCAGCTCGAGCGCCGGACGGACATGCTGCTCTCGACGCTGCGAAGCTATGTCGAAGCGATGGGCGGCAGCCTCAGCCTGGTCGTGCAGTTTCCTGATCGCGACCCGGTCTACCTGGCAGGTGTGGCTGCCGAAGCGTCGGCTTCGCCGGTGCGCCGTCGCCGCGCGCGCGGTACTCGGAATTCGACAGTCTCGAGCTGAGCCGCACACCGCTTTCGGGGCTGCAGGGGGGATGATCGGATGGATTTCACGCTGACCGCGGAGCAGCAGATGTTCCGTGAATCCGTCCGCGGCTTCGCGGAGCGGCATCTGGCGGAGGGCGCGCTGGCCCGCGCCCATGCCGAGGACTATCCGTGGGACGTGGCACGGGCGATGGGGCAGCAGGGGCTGCTCGGCATCACCTTCGATCAGGCGGATGGCGGGCAGGGCGGGTCGATGATGGATGCCGTGCTGGCGATCGAGGAGGTGGCGGCCGTCTGCCCGCGCAGCGCCGACGTGATCCAGGCCGGCAATTTCGGGCCGATCCGCACCTTCGCCACCTTCGCCACGCCCGACCAGAAGCGCCGCTACCTCCCCGGCCTGCTGGCGGGGACGAGCCTCATCGCGATCGGCATGACGGAGCCCGAGGCGGGGTCGGCGGTGACCGACCTGCGCACCACCGCCACGCCCGACGGCGACGGCTTCCGCGTCAACGGCACCAAGGTGTTCACGACCAACAGCCCGGAAGCCGCCGTCTTCCTCGTCTATGTCCGATACGGCCCCGGCGTCTCCGGCATCGGCTCGGTGCTGATCGACCGCGACACGCCCGGCTTCACCTTCGGGCGGCCGACGCGGTTCGTCGGCGGCGACCACTGGCGGCAGCTCTACTTCGAGAACTGCTATGTGCCGCCCGAGAACGTCCTGCTGCCGGCCGGCGGCTTCAAGCGGCAGATGTCGGGCTTCAATGCCGAGCGGCTGGGCAACACCGCGCGCTCGCTGGCGGTCGGCCGGCTCGCCTTCGAGATCGCCCGGCGCCATGCCCTGGAGCGCCGCCAGTTCGGCCGGCCGTTGGCGGAGTTCCAGGGGCTGCAATGGAAGTTCGCCGACATGGCGATGCAGCTCGATGCGGGCCAGCTCCTGCTCTATCGGGCCGCCGTCAACGCCGACCGGGGGCTGCCGTCCGAGTACGAGACGGCGACGGCCAAGGCCTTCTGCAACCGCGTCGGCTTCGAGGTGGCGAACGAGGCCCTCCAGGTGCTGGGCGGCCTCGGCTACACGGAGGAGTCGCTGGTCGAATACTGCGTCAGGCGGGCACGCGGCTGGATGATCGCCGGCGGCTCGATCGAGATCCTGAAGAACCGCATCGCGGAATCGGTCTTCGGTCGCCGCTTCGCGCAACGGCGCGAGACGCGGGACGCCGCGCAATGAGCCCCGTTGCGCTCGGCTTCATCGGCTTTGGTATCATGGGCGAGCGCCTGCTGCGCGCCGCGGTCGACCATGGCTCGGTGCGGGTCGCCGGTGTCTGGGACCCGTCGCCCGGCGCGATGGCGCGGCTGGCCCGCGACTTCCCGGCCGTCGCTGCCCTCGACAGTCCGGGGGCGGTCGTCGCTGCCGCCGACTGCCTCCATGTCGCCTCGCCGCCGACCAGCCATCTCGGGCACGCGCGGGCCATTCTCGCAGCCGGAAGAGCGGCGTTCCTCGAGAAGCCGTTGGCCGTCGACATCGCCGACGCGCGCCGCTTCGTGGCCGAGGCGGGCGCGGCGCGGGCGGCGGTGAACTTTCCGTTCGCGTCGTCGCTGGCGGTGGCGCAGCTCGCGTCCTGGGTGGACGAAGGCGCGGTCGGCGAGCCCGCCGGCCTCGCCATCAAGGTCGCGTTCGCGACCTGGCCGCGGCCTTGGCAGGCCGACGCGGCCGGATGGCTGTCGCGCCGGGCCGAGGGCGGCTTCACGCGCGAGGTCGTCTCGCACTTCCTCTTCCTCGCGCGCCGGCGGCTGGGTCCGCTCGCGGTGCTGTCGCGGCGTGCCGACTATCCCGCCGGGGATGGTTCGGAGACGGCGATCGCGGCCGAGCTGACGGCCGGCGGCGTGCCGGTGACGCTGACGGGTGGCGTCGGCACGACCGAGGCGGCCGATCACAACCTTTGGGAGCTCACCGGCGATCGCGGCGCCATACGCCTGCGCGACTGGTCGATCGCCGAACGACGCGCCGCCGACGGCACATGGCACCAGGCGCCGGAAGCCATGGCGAACGAGCGGGCGCGGCCGCTGGTGCTGGCCCGCCAGCTCGACCAGCTCGTCGCCATGACGCAGGGCGAGCGCCATTCGCTCGCCACGGTTACCGAGGCCCTGGACGTTCAGGTCGCGGTCGAGACGATCCTGGGGGCGGCTGGTTGATGCGGCGTCAGCCCTTCGCCGCCTGGATCGCCTCCCAGACGCGGGCGGGTGTCGCCGGCATGTCGATGTGGCGGATGCCGTAGGCCGAGAGCGCATCGACGACGGCGTTCATGACACTCGGCAGCGCGCCGGCGCAGCCCGCCTCGCCGCAGCCCTTGGCGCCGAGCGGATTGGTCTTCGCCGGGTCGGGCCGGCTGCGGAAGACGAAGTTCGGCACGTCCGGCGCGCGGGGTATCGCGTAGTCCATGTAGGAGCCGGTCAGGAGCTGGCCGCTCTCGTCGAAGACCGTGCGTTCCATCAGCGCCTGGCCGATGCCTTGCACGACGCCGCCATGCACCTGCCCCTCGACCAGCAGCGGGTTGATGACCGTGCCGAAGTCGTTGACCGAGACGTAGCGCACGACCTCGACGACGCCGGTGTCGGGGTCGATCTCGACCTCGGCGATGTGGCAGCCGTTGGGGAAGGCGGAGGGGGCGCCGTCGGAGACGTGCCCGACGTCCAGCGTGGTCGGCACGCCCTCGGGCAGCGTCGGCGCCGCATGGAGGCGGCGGGCGATCTCCATGATGCCGATCGCCCGATCCGTTCCGGCGACCACGAAGCGGCCGCCCTCGAAGATGATGTCGGCGGCCGCCGTCTCCAGCATGTGGGCGGCGATCTCGCGGCCCTTCGCGACGACCTTGACCGACGCCTCGTGGATCGCCTGGCCGCTGTTCATGATCGAGCGCGAGCCGCCGGTGCCGCCGCCCGCCTGCAGCTCGTCGCTGTCGCCCTGCAGGAGGCGGATGGCCTCGAACGGCACCCCCAGCCGGTCGGCCAGCACCTGGGCGAACGGGGTCGCGTGCCCCTGCCCGTAATCGAGCGTGCCGGTGATGATGGTGACGGTGCCGTCGCTCTCGAAGCGGATGCCGCCCATCTCCTTGTTGGCCGGCGCCGTCACCTCGAGGAAGCAGCCGATGCCGCGGCCCCGCAGCTTGCCCCTGGCGACGCTCTCGGCCTTGCGGGCGGCGAAGCCGTCCCAGTCCGCGGCGGTCAGCGCTTCGTCCATCACCGCGGGAAAGTTGCCGCTGTCGTAGTTCATGCCGGATGCGGCCGCGTAGGGCAGCGCCTCGGGGCGGATGTGGTTCAGCCGGCGCAGGGTGACGGCGTCGATACCGGTGGCGAGGGCAGCCGCCTCGACGAGCCGCTCGGTGAAGTAGTTGCCTTCGGGCCGGCCGGCGCCGCGGTAGGCGCCGATCGGCACCGTGTTGGTGAGCACGCATTTCGTGTTCACCTCCATCAGCGGCACGGCATAGACGCTGACGGTGTTCTTCACGATGTTGTTGGTCGGCATCAGCGGGCCCGGGGTCGTCAGATAGGCTCCCATGTTGGCCCAGGTGGTGACGCGCACCGCGAGGAACCGTCCCTCGGCATCGAGCGCCAGCTCGCCGGTCGATTCGAAGTCGCGGCCATGGGTATCCGACAGGAAGCTGCCGGAGCGGTCGTCGGTCCACTTGACCGGCCGGCCCAGCGTGCGCGCCGCGTGCATGATCGCGACGTATTCGGGATAGGGCGGCGCCTTCATGCCGAACGAGCCGCCGACATTGCCCGTCAGGACCCGCAGCTCGGCCGGCTTGCACCCCAGGATCTCGGCCATGCCCGCGCGCAGGCCGAACACGCCCTGGCAGCCGACATGGAGCAGCCAGCGCCCGTCCGCCGCGTCATAGGCGCCAACCGCCGAGCGCGGCTCCATCGCCGAGACGACGATGCGGTTGTTGCGCAGGTCGAGTGACACACGGTGGGCGGCACCGGCGAAGGCGGCGGCGACCTTCTCCGGATCGCCGTACTGCCAGTCGAGCGCGACGTTGCCCGGCACGTCGTCGAATAGCTGCGGGGCATCGGGCTCGGTCGCCGCACGGGCGCCGGTGACTGCGGGCAGCGGGTCGATGTCGGCCACCACCAGCTCGGCCGCGTCGCGCGCCTGCGCCGCCGTCTCGGCCACGACAACCGCGATGGGATCGCCGACCCAACGCACGCGATCCGTCGCGAACGCCTTGCGCACGGGCTTGCGCATGGGGCTGCCGTCGCGGTTGGGGAAGCCGGCCGCGCATTTCAGCGGGCCGTAGCCGGCGGCATCCAGGTCGGCCCCGGTCCACACCCCGAGCACACCCGGCGCGATCGCCGCCTCGTCGATGTCGATGCCGCGCAAGGTGCCGTGGCCGAAGGGGCTGCGCACGATCGCCGCATAGGCCTGGCCCGGCAGGTTCACGTCGTCGGTGTAGCTGCCGCGGCCCTGCACCAGGACGGGGTCCTCGGTCCGCGGCACCGGCTGGCCGATGCCGAACTTCTGAAACGCCATGTCCATGGTCGACGATCCTCGGAATTGACGAAGGGGCGGGCGGCGACGCGCGGATGCCGCGTCACGCCTGCCTGGAATGGGAAAGGGGAGGCCGGGCGAGGCCGGCGCCGATGCATAGTTGCGCACGCCCGCGCCCGAGATCAACGTGCGGCGAAACGCCTCCGGGAGGAACCATGTCCGCCAGCGTGTTCGACGCCATCCTCACCCGCCATCTCTGGAGCACGGACGAGCTGCGGGGGATCTTCGACGAGCGCAACCGCATCGGGAAATGGTTCGACTTCGAGGCCGCATTGGCGTTGTCCCAGGCGGAGCTCGGCATCATCCCGGAGGCGGCCGCCCGCGAGATCGCCGAGATGGCGTCCATCGACCGCATCGATCTGGAAGCGGTCGCCGTCGAGGTGCGGAAGACCAAGCACCCGCTGGTCCCCGCCATCCGCGCGCTGCAACGACTGTGCCGGCCCGAGCATGGCGAGTTCGTGCATTTCGGCCCGACCACCCAGGACGTCATCGATACGGGCACCACGTTACAGCTGAAGGAGGCCCATGCCGTCTTCCTGCGCGACCTGAAGGCGATCGGCGTCGAACTGGCGCGGCTGGCGGAGACGTATCGGACGACCGCCATGGCCGGCCGCACCCACGGGGTCCAAGCGCTCCCCATCACCTTCGGCCACAAATGCGCGATCTGGCTGGCCGAGGCGGGGCGCAACTGGCAGCGCATGGCGGAGCTGGAAGACCGCGTCTTCGTCGGCAGCATGGTGGGCGCGGTTGGGACCCAGGCTTCGTTCGGGCCGCAGGCCGCCGCGCTCGAGGCGATGGTCATGGCCCGCCTCGGCCTCGGCGTGGCGGAAATCTCCTGGCATCCGGCGCGCGACCGCCCGGTCGAGTACGCGGGCGTCCTCGGCCTCGTCGGCGGCGGGTTGGCGCGGATCGCCAACGAGGTCTTCAATCTCGCGCGCAACGAGGTCGACGAGCTGGCCGAGCCCTTCAACGAGGGCAAGGTCGGCTCGTCCACCATGCCGCACAAGCGCAACCCCGCGGTCGTCGAGAACGTAGTCACGCTGGGCCGAGCCCTGCGCGCCTCGGTCGGAATCATGCAGGAATCCCTCGTGCAGGAGCACGAGCGCGACGGCGCGGCCTACAAGGTTGAGCTGAAGGCGCTGCCGGAGTGCTGCATGATCGCCGGCGCCATGCTGGCGCAGATGCGCTTCGTGCTGTCCGGGCTCGAGGTCAACGTCGACGGCATGCAGCGCAACCTCGACCTGCTGGGCGGCCTGCTGCTGTCCGAGCGCGTGATGTTCGCGCTGGCCGAGCGCGTCGGCAAGCAGAGCGCCCACGAGCTCGTCTACGAAGCGGCCATGACGGCGGTCGCCGGGCGGCGGCCCTTCACCGGCGTGCTGATGGCCGATCGGCGGATCGCCGCGGCACTTCCCGAGGCCGAGCTCGCATCCCTACTCGACCCGTCGGGCTATGTCGGGATGGCGCCCGAGATCGTCGACCGCGTGGTCGCCGAGGCGCGGGCGGGGTGGCTCGCGTGACGGGGCCGTCGGGTCAGCGCAACGTCGCGGGCAGCCAGAGCGCCAGGCCGGGCACGACGTAGAGCAGGGCCAGGAACAGCAGCATCACGACGGCGAACGGCATCGAGCCGCGGATGATCGTGCGCAGCGGCACGCCGTCCGCCACCGAATGGATGGCGAAGAGGTTCAGCCCCATTGGCGGGGTGAGCGCCCCCAGCTCGATGAAGACGACGAGGATGACGCCGAACCATACCGGATCGAAGCCGAGCGCCAGGATGCTGGGAAGCAGGACCGGGATGGTCAGCAGCATCATCGAGACGCCCTCGATGAACATCCCCAGCAGGATGTAGAGGAGGGTGATCAGCAGGAAGAACTGGAGCGGCGAGAGCTGCGATTCGACGACCGCCCGGGTGACGCCGCGGGCGATGCCGGCATCGACGATGCCGAAGGCGAGAATGGCGCCGGTGACGATGATGTAGAAGACGACGCTGGTGGTGGTGACGGTGCGCGCCAGCGCGGCGGCGAGCGCGGACAGGGTCAGCTCGCGGTAGGCCGCACCGACGAGCAGCGCCGCGAGCGCGCCGAAGGCCCCGGCTTCCGTCGGCGTGACCAGGCCGAAATAGAGGCTGCCGATCGTGGCGAAAATCAGCAGGACCAGGGGGGCGATGTCGCCGAAGGCCGCGATCGCGGCGCGCGCGTCGAGGCGCGCCCCGCCCGTCGGCGGCGCCAGCCCGGGCCGGCGGACCAGCGCCACGGCGATCCACGCCATGAACAGCAGCATGAGGACGATGCCCGGCACCACGCCCGCCATGAACAGGTCGACGATCGATACCTGCACGGTGACGGCATAGATGATCATCGGGATCGAGGGCGGGATCAGGATGCCGAGCGTGCCGCCGGCCGCCAGCGATCCGGTGGTCAGGCCCGGATCGTAGCCGCGCCGGCGCAGCTCCGGCATGGCGACCTTGCCCATGGTCAGCGCTGTCGCGACCGACGAGCCGGAGATGGCCGAGAACATGGCGCAACCGAGGATGTTCGCATGGGCGAGGCCACCCGGAGCGCGGGCCAGCAGGGTGGCGAGGCCGCGGTAGAAGCGCCGCGAGACGCCGGTCTCCAGGATGATCTCGCCCATCAGGATGAACATCGGGATCGCCACCAGCGTGAACGAGTTGCCGGTGTTCCACAGGATGTCGCCGATGGTGGGCAGCAGGTCGAAGCCGTGGCGCACGAAGACGCCCATGAGTGCCGCCAGACCCAGCGCCACGGCGATCGGGCAGCCGATGCCGATCAGCAAGGCGAGCGCGCCGGCGTAGAACGCCAGCATCCACATCCAGCTCATCGCGGGCGACGGGAGAGTGCGAACACGAGGGCCGCCGAGGCGAGGCAGAGCAGGACGAGGCCCGCCAGTACGACGGATTGGGGCAGGGCGAGGAGCGTCTTCGACACCTGGATCGAGCGCGACTGGAAGCGGATGCTGGTGCCGACCGTCAGCCACACCGACCAGGCGAGCGTGAGGTTGAGCACCAGTCCGCAGACGGCTGCCGCCAGGCGAGCGGCCGGGTGCCCGGCCAGCCGGCCGAGCCGGCCCGGCATCTCGACCGTGATCATGCGGCCGTGGTGGAGGGCGTGGTTGAGGCCGAGGAAGACGAGTGCCGCGAAGGCATAGCCGCTGAACTCGTCGGCGACGAGGAGGGACGTGCCGGCCAGGTAGCGGGCGGCGATCTCGGCGTTGACGAGCAGGAATATCGCGACCAGCAGGGCCGCCGCGACGCCGAGGGAGAGGCGGGCGACGAGGCCCGCCGCCCGCTCGACGATACCGGCGGTGCCCGGCCCTATCGGCATGCCGCCGAGACGCGGGCCAGCAGGTCGGCCGCGACCGGCCCGTTCTTGTCGCTCCACTTCTGCCACATGGGACGCAGCGACGCCTTCATCGCCGTCACCTCCTCGGCGGGCGGGGCGGTGATGACGACGCCCTTCTCGCGCATCGTGGCGAGTGCGGCCTTGTCGGCGGCCTCCGACGCCTCGAAGTAGCGCGGCGCCCATTCGGCCGACTTGTCGGCGATCAGCTTCTGCAGGTCGGCCGGCAGCTTCTTCATCGCGTCGGCGTTGGCGAGCGTGATCTGGTGCGCCATCGTGAAATTGAGCGACAGCCCGAACTTGACGATGTCGTAGGCCTTCCAGTCGTTGGCCGAGAGTGCGGAGGTGATGGCGCCGTCGACGACCTTGCGCTGGAGCGCGGGCACGACTTCCGCCGGATCGAGCGAGACCGGGCTGGCGCCGATCTGCTGCAGCATCTCGACCTGCAGTGGGTTCCAAGTGCGGATCTTCTTGCCCTTGAGGTCGGCGATGCGATCCAGCTTGGCCGTCGTCCAGATGTTCTGGCCGGGGATCGGCCAGTTCATGATCACCCGCACGCCGAACTTGCGCGTCAGCACCTCGTCCGGGGTGTCGCCCATGGCCTTGGCGGCGGCGGCGAACTGCGGATAGCTGGTGCACAGGAAGGGCAGCGAGAAGACGTCGATCTCCGGCGCGTCGCCGGCGGCGAGCCCGGCGCCGACCTGGCCCATCTGGATCTGGTTGGTGGCGACCGCCTTGATGACGTCGCCCGCCCGGTACGGCAACTCGCCCGCACCGAAATGGTTGATCTCCAGCCGGCCGCCGCTCGCCTTGGTGATGTCCTCGGCGAAGGCCTTGTTCATCTTCGCGTGAAAGTCCGTCGGCGAGACATAGGTGAAGAAGCGCCAGTTGAACTCCGCGGCCGATGCCGGCAGGGCGAGGGCGCAGAGAGCGAGCGGCAGCGCGAACAGTCGGGTGCGGGTCATCCGTGCGGCTCCTTCGTGAAGAGGGTCTCGGTCTCGGCGGCGAGGTGGCGGATGTCGCCGCCACGCAGCTTGGGGAAATTGAGGAAGTCGCCGCGCGAACGCTGGCGGGCGTCGGACTGCAGCGCGCGGTCGAGCGCTGCGGCGTCGTCGAAGACGAGCTCGGCCAGGACCAGGACCTGGTCCTTCACGACGGGCGCCGGGTCGTTCCAGGGGATCGGCCGGTGCAGCCGGCAGGCGCGGATGCCGGGATAGTCCTTCAGGAACGCGACATGGCGCCGGCGATAGTGGTCGAAGAACGCCTCTGCGTCCTCCGGCTCGCCGACATAGCGGATGAAGTAGGAAACCGTCACTTCCCCGATCCCCGATCGCGACCTTCCGGCGAAAAGCTTAGCGTCGGTCAGATCGATCATTCAATGATGACCCTTTCGCATTGTTCGATCACGAATCGGCATCGATGAGCGATCCTGCCCCCGACGACACCGGCCGCCTGCTGCGGCTGCGCCTCAAGGTCCAGCACCTCCTCGTGCTGGTCAGCCTGTCGCGGCACCGCAACGCCCACCGCACCGCGCGCGACCTCGGCCTCAGCCAGCCGGCGGTCAGCAAGAT
>JBFWXJ010000089.1:0-16513 GCA_050187535.1 Alphaproteobacteria bacterium | reverse complement strand
GGACGATCGCGCGTGCGCTGGCGCGCCGCGCCGAACGGGGCTTCGGCTCGCCCCTGTTGCTGATGTCGCTGTTCCGCGCGGGGCGGCTGGATGCGGCGATCGCCGATCTCGACCTGCGCTGGTCGCTCTCCGGCGCGCCGCCGCGGCCGTTCCCCCAACCCGCCTGGGACGGCGGGGCGCTGCCCGACGAGACGTTGCTCGTCTGGGGCGAACAGGGTCTGGGCGAGGAGATCTGGGCGGCGGCGCTGCTGCCGGAGGCGGCCGCCCGGGTGGGCGCACTGGTGCTGGATTGCGCGCCGCGGCTGCAGGCGCTCTTCGCCCGCTCGTTCCCCGATGCGACGGTGGTGGCGCGCAGCGACCCGCCCGACCCCGCCTGCGCCGCCGCCGGCGTGCAATGCCCGTCGGTCGGGCTGCTGCGGGCGCTGCCGGCGCGCCTCGCGACCCATGCCCCGCATCTCGCGGCGGACGGCGCGGCGACGGCGGCACTGCGCGCGCGCTATCGCGCCCTCGGCCCGGGACCGGTCGTGGGCCTCTCCTGGCGCAGCGCCAATCGCCGCGTCGCCGACGCGAAGTCGTCCGACCTGCTCGACTGGCGGCCGATCCTCGACCGGCCGGCCGTCTTCGTCGACCTGCAGTACGGCGACACGGAGCAGGAACGCGCCGCGGCCGCGGCTGTGTTCGGGGTAACGATCCATCGCGACCCGACGATCGACGCGCTGGGCGACCTCGATCTGCCCGCGGCACAGATCGCGGCGATGGATGCCGTGGTGACGGTCAGCAACACGACCGCCCATCTGGCGGGCGGGCTGGGCGTGCCGACGGCCGTGTTGCTCGCCCGCGGTCGCGGCCAGTTCTGGACCTGGATGGACGCGCGCGTGCCCTGGTACACGGGCATGACGCTGTGCCGGCAGGAGCGTGCCGGCGAGTGGGCGCCGCCGATCGCCGCGGCGGCAGCCGCCCTCGACCGGCTGGTGCCGCTCAGCCGACCAAGCCCATGAGGTGGAGGACGAGGCCCGCCGCGGCCGCGGCCGCCAGAGTCGCGACCATGCCCGTCCCGAACCGCAGCATCGCCAGGACCGCGGCCGCCGCCAGCGCCGCGGCCCAGGGATCGACGCTGCCCGGGACCGGCAGGTCGAGCGACAGGCCCCAGCTGCCGACCGTGCGCACCTCGCGGAAGATCGTGTGGACGGCGAACCACAGCGCCAAGTTGAGGATGACCCCCACGACCGAGGCGGTGATCGCCGACAAGGCGCCGTTGAGACCGGCGTTGCCGCGCAGCCGCTCGACGAAGGGGGCACCCATGAAGATCCATAGGAAGCACGGCGTGAAGGTGACCCAGGTGGCGAGCAGCCCGCCGACGATGCCGGCGACCAGCGGCGACAGCGACCCCGGGTCGCGCCAGGCCGCCATGAAGCCGACGAACTGCAGGACCATGATCAGCGGGCCGGGTGTGGTCTCCGCCATGCCGAGGCCGTCCAGCATCTCGCCCGGCTTCAGCCAGCCATAGCCATCGACCGCCTGCTGCGCGACATAGGCGAGCACCGCGTAGGCGCCGCCGAAGGTCACGACCGCCATCTGCGAGAAGAAGACGGCGATCTCCGCGAAGACACTCCCGCGCCCCAGCATCGCGACGATCGCGCCCACGGGCACGAGCCAGAGCGCCAGCCAGATCGCCGACACGCCCAGCGTGCGGGCCGCGCCCGGCCGAGCATGGTCGGGCAGGGCATCGCCGAGCAGGCTGTCGCCGTCCTTGCCGGCACCGTGCCCGACCTTGCCCGAGAAGCCGGGGATGCCGGCCCGCGCGCCGACGAATCCCGCGACGCCGGCCGCGAGCACGATGAGCGGGAACGGCACGCCGAAGGCGAAGATCGCGACGAAGGCAAGGGCGGCGATCGCCGTCATGGCGCGCCCCTTCAGCGCCCGGCGGCCGACACGGATCACCGCCTGGAGCACGATCGCCAGCACCGCCGCCTTGAGGCCGAAGAAGAGGGCGGCGACGATGCCGACGCTGCCCCAGAACGCGTACACGATGCTGAGCGCCATGATCGACACCGCGCCCGGCAGCACGAAGAGCCCGCCCGCGACGATCCCGCCGAGCGTGCGGTGCATCAGCCAGCCGATATAGGTGGCGAGCTGCTGCGCTTCCGGCCCAGGCAGCAGCATGCAGTAGTTGAGCGCGTGCAGGAAACGGCTCTCCGACACCCATTTCTTCTCGTCGACGAGGATGCGGTGCATGACCGCGATCTGGCCGGCCGGCCCGCCGAAGCTGAGCGCCGCGATCCGCGCCCAGACGCGCAGCGCCTCGCCGAACGGGACGCTGTGCGCCGGCTGCCGGGCCGCCACTGCGATGTCGACCATGGTGCCCTCCCTTATGCCGCCACCCGCGGCGGCCAGTCGTGCCGCTCGCCCTGCAGCCGCGCGCACCATGCCCAGAGCGCATCGTAGAGCACCATCCCCTGCTCCAGCATCTCCAGGTCGTCGGGGAGGTTCGCCGAGAGGCCGAGCGAGACGGCGAGCAGGCCGGCCGCCTCCGGGGCGAGGTCGGGGCGGGCGGTGTCGGCACCGCGCACGATCGCGGCCAGGCGATCCATCGCCGCCCCGCCCAGGTCGTAGCGGTCGACGAAGGCGTCGAACGAGCAGCGCTCGCCCGCATGGCTGAAGGGCACGCCCGGCACGTCGTAGGGCACCGCGCCGGTACGGGCCGCGACGGCGGCAATCTCGGCCGCGGGCACGTAGAGGAAGGTCGCCTCGGCGTCGACGAAGCGGCGGACCAGCCAGGGGCAGGCGATGCGGTCGATCTTCGGGCGCTCGCGCGTGACCCAGGTCGTCGCCGCGCCGGGCTTGGCGGCCACCGGAAGGCCGGCAGCACGCCAGCCCTCGATGCCGCCCTCGAGGAAGGCCGACGCGAGCCCGAGACCGGCCAGCGTGGCCGCCGCGTCGCGGCCGACCTCGTGGCCATGGACGCAGTAGACGACCACCGGTCGGTCGCGCGGCAGGTCGCGGCCCCAGGCGGCGGCGGTTTCGGGCGGTCGCCTGAGGGCACCCGGCAGGGCATCGGCGCCGTTGCGGTACGCGGGTCCGCGGCGGACATCGACGACGATCGGCGCGTCGCGGCCGGCGAGGTAGTCGGCCAGCGCCGAGGGGGCCAGCGCTGGGGGAGTTGGCGCGGGGGAATTGTCGGTCATGGGAATGCTCCGTTGCCTTGAACGCCGCTCATGGTCGCTGCAATCTGCCCGTGTGCTCAAAGGAAGTATGTTCATCGACCCATGAGCGATATTGATGGCTTACCCACGAGATACCTGCCGTCGACGGCATCCCTCCGGGCGTTCCGCGCCGCCGCCCATGCGGGCACCTTCACCGGGGCGGCGGCCGATCTCGGCCAGACGCAGGGGGCGATCAGCCACCAGATCCGCGAGCTGGAAGAGCGTCTCGGCGTGCGCCTGTTCGAACGGCTGCCGCGCGGCCTGGCTCTGACGGACGCCGGTCGCATCTATCTCGGCTTCGTCGAGGAGGCGCTGGACCGGCTCAAGGCCGGGGCGCAGGCGGTCGGACGTCGCAGCGGCACGGTACTGACGGTCTCGGTCTCGCCCAATTTCGCGACGAAATGGCTGGTGCCGCGCCTCGGCGGTTTTCTCGCCAGCCACCCCGACATCGACCTCAGGCTCGGCGCCGCGGTCCAGCACGTCGACTTCCGCACCACCGACATCGACCTCGCGGTGCGTCACGGCGACGGCAACTGGCCCGACCTGCATGTCGTGCGGCTGTGCGCGGAGGAGATCTTCCCGGTCTGCGCCCCGTCCCTGGTCGCGGCCGATCCGCCCACCGGCCCGGCCGGCCTCGCGCGGCTCGTCCTGCTGCACGACCGCGAGCCGCGGTTCTGGCGCGAATGGCTCGCGCGCTTCGGCGTGGCGACCGCCGCCTTGCGCGGGCCGGTCTTCGACCAGACGAGCCTCGCCATCGACGCGGCGATTTCGGGCCAGGGCGTGGCGCTGGCACGCTCGGCGCTGGCCGCCCTCGACCTCATCGCCGGGCGGCTGGTCCGGCCGGTGCCGCAGGTGGTGGCGGCACCCTATGCCTACTGGATCGTCGGCCCGCCGCGGGCGGCGCGCCAGCCGGCGATCCGACGCTTCCGCGCCTGGCTCCTCGCCCAGGCGACGGCCGACGTCGCGGCCCTCGCCACCACCTGACGCCGCCCCCGCGGACTCGACAGGGGCCGCGGGGCCGGCGCATGGTGCGGCCCCTCCCGAACATCATCCGGCGGACCATGGCCTATCGTCTCAATCCCCTGCTGGGGGCCGTCGTCGAGCCGCCGATCGCCGAGGTCCAGGGCTGGGTCGCCGGCCGCACGGGCGGGCCGCCGCTCATCGACATGGCGCAGGCCGTGCCGCGCTACGCCCCGCCCGAGACGATGACGCGCCACTTGCAGCAGCGCCTCGCCGACCCGGACATCGTGCGCTACGCGCCGATCGTGGGATTGCCGGACCTGCGCGCGGCCTTCGCAGCGCACCTGGCCGGCATCTACGGCGGTCGCATCGCGGCCGAGAACGTCGCCGTCACCGCCGGCTGCAACCAGGCCTACTGCCTCGTGATGATGACGCTGGCCCAGGCCGGCGACGAGGTGATCCTGCCGCTACCCTACTACTTCAATCACCAGATGTGGCTGGACATGCTGGGCGTGCGGGCGGTCCACCTGCCGTTCCGCCCGGACCGCGACGGCGTGCCGGACCCGGCCGAGGCCGCAGCCCTGATCGGCCCGCGCACGCGCGCGATCGTGCTCGTCTCGCCCAACAACCCGACCGGCGCCATCTACCCGCCGGAGACGATCGCCGAGTTCGCGGCACTCGCCCGCCGGCACGGCATCGCGCTGGTCCTGGACGAGACCTACAAGGACTTCCTGCCGACCGACGGTGCCGCGCACGGACTGTTCGCCGACACGGAATGGCCGGAAACGCTGGTCCAGCTCTACAGCTTCTCCAAGGCCTTCGCGATGGCCGGGCACCGTGTCGGTGCGGTGACGGCGTCGCCGGCGCTGATCGCCGAGCTGGCGAAGGCGATGGACTGCGTCGCCATTTGCGCGCCGCGCCTGGGGCAGGAGGCCGCCCTCTACGGCCTCGGCCACCTGGAGCCATGGGTCGCCGGCAACCGCGCCACCATGCGCGAGCGGGTGACGGCCGTGGAAGGCGTCTTCCGGTCGAACGCGTCCGGCTATGCGCTGGTGAGCTGCGGCGCCTACTTCGCCTATGTCCGCCATCCCCATACGGGGCGACCGGCCAAGGAGGTGGCGCGCCACCTCGCCCGCGACCTCGGCATCCTCGCGGTGCCGGGCAGCGCCTTCGGGCCGGGCCAGGAGGACTTCGTGCGCTTCGCCTTCGCCAATGTCGGCGCCGAGGCGATGCCGGAGATGGCCCGCCGGCTGGCGGAGAGCCGGATCGGGTAGGTCAGGCGACGGCGATCGCCTCGATCTCCAGCAGCCACGCCGCGTCGAAGATTTCGCAGACGATCACCGTCAGCGCCGGCGTGCGGTCGCCCAGTACCGCCTGGCGTTGGGCGCGGTTCTCCATCGCGTATTTGCGGTCGGCGAGGAAGATCGTGACCTTGGCCAGGTTGTCGAGCGTCATGCCGGCGGCGCGGAGCTGCGCCTCGACATTGGCCCAGGCGAGACGGGCCTGAGCGGCGAAGTCGGGCGGCACGGTGCCGTCGACCGTCGACGGCACCTGCCCGCTGACGAAGAGGATGCGGTCGGCGCCGCGTACCTCCAGCGCCTGGGCGTAGGCACTGGCGGGAAGCGGCGCGTCGGGTGCGGCGATGATGCGCTTCTGCATGCCGCCACCCTACTTCCCCGTCGGCGTGTCGGGAACCCAGACATAGCCGTCGGGATCGACGATGTAGGCCTCGCGCAGGCCGTGCGGCTTGTCGGCGGCACCGGCCATCACTTCGTAGCCGGCGGCCAGGGCCGCGGCTTCCGCGGCGTCCGGGTCGCAGCCGTGCAGCCGGAGCTCCACGCCCGATCCGCGCGCGCCGTTCTCGGCCGCGTGCCGGCGCAGCGGATGGCGGTCGTAGGTGTGGTCGGCATGCAGCATCCACTCGCTGCCGAAGGCGCGCACGACCGCGAAGTCGGGATCGGCATAGAGTGCGGTCGCTCCCAGCACGGTTCGCTGGAAATCCAGCGCACGGTCGATCTCCTCGACCAGCAGGTTGACGCCGAGGCCCGTCAGGCTGCGCCCGTAGTCGGGTGCCGGCATCCAGGGCGTGCCGGTTCGTCGTTTCATGCCTATTCCTCCCCGACCCGTTGCTATTCGCCTGGTACCTCCTCCATCCGGGGCGCCAGCGCGTAGTCCCGGATATACCGCGGAACGGCGATCCCCGGCGTCAGCTTCGGATCGGCCTCGGGCGGGCCGAAGGCGGTGCGGATCGGCAGCACGCCGGCCCAGACGGGGAGCGCGTAGTCCTCGTCGTCGTCGACCGGCGGGCCGGTGCGGACCTTGGCCGAGACTTCCTCCAGCGCCATGCCGAGCACCGTCGTACCCTTCAGCTCCTGCCTGGTCGGCGGCCGCAGCTCGGCGTTGCGGCCCGGGAACAGCCGCTCCACGAAGGCGTCGAGCGAGACCTTCTTCTCGTCGGGATCGGTCACCACTTCGGCGGTGCCGAGCGCCATTACCGAGCGGTAGTTGACGGAGTGATGGAAGCCCGAGCGCGCCATCACGAAGCCGTCCATATGCGTGACGCTGAAGCAGACGGGGATGCCGCCCGACTGCGCGCGCAGCATCCGGCTGGCCGACGAGCCGTGCCAGTAGACATGGTCCTCGTGCCGCCAGAACGTGGTCGGCGTCACGTAGGGCTGGCCCTCGATGACGTAGCCGATATGGCAGAGGATCGCCGCGTCGAGAATGGCGTGGACGGTGGCGCGGTCGTAGTGGGCGCGCTTGGGCAGGCGCTTCAGGCGGGTGCGGCGGGTCGGCGAATAGGCATCCATGGCGGCAGTTCCGATGGCAGGGAAACCGCCTCGAACCTAGGCCCCGGAGTGGCCCAGTGATGCGGCCACTTTCAGATATCCACCTGGGCCACTTTGCGCCGCGCTCCGTCGATCGCCCGGGCGAGCCGGCGCACGCCATCGGCCAGCGTCCGCTCGTCATGGGCGGCGTATCCCAGCACCAGCCCGTTGCCGCGCCTGGCGCCGGCGGCGTAGCGGGACAGCGGCGTGGCCCCCAGCCCATCGGCCGCCGCCGCGGCGGCGACGCGGCGATCGTCGAGTGCCGGATCGAGGAAGCCGACCAGATGCATTCCCGCCTCCGACGGTGCCGCCGTCAGCGCGCCCGCGAGGTGTCGGCGGACGAGCGCCACCAGCGCTTCCTGACGGGCGCGGTAGAGGAGGCGCATGCGGCGGATGTGCTGGGTGAACGCCTCGCTCGCCACGAACTCGGCCAGTGCGGCCTGGGTCAGCGCCGGCGCCTCGGAATGGGTGGCACGGCGGGCGGCCGCCATGGCGTCGGCGAGGCCGGCCGGCGCCACGAGATAGGCCAGCCGCAGTGCCGGGAACATGACCTTGGAGAAGCTGCCGACATAGAGCACGCGGTCGCCGCCGTCGAGGCCGTAGAGGGCGGTGATCGGCCGGCCGCCGTAGCGGAACTCGCCGTCGTAGTCGTCCTCCAGGATCGCCGCCTCGGCGCGCCTCGCCCAGTCGAGCAGCGCCAGCCGCCGCTCCAGGCTCATGACGGAACCCAGCGGATACTGGTGAGACGGCGTGACCGAGGCGAGCCGCGCGTCCGGCGCCATCAGGCGGCCGGCCGCGACGTCGATGCCCTGGGCGTCGACCGGCACCGCGACCGTCTGGAGGCCGGCGGCGAGGAAGGCGGCGCGGGCGTCGGGGTAGCCCGGGTCCTCGACCCATACCCGGTCGCCACGGTCGGCGAGGAGCCGTGCCGCCAGCGCGACGGCCTGCCGGGCGCTCGCCAGCACGATCACCTGGTCCGGGCTGCACACGACGCCGCGGGCGGGGCCGACATAGGCGGCGATGGCGGCGCGCAGGGGCGGCCAGCCGCGCGGGTCGCCCTGGTGCAGCAGCAGCGTGCCGTGCCGTCGCTGGACGCGGGCGACGGCGCGCCGCCATTCCGCCAGCGGGAAGGCGTCGAGCGCCGGCGTGCCCGGCGTGAAGAGCCGCCCGTCGCGATGGACCGCGGAGGCGACCGAGGCGGCCGCACCCCTGACCGAAAGACGCAGCGCGCGGGCCGCCGAGCGGCGTCCGGCGGCCCCGGCCAGGCGGTCGGCCGGCAGGGTCGCGGCGACATAGGTGCCCGATCCGCGCCGCGCCTCGACGAAGCCCTCGGCCGTCAGGATGTCGATCGCCGCGGTGACCGTGGTGCGCGACACGCCGAGAGCCGCCGCCAGCTGTCGCGTCGCCGGCAGGCGGGTGCCGCGCCCGATGCCGCCCGCCATCACGAGGTCGCGCAGGCGGGCCGCGATCTGGACGGCGATCGGCGACGCGCCCGCGCGGTCGACCGCGAGATGGTCGAGGAAGGCGGCCGCCGGCCGTCCCACGACCCGCGCCGTCATTCGCGGGAGACCTCGGCCACCAATGCCGGGGCGCGGTAGCCCATCATGTTCCGAATCCGCCGTCGCGACCCCCGATTCCACCCTTGAGCATCCTATCCCGGCGGCACCTCGACCGCCGCGCGGAGCGTGCGCGTGGCGACGGTCAGCATGGCGAGGTCGATCCGCGGCGCTGCGTCGAGCTCGGCCGCCACGCGGTCGATGCGCGCCACCGCCGACGGGCGTGCGGCCGCCCAGGCGGCGACGGAGGCTTCAGGATCGGCCGAGCCGTCGTCGACCGCCAGCACCCCCGCCAGCAGCGCCCGGCGCGCGCGCTCGAGATCGGCCTGCGCCGCGGCGGCGGCCCGCCGGTTCCACGAGCCGCCGTCGCCGATGACGTCGGCGGCGGCACCCAGCCGCGCCAGCCGGAAGCGCGCCTCGACCGCGAAATGCAGCCGGGCGACCCGATCGAACGGCGCCTTGGCGGCCAACGCCTGGTCGACCACGGCCAGGGCCGCGGCGAGATGCTCGAAGCCGGCCGCGCGCGCCGCCAGCGCCTCCGGCACGCCCGAGCCGACATAGCCGGCGACGCGGCCCGCCAGCGTCTCGGCGACCGATGGCGGCAGCAGCGAGGCGAGCCGGCCCTCCAGCTCGGCGGTGCCGGCCAGGTAGTGCGCGACGACCGGCCCGATGCCGGCCTCGTCCTCGACGGCCTCCAGGAGCTGCGGCGTCGCCGTCTCGACCAGCCGGCGGGCGGCCAGCATCAGCTCGGTCTGGAGCGTCGTCGGCACCTGTCCGTCGAGCGCCTCGACGCCGGCCCAGAACGATTCCAGCGAGAACACGTCGCGCGCGGCGAGCCAGGCCCGCGCGATCGCCGGCCAGTCGGCGCCGGTCGCGTCCTCCACGGTCGCCGCGTAGGCGATGCCGGCGCGGTTGACGAGGACGTTGGTCACGATCGTCGCCACGATCTCGCGTCGCAGCCGGTGGCGGCGCACCGCCGCGTCGAAGCCGTGGCGCAGCGGATGGGGGAAGTAGTCCAGGAGATCGTCCTCGAGCGCCGGGTCGTCCGGCACCGGCGACTGCAGCAGGGCGTTGAACAGCGCCATCTTCGCGTAGGCCAGGAGCACCGCCAGCTCCGGCCGGGTCAGGCCGGCACCTTCCTGCGCGCGGCGCGCCAGCGCGTCGCCGTCCGGCAGGAACTCGACCGCGCGGTCGAGGCGCGCCCGCGCCTCGAATGCGCCCATCGCCCGGGCGTGGGCGGCGAGCAGGGCCGGCGCCTCGGCCTGCTCCAGCGTCAGCGCCAGGGTCTGCAGGTAGTTGTTGCGCAGCACGAGCTGCGCCACCTCGTCGGCCATGCCGGCCAGGAGCTGGTCGCGCTGCTTGCCCGTCATGTCGCCGGCCGAGACGACGGCGTCGAGGAGGATCTTGATGTTCACCTCGTGGTCGGAGGTGTCGACGCCGGCCGAGTTGTCGATGGCGTCGGTGTTGATCGCCCCGCCCCCGCCGCCGGCGCCGCGGCGCGCATATTCGATGCGGCCGCGCTGGGTGACGCCGAGATTGGCGCCTTCGCCGACCACGCGGGCCCGGATCGCCGCGCCGTCGATGCGAACGGCGTCGTTGCCCTTGTCGCCGGCATCCGCATGGGTCTCGTCGGACGCCTTCACGAAGGTGCCGATGCCGCCGAACCACAGCAGGTCGACGTCAGCGACGAGGATCGCCCGCATCAGCTCGACCGGCGTCACCCGGTCGCGCACGATGCCGAAGCGCGCCTTCATCTCCGGCGTGACGGCGATCGACTTGGCGGTGCGCTCGAAGATGCCGCCGCCCGGCGACAGCAGGGCGCGGTCGTAGTCGGCCCAGCTCGACCGCGGCAGGGAGAAGAGGCGCTGGCGCTCGGCGAAGCTCGCCGCCGCGTCGGGCTCGGGGTCGACGAAGACGTGGCGATGATCGAAGGCGGCGACGAGGCGGATGTGGCGGGACTGCAGCATGCCGTTGCCGAACACGTCGCCCGACATGTCGCCGACGCCGACCACCGTGAAGTCGGTCGACTGCGTGTCGACGCCGTGCTCGCGGAAGTGCCGCTTCACCGCTTCCCAGGCGCCGCGCGCGGTGATCGCCATCGCCTTGTGGTCGTAGCCCTTCGATCCGCCGGATGCGAAGGCGTCGCCGAGCCAGAAGCCGTATTCCAGCGCGATGCCGTTGGCGATGTCGGAGAAGGTGGCGGTGCCCTTGTCGGCGGCGACCACGAGATAGGGGTCGTCGGCGTCGTAGCGCACGACGTCGGCCGGCGCCGCGATGCCGTCGTCGACCCGGTTGTCGGTGATGTCGAGCAGGCCCTGCATCAGCGTGCGGTAGCAGTGGACGACCTCGGCCTGCAGCGCCTCGCGGCCGCCCGTCGCGGGCGGCTGCTTGACGACGAAACCGCCCTTCGAGCCGACCGGCACGATGACCGCGTTCTTCACCATCTGCGCCTTCATCAGGCCCAGGATCTCGGTGCGGAAATCCTCGCGCCGGTCGGACCAGCGGATGCCGCCGCGCGCCACCTTGCCGCCGCGCAGGTGGATCGCCTCGGTGCGCGGCGAATGCACGAAGACCTCGACCAGCGGCCGCGGCAACGGCAGGAAGTCGATCGCCTGGCTGTCGAGCTTGATCGAGAGGTAGGGCTTGGGCCCGCCCTCGGGCGTGCGCTGGTAGCGGTTGGTCCGCAGTGTCGCGCGGATCAGCGCCAGGAACGCGCGCAGCACCTGGTCCTCCTCCAGGCTCTGCACCGCGTCCAGCGCATGCTCGATCTCGATCACGATGCCGGCCGCGCGGGTGAGCCGGTCGGTCTCCGCCGCCGGGTCGAAGCGCATCGCGAACAGCCGCACCAGCAGCCGGGCGATCGCCGGGTGGGCGTGCAGCGTGTCCTCGACCAGCGTCTGGCTGATCGGGAATCCGACCTGGCGCAGGTAGCGGGCGTAGATGCGCAGGACCCGCGCCTCCTCCCAGGAGAAGCCGGCCGCGCCGATGAGCCGGTTGAGCACATCGTTCGACGCGACCCCGGTCCAGACCGCGCGGAAGGCCTCCTCGATCGGGCCGCGCAGGGTCGCCGTGTCGGGCGCGGTGCCGCCCGGGGTGGTGAGCCCGATGTCCTGGATCCACACCGGCCGGCCGTCGTCGGCCGGACGGATCATGTCGGGGATCTCGTTGACGACGCGGAACCCGAGATTCTCCAGCATCGGCAGCACGTCGGAGAGCGGCATCGGCTGGTCGGGGTGATAGACCTTGAGGCGTATCTCCCCCGGTGCCGCATCGACCGGGCGGTAGAGCGCGAGCGACAGGCCCCGTTTTCGCGCATCGGCGACGCGCTCGATGTCGAGCACCGCGACCGCGGCCGTGAAGCGCTCGCGGTAGCCGCCCGGGAACGCGTCGGCGAAGCCGCGGAGCGTGGCCATCGCCTCGGTCTCGCCCATGCGCTGGTCCAGCGCTTCCTTCAGGCGGTCGTCCCAGGACCGCGCCGCCTCCACCAGCTTGCGCTCGACGTCGTCGGAC
Organism: Alphaproteobacteria bacterium; assembly: GCA_050187535.1. Lineage (GTDB taxonomy): Bacteria > Pseudomonadota > Alphaproteobacteria > ATCC43930 > Allostellaceae > Allostella. The sequence goes on along the minus strand of JBFWXJ010000089.1, from coordinate 4,456 downwards.
GCGTAGGCCGGGATGGCGCCAGGGGTGGTGCGCACGACGAAGAGCACGCGCGCCAGCGGCGATTCGGCGAGATGGGTGTGGAAGGTGACGACCTCGCCCGCGAAGGCCTCGCCGAGGATGCGCTGGAAGCGGTGCCTGAGCTCGGTGTCGTAGCGGTCGCGCGGCACGAAGACGAGACAGGTGACGAACCGCTCGAACGGGTCGCGGCGGATGAAGAGCGCGACGCGCGGCCGTTCCTCCAGGTGCAGGATGCCGCGCGCGGTCTGGTACAGCGCCTCCTCGTCGATCTGGAACAGCTCGTCGCGCGGGTAGGTGTCGAGGATGTGCAGCAGCGCCTTGCCGTCATGGCTCGCGGGGTCGAGGCCGGAGCGCGCGAGCACGCGGGCGACCTTGCGGCGCAGGATGGGAATCGTCCGCGCCGCACCGCTGTAGGCGGCCGAGGTGTAGAGCCCGGCGAACAGCCGGATGCCGATCGTCCGTCCCTCGCCGTCGAAGCGCTTCACCGCGATGACGTCCATGGGATTCGGGCGATGCACACGGGCGCGGCGGCTCGACTTGCTGATCACCAGGGCGGTCGGCGCGCGCACGAACTGCTGCACGTCGGCCGGCAACGCCGAGAAGTTCCGCAGGCCGTCGAGCACGGCCGCTTCGTCCGCGGACAGGATGCCGAGGCCGGAGCCCGCGACGATCGCGGCAGCCGGCTCGTCGCCGTCGCCCGTGCCGAAGGCGTAGTCGCGGCAGCCGAGATAGGTGAAATGGTCGTCGGCGAGCCAGGCGAGGAACGCGTCGGCTTCCGCGCGCTCGTCGGCCGGCAAGGCCGCACCTTCCTCCACCAGACCCGCGCGCGCCTCCTCCATCCGGGCGCGCATCGCCTTCCAGTCGGCGACGGCGCGGCGCACGTCGGCCAGCACCTCGGCGATGCCGGCGCGCAATCCCTCGCGCCCCTCGGCGTCGGCCGAGGCCGCGATCTCGATGTGCATCATGGACTCGGGCACGCCCGTCCCGGCCTCGATCCCGACCTCGACCAGGGTCCCGCCTTCCCGGCGCACCAGGACGATCGGATGAACGCAGAGCTGCATGACGATGCCGCGTCGCGCGAGCTCGGCCGAGACCGAATCGACGAGGAACGGCATGTCGTCGTTGACGATCTCGACCACGGTGAAGCGCGACGACCAGCCGTCGGCGTCGGCACGGGGCGCGTAGACTCGGATCTTGGGCGCGCCCAGCACGCGCTCGCGGGCGAACGCGAGGAGGCTGAGGGCGGCGCCGTACAGGTCCTCGGGCGCGAAGGCGGCCACGTCGTCGGGCGCCATGTTCTGGGCGAAGAGGCGCACGAAGCGCGCAGCGCTCGCGGCCTGCGCACCGCCCAACCGACGGTGCGCCAGCTCTTCGGCCTGTGCGATGCGCTCGTCCTTCAGTCGTTCCGCCAAATCCGGCATCGACCGTCTCCCGCTGCGTTCCCCCATCCGTCAGGGTACGGCAAATCGGTGTCGAGGTGACGACAGGAGATGGCCCGCCTGCGCCCGCCGTTGTCCGCGGCGCGCCCCGGGACTAGGTTGGGCGACAGTTTATCCAGTCCGGTCAATCCCTTCGATGTCCCGTACCGCCGATTCCGCCCCCTCACGCCGGCGCCGCAGGGAAGCGGCGCTGTTTCTGTGGAAATGGTTGCAGGCGCCGACCCGCATCGGCTCGATCTGGCCGAGCGGCCCGGCGCTGGGCCGGGCGATGGCGGACCAGGTCGACCTTTCCGTGCCGGGCACCGTCGTCGAGCTCGGCGCCGGGACCGGCCCGGTGACCGCCGCCCTGCTGCAGGCGGGCGTGCCGCCGCAGCGCCTCGTCTCGGTCGAGCGCGACCCGGCTCTGGCGCGGGTGCTGCGTGAACGCTTCCCCGGCATCCGCGTCGTCGAGGGCGACGCGGGCGATCTGGTGCGCCTGCTCGCGCGCGAGGGCGTCGACCAGGCCGCGGCGATCGTCTCCAGCCTGCCGCTGGTCTCATTGCCGAAGGCGCTGGTGACGTCGGTCGTCGAGGGCAGCTTCGCGCTGCTGCATCCCAAGGGCAGCTACATCCAGTTCACCTACGGGCTGGTCTCACCGATCCCGCTGCGCCGCTTCCATCTCGACGGCCGCAAGGTGACGCGGGCGTGGCGCAACCTGCCGCCGGCCGTCGTCTGGCGCTACCGCCGGCAGCCGGGCCGGCCGCTGCTGCGCGCGGCCTGAACTGCGGCGATGGCCGAGGCCGCGATATCGCCGCCGGAAGAGGAACGCATCGCCCGCGCGGTCGGCCGCGGCGTCCGCCGGGCCCTGGGCGATCTCGGCTACGGGACGGTGTGCGAGCTGGTGCTGGCCTCCGGCCGGCGCGCCGACGTCGCCGCGATCGACCGCCGGGGCGAGATCGTCATTGTCGAGATCAAGAGCTCGCTCGCCGACCTGCGGGCCGACGTCAAATGGCCGGAGTATCGCGACTTCTGCGACGCCCTCTACTTCGCGGTGCCGCCCGGCTTCCCGCTCGACGTGCTGCCGGCGGAGACGGGCATCCTCGTCGCCGATGCGTTCGGCGCAGCGCTGCTGCGCGAGGCGCCGCGCCATCCGTTGCCGCCCGCCCGCCGCCGCGCGACGACCCTGCGCTTCGCCATCGCCGCCAGCCTGCGCCTGGGCAGGCTCGAGGACCCCGGTCGGCCCGATCTGGAGTCGACCCTGCTGACATGAGGCGCGATATGCTGCGTCCCGCTCCACGACAGCCGGGCAACGGGACCATGCGGATCGCCGTCCTCACCTTCGACGCCTTCAACGAGATCGATTCCTTCGTCGTCGCGAACCTGCTGAACCGGGTGGCCGCACCGGGCTGGTCCGCCCGCCTCGCCGGGCCGACGGCGCGCGTCGTCTCCGGGCGCGGCGTCGCCGTTGAGATGCAGGAGCCGCTCGAGTTCGCCGCCGAGGCGGACGCGGTCGTCATCGGCAGCGGCATGCGCACCGGCGCCGTCATCGCTGACCCCGCGATGCTCGCCCGCATCCGCCTCGACCCGCGGCGCCAGCTTGTCGCCAGCCAGTGCTCCGGCGCCATGATCCTGGCGCGGCTCGGCCTGCTGGGCGACGCGCCCGCCTGCACCGACCTGATGACCGCGCCCGAGCTGGGGGCGATGGGCGTCATGGTGCTGGACCGTGCCTTCCACGCCCGCGGCAATGTCGCGACCGCCGGCGGCTGCCTCGCCGCGCAGTACATCGCCGCCTGGCTGATCGCCCGCGTCCTCGGGACCGCCGAAGCCGCGCGCGTCATCGGCTACGTAGCGCCGGTCGGCGAGAAGGACGAGTACGCGGCCCGCGCGCTCGCCGCGGTCACGCCGTTTCTGGGCGAGGATCGGGCCGCGCGTGCCGTCGCTTGATGCCACTGCCTGATTATTGGTCAAGTGACTTGATTGTATGGCAAGGGCGGCCTAGTTCTCGTTTGCACGCCAACACCCCGACGACGACCGACGCATGACGAGCAGACGCACGCCCGCGGCCGACGAGACGGCCGACGGGACCCTGGCCGAGATCGGCACGCGGCTGCGCCACGCCCGGCTGACCAAGGGCATCACGCTGCGCCGTCTCGCCGACCAAGTCGGTTGCACCGAGAGTTTCCTGTCGAAGGTCGAGAACGACAAGGTACGGCCGTCGCTGGCCGTCCTCCACCGCATCGTCACGGCGCTGGAGATCAGCGTCGCCAAGCTGTTCTCGGAAGCGCCGGCCGGCGCCGGCCCCGTCGCCGTGATGCGCGCGGGCACGCGGCCGGCCATCCGGATGGATCCGCTGCGCCGCGGCCGCGGCGTCGTGCTGGAACGGGTGGTGCCCAACGCGCTCGCCAAGCTGCTCGAAGCCAACATCCACCACGTCGCGGCCAAGGGGTCGAGCGACGGCTTCATCCAACATGACGGGGAGGAGTTCGGCCTCGTCCTCACGGGGTCGCTCGATCTCACGGTTGACGGCATCACCTACCGTGTCGAGCAGGGGGATTCGTTCTTCTTCGATTCGAGCCTGCCGCACGGCTACCGCAACCCCGGCGACGGCGAGGCCAGCATCCTGTGGGTCAACACGCCGAAGAGCTTCTGACACGCCCACCGCAATTGTCTTTCTTGTCGGTCAAGTGACTTGACCAAGGTCATCCCCGCCCTTAGCGTCGCTGACATCCCACGGCAACGCGAACGGCCGGCGATGTCATTTCCGGCGATCAACCCCGAGCGTCTGATGGAGCGCCACGCCGCGATGGCGGTGATCGGCGCGACCGGCCGCGGCGGGGTCGACCGGCAGGCGCTGACGGATGCCGACGTGGCGGCGCGCCGCCTGCTGATGGCGTGGGCGCAGGCGCGTGGCTTCACCTGCACTGCCGACGCGATCGGCAATCTCTTCGTCCGCCGCGGCGGACGCGACCCGGATGCGGCGCCGGTGCTGACCGGCTCGCATCTCGACAGCCAGCCGACCG
>JBFWXJ010000088.1:0-16612 GCA_050187535.1 Alphaproteobacteria bacterium | reverse complement strand
AGGTCGACGCCGCCGCGGGCACCCCGCCAACCTTTCTCGGTCACCCGCACCTCGTACCAGGTCGGCAGGCCCTGGATGTTCGAGGGGAAGATGTTGCGGGCGACAACCGGCACGCCCATGCGCAGGATCGAGCGGGCGAACAGCAGGTTGGCGCTGGCCGAACCCGAACCGTTGACGTTGGCGAACTTGACGACGAAGTCGTTGGTCCGGCTCAGTGGCTGCGGCATGCGTGCCCCGCGTGCGTCATCTCGAGAAGGAACTTCTGCATGTCCCACGCGCCGGTGGGGCAGCGCTCGGCGCACAGGCCGCAATGCAGGCAGACGTCCTCGTCCTTGGCCATCACCCGGCCGGTCTTCAGCGCTTCGGAGACGTAGAGCGCCTGCGTCGTGTTGAGGGCCGGCGCGTTCAGCCGCGTGCGCAGTTCCGCCTCCGGCCCGTTCGGCGTGAAGGTGATGCAGTCGACCGGGCAGATGTCGGCGCAGGCATCGCATTCGATGCAGAGCTGCGTCGAGAACACCGTCTGGACGTCGCAGTTGAGGCAGCGCTGCGCCTCGGCGAATGCCGTGCGCACGTCGAACCCGAGCTCGACCTCGACCGCGATGTTGCGCAGCGTCTTCTCCTTCTCCTGCCACGGCACCCGGAAGCGCAGATCGACGGAGATGTCGTTGTCGTAGCTCCACTCGTGGATGCCCATCTTCTGGCTGGCGAGCGTGACCCCCGGCGGCGGCCGCTGGGCCGGGTCCTCGCCCTGGCAGAAGCGGTCGATCGAGATCGCGGCGTCGTGGCCGTGCGCCACCGCCCAGATGATGTTCTTGGGCCCGAAGGCGGCGTCGCCGCCGAAGAAGACCTTGGGATTGGTCGACTGGAAGGTCGATGCCTCCAGCTTCGGCAGGCCCCAGCGGTCGAACTCGACCCCGGCGTCGCGCTCGATCCAGGGGAAGGAGTTCTCCTGGCCGACCGCGACGAGCACGTCGTCGCACGGGATGAGCTGGTCGGGCTCGCCGGTCGGCAGCAGCGAGCGGCGGCCCTTCTCGTCATACTTGGCCGCGACCTTCTCGAAGACGACGCCGGTCAGCCGACCGCCCTCGTGGACGAATTCCTTGGGCACGAGGAAGTTGAGGATCGGGATGCCCTCGTGCATCGCGTCCTCCTTCTCCCAGGGGGAGGCCTTCATCTCCTCGAAGCCGGAGCGGACGACGACCGTGACCTCCTCGCCGCCGAGCCGCTTGGCCGACCGGCAGCAATCCATCGCGGTGTTGCCGCCGCCCAGCACGATCACCCGCCGGCCGATGCGCTCGATATGGCCGAACGAGACGCTGGAAAGCCAGTCGATGCCGATATGGATGTTGGCCGCTGCCTCCTTGCGGCCGGGCAGGTCGAGCTCCTTGCCGCGCGGCGCGCCGGTGCCGACGAAAATCGCGTCGAAGCCCTCGTCGAGCAGGCCCTTCAGGCTGTCGACCGAACGGCCGAGCCGGACCTCGACGCCCATGCCGGTGATCCAGCCGACCTCCTCGTCGATCACCTCCTCGGGCAGGCGGAAGCGCGGGATCTGGCTGCGGATCATGCCGCCAGCCCGCCGGTCGCGGTCGAAGACGACGCAGTGGTAGCCGAGGGGCATCAGGTCGCGTGCCACCGTGAGCGAGGCGGGGCCGGCGCCGACCAGCGCCACCCGCTTGCCGTTCTTGGCCGCCGGGATCTCCGGCATGCGCGCCGCGACGTCGCCCTTGTTGTCGGCGGCGACACGCTTCAGGCGGCAGATCGCGACCGGCTCGGCCTCGACGCGGCCGCGCCGGCAGGCGGGCTCGCAGGGGCGGTCGCAGGTGCGCCCGAGGATGCCGGGGAAGACGTTCGACTTCCAGTTGACCATGTAGGCGTCGGCATAGCGGCCGGCCGCGATCAGGCGGATGTATTCCGGCACCGGCGTGTGGGCCGGGCAGGCCCACTGGCAGTCGACGACCTTGTGGAAGTAGTTGGGGTCCCGGATATCGGTGGGCGGCACGCCCCCCGTGTCGGCCGGTCCGCGTCCGTCCATGGGTGCGGGTCCTTCCCTGGCGCCGCTACGGCCGGCGGCCGGGCGCGAGCCCGGCCGGCGGTGCGGCGGCGGATTGGCGGCGATCGGCCACGGGCCGGCGGTCCGGCGCGCGCATGCGCCCGGCCCGGGACCGCGAGCGCCCGGCAGGGGGCATGGTCCGCATCCTTGATGTCCTCCCGCTCCCGTCGGCCGTTTCCGATCGGAACGGCCCTCTGACGGGGCCAAATTGGGCCGGATGCTTGCACGAAGAGTCGCCCGCCCGCAAGCTGGTGGCCGTTCGTGGGCGGCGGACCATATCCTTGCCGATTCGCCGAAATGGAGAAGCAGCGATGCGTTTCCTCGTTCCGCTCGCCGCCGCCGCCGTGCTGGCGGCCGTGCCGACCCAGGCCCATCACGGCTGGGGCTCCTACGACGCCGCGACCACGCTCGACCTGACCGGCACGATCCGCCAGATGAGCTACGAGAACCCGCACGGCACCGTGCATCTCGAGGTGCCCGGCAAGACCTGGATCATCGTCCTGGCCCCACCCTTCCGCATGCAGAACCGCGGCCTGCCGCCCGAGGCGATGGCCGTCGGCAAGACCGCCCGCGTGGTCGGATACCCGCACCGCACCGACCCCTTCGAGATCCGGGCCGAACGGATCACCGTCGACGGCAAGACCGTGGAGCTGCGGTGACGCGATGGAAGAGGCCGAGGGGGGAATCGCGTGGGCTCTGGCGCTGGAACGGTCGGCCGCGGGCCAGATGATCCGCGAGTCGCTGTGGCTCTATCCGCTCGCCAACGTCGTCCACGTGTTGGGGGTGATGCTGCTGGTCGGCGCCATCGTGGTCTTCGACCTGCGGTTGCTGGGCGTGCTGCGCGGCGCGAGGCCGGCCGACGCCGCGGCGATCGCGCTGCCCGTGGCGCGGCTGGGCTTCGTCCTGGCGGTGCCGACCGGGGCCGTGCTCTTCCTGGCGGAGGCCAACGGGGTCGTGTCGAACCCGGTCTTCCTCGTAAAGTTCGCGGCGATCGGCATCGGGCTCGTGAACCTGATCGTCTTCCACCTCGGCAGCTTTCGCAGCATCGCCTTGTGGTCGCGGCCGCCGCGGGCCGCCCGCCGCGCCGCGCTCATCTCGCTGCTGGCATGGCTGACGGCCGCTATCTGCGGGCGTTTCGCCGCCTACGTCTGACCTCTGCCGCCCGCTCCATCCGACCCGAGGGCCGTTCATGACCGTCGAGGATCTCGCCTCCAGCACGCCCTACACCAATCACTACTTCTCCAGCCTGTCGCCCGCCCTGCTGCGCTTCGTGCCGCTATTGCACCGCATGCACGCGGTGCCGCCCGGCGACCGCTTCACCTATGTGGAGCTGGGCTGCGGCCAGGCGCTCAGCCTGCTGGTGATGGCGGCGGCCAACCCGGCGGCCGAGTTCCACGGCGTCGACTACAGCCCCGCCCATGTCGCGCGCGCCCGCCGGATGGCCGCGGCGGCCGGCCTCGGCAATGTCCATTTCCTCGAAAAGCGCTTCGAGGACATGGTCGAGGCCGACCTGCCGCAGGCCGACATCATCGCGCTGCACGGCGTCTATACCTGGATCGGCCCGCAGACCCGCGACGCGGTCGTCCGGGTGCTCGCGCGCAACCTGAAGCCGGGCGGCATCGCCCATCTCAGCTACAACACCCTGACCTCCTGGACGCCGCTCCTGCCGATCCAGCGGCTGATGAACGCCTATGCGGAGCAGCAGGGGCGCGGCGGCGCCGAAGACCGGGCCGGCCAGGCGATGCAGTTCATCGAGAAGCTGCTCGGCACCAATGCCGGCTACTTCAAGGACCAGAAGGCGATGTCGAAGTGGCTGGAGCACATCCGCGCCGGCGACATCCGCTATGTCCTGCACGAATACTTCGTGCGCCACTGGGAGCCGCTGCAGCACTCCGACGTCGTCGACGCGCTGGCCACCGCCAAGCTCAGCTTCGTCGGCACCTGCGATGTCGTCGACACGATCGACCGCTTCGTCATGGCGCCGGAGACCGCCAAGTTCGTGGGCGAGCTGCCGGCCGGGCCGATGCGCGAGACGGTGCGCGACCTCGTGCGCAACAACGGCTTCCGCCGCGACGTCTTCGTGCGCGGTCCGGCGCCGATGACGCCGGCGGAGTGGCGCGACCAGGTGCGCGTCCAGCGCTTCGCGCCGATGCGCCGTCGCGACCGCTGCCCGCTCAGCGTCAGCTTCCCCGTCGGCAAGGTCGACATCAACGCCCAGGCCTTCGACCCGCTGCTCGACCGGCTGGCGGACGGTCCCGCCTCGATCGCCGAGCTGGGTGCGCTCGTCGGCGAGGCACAGGACGGCGTCGTCCTGCGCCGCCTCGTGACGCTGGTTGCGGCCGGCTACGCCTATCCCTGCCCGCCGGACTCCGACACCGACCCGGCGCCCGCCGCCCGCTTCAACCGCACGATCGTGCGCGAGATCGCCGCCGGCCATCCGCACGACATCCTGGCGACGCCGGTGCTGGGCGCCGGCATCCGCATCCCGTCGAGCCGCGTCGCCGGCCACGCCGACGGGACCCTGCCGCCGGCCGCACCCGGCAGCGAGGCAGAGACCGACACGCTGGCCGAGCAGCGCCTCATCCGGGCCGTCGACCTGCGCTTCGCGCCGTCGTGAGGGCGGGGAGGGCTGATGAAGACGTCACTCCCGCCGCCGTCTCCCGTCAGCTTCCCTTCGCCGCCTCGATCGCGAGCGCGTGCTCCAGCACCTCGCGGCCGGCCATGTTCCAGGGGGTGATGCCGGCCGCCATGATGACCTGAACCAGGCCCTCGACCAGCTCGGGCACCGTGAGACCGAGGCGCAAGGCGTTGGTGGCGTGGCTCTTGGCCCCGGTGACGTTGCCGAGCTGCACGTCGAGGAGGACGAAGACCAGCTCCTTGGTCTTGAGGTCGAGGGCGGCCCCCTCGTCGCGGTCGCGCATCACGAAGGAACGCATCGTCGTGTAGCCGGCGAAGGCGGCGGGCGCGTGCTCCAGCATGATGCGGAAGGTGTCGGGCATCCGCCCGAAGGTCTTCATCAGGTTGTCGATGCCGCGCTGGGTCGCTTCGTCGGTCATGGTGCCTCCGGTCCGGAGGGGCGAGTATCCGGGCGGTCCGATCCCTATCGCAAGCGAATGCAGGGAAGGGCCATGCGCGGCAGGCGGCGCCCGGGATCGCCCGGCCAGGGCGAGAGCGTCCACCCGATCCGCCGCGCGCCGAGGCGGCGGTAGAAGCCCTCGGCGAAGGGGTCGGCGTCGAGGACGAGGCGGCGACGGCCCAGCCGCAGCGCGTCGCGGGCCGCCCGGCGCAGCAGGCTGCGGGCGACGCCGCGGCCCATGGCGGAAGGCGCCACGAAAAGGTCGTCGAGCCGGTCGTCCGCCAGCGCCGCATAGCCGAGGAGAGTCCCGCCCGCGACGGCGGCCCAGCAGCGGCGGCGCGTCAGTGCGCCCGGCGTCACCCGCAGCGACGGCGCGAAATGCGCCAGGAAGTCTGCATCGTAGCCCCAGGATGCCTTCGATTCGCGCACCAGCGACGTCAGCGCGGCGGCATCGGCCGGCCGTGCGCGGCGCAGCCGGAATCGTCGCCGCGACGCTTGCTTCGGCGACGCGGGCCGTGCGCTAATTCGCGCGGGAGACTTCGTTCCGGGGGTGCGTTCCATGCGTCCGTTGCTCGCTGCCGCCGCCGTCGCGGCCATCGCCTCGCTCGCCGGGCCGTTGCCGGCCGTGGCGCAGAATACCGTGAAGATCGGCGCCATCGGCCCGATGTCGGGGCCGGCGGCTGCCTCCGGCATCGCCATGCGCAAGGGCTGGGAGTTCGTCGCCAACGAGGTCAACGCCCAGGGCGGCCTCATGGTCGACGGCCGGATGAAGAAGGTCGAGGTCCTGTTCGAGGATTCGCAGTCGCGGCCGGAGGTCGGCGTCAGCGCCGCCCAGAAGCTGCTGACCCGCGACAACGTCGACGTGCTGGTGGGCGAGCTGTTCCACAGCCATGTGACGCTGGCGATCATGGAGCTGGCACCGGCCTTCCCCAAGATCTTCTACACCGGCCAGCCGGTGAGCCAGGAGATCGCGCGCAAGATCGCCTCGGACAAGAAGAAGTACGGGAACTACTGGAAGTTCTCGTTCAACTCCGACGCCTACGCCGACACCACCTTCCAGACGACGCAGTGGCTGATCGCCGAGGGCAAGGTGAAGGCGCCGAACAAGACCTACGGCTTCGTCACCGAGGAGACCGACTACGCGAAGTCGAACATCGAGTTCATGCGCAAGCTGTTCGATCCCGCCGGCTGGAAGATGACCGGCCAGGAGCTGGTGCCGATCGGCCATGCCGACTTCTATCCCCAGATCTCCAAGCTGCGCGCAGCACCGCCCGACGTCCTCATCAGCATCTTCACCTCGCCCAACGCCGGGGCCGCGCTGGTGAAGCAGATGAAGGAGCAGGACGTAAAGCCCTTCCACTTCGCCATCTTCTACCCGACGTTGCGCGAGTTCGTGACGGCGGCGGGTGCCGCCGGCGAGAACCTCGTCTATTCGCCGCTGCTGTTCGATCCCGACAACAACCCGGCGCACAAGGAGCTGGCGGACAAGATGAAGCCGCTGCTCGGGGTCGAGACGTCGGGCGACCATGCCTTCGCCTACTGCAACGCCGGCGCGCTGATGGATGCGATCAAGAGGGCGGGCTCGACCGACGTGAAGAAGCTGGGCGACGCGCTGGCCGCCACCGACTTCAAGTGCACGCTCGGCCGCTGGGTGTTCGATCCCGCGACCCATTCGCCGCGCGTCGGCCCGGACTACTTCGCGGTTCCCGCCGCCCAGGTGCAGGACGGCACGTGGCGGGCCATCTGGCCCGCCTCGGTCGCGACCTCGCAGTACCGTCCGCAGTGATTCCGGCGCCCCTCCCCCGTCGTCGCCGGCGGGGGAGGCCAGCCCCCTTCATGCACTCCCCCTTCATGCATTCCTCGCCGGTATGATCGCGACCGACGACGACATCCTGCGCGTCGAGGGGCTGGGCATCCGCTTCGGCGGGCTGGTCGCCGTCGCCGAGGTCGACTTCGCCGTGCGCCGGGGCGAGGTGTTCGGGCTGCTCGGCCCCAACGGCGCCGGCAAGACCACCCTCTTCCACCTCATCGCGGGCGCCCTGCAGCCGACGACGGGCCGCATCTGGTTCGAGGGCCGCGACGTGACGGCGCTCAGGCCGGACCGGCGCTCGCGGCTCGGCATCGCGCGGACCTTCCAGATCACCCAGCCCTTCGCCGAGCTGACGGTCGAGGAGAATGTGATGGCGGCCGCGCTGGTGCGTCACCGCACGCTGGCGGAGATGCGCGAGGCGGCCGGGCCCTATGTCGAGATGGTCGGCCTCGCCCACAAGCGCCACGCGCTCGCCAAGGAGCTGTCGACCGGCCAGCGCAAGAGGCTGGAGCTGGCGCGCGCGATGGCGACCAAGCCGAGCCTCCTGCTGCTCGACGAGGTGACGGGCGGCGTCGACCAGGCGAGCATCCCCGGCCTCATCGACCTGGTCGCCCGGCTGCGCGAGAGCGGCGTGACGCTGATCCTGGTCGAGCACAACATGCGGGTCATCATGCGGCTCTCGGACCGCATGATGTTCCTCAACCGCGGCGAGAAGCTGGCCGAGGGCGCGCCCGACGAGATCGCCCGGCATCCGGACGTGGTCAACCTCTATCTCGGCGCCGCCCATGCGTGATGTCGCGCGCGTCGGAGAGCCTCGTCCTTCGACAGGCTCAGGACGAGGAAACCCCTTCCTTCAATGCAGCAAACCCATAGGCGGGGTCCTCATGCTGAGCTTGTCGAGGCATGAGGTCGCTCGGGCCGGAGAGCTTCCGTGCTCGAAGTGAAGGGCCTCGACGTGCGCTACGGCGACGTTCAGGTGCTGTGGGACGTGTCGCTGACGGTGGGGGCGGGCGAGGTCGTCGCCGTCATGGGCCCGAACGGGTCCGGCAAGAGCACCATCCTGAAGGCGATCATCGGGCTCGTGCGGGCGGCCGCCGGCACCGTCACGCTCGACGGCAAGGCGCTGGCGGGCACGCCGACCCACCAGATGGCCGGTGTCGGCGTGTCGCTGGTGCTGGAGCGCCGGCGCCTCTTCCCGCAGATGACGGTGCTGGAGAACGTCCGCATGGGCGCCTTCCACCCCTCTGCGCGCGGCCGCGAGCGCGAGCGGCTGGAATGGGTCGAATCGCTCTTCCCGATCCTGCGCGAGCGGCGCGGCCAGCTCGCCGGCCGCATGAGCGGCGGCGAGCAGCAGATGGTGGCGATCGCCCGCGGCCTGATGTCCGGCCCGCGCCTCCTCATGATGGACGAGCCGTTCCTCGGCCTCGCCCCGCGAATCGTCGGGCAGATCATCGACATCATCCGCCGCATCAACGGCGAGGGCATCGCCGTGCTGTTCAACGAGCAGAACGTCCACCTCTCCTTCTCCAACGCCCATCGCGGCTACCTGCTGGAGAGCGGACGCATCGTGCTGGAGGGGGCCGGCCTCGAGATGCTGGAGCACGAGATGGTCAAGCGCGTCTATCTCGGCGCCTGAGGGGAGGCCGATGACCTTCTCCCTCTTCCTCGAGCAGGTGGTCAACGGGATCATCCTCGGCTCGATGTACGCGATCATGGGGGCGGGCCTCGCCCTCATCTACGGCACGATGCGCATCCTCAACTTCGCCCATGGCGAGTTCTACATGCTGGGCGGGTTCTTCGTGTTCTTCCTCTTCGCCCAGCAGCATATCCACCCGGTGCCGGCCGTCATCGTGGCGACCCTGGGGGTCGGCCTGATCGCCGCATTGGTGCAGCGGCTGACGGTGAGCGTGCTGGTCAAGCGCGAGGGCTGGGCCTTCAGCACCATCGCCGTCACGCTGGGCATCTCCGTCTTCCTGCAGAACCTGGCGCTGGCTCTGTGGGGCGAGCGCTACCAGTCGGTGCCCTACTTCGTCGACGGGCTGCTGCGCATCGGCGACTTCCGCCTGCCCTGGCAACGCGTGCTGATCTTCGCGGTCGCCGTCGCCGTGATGGCGACGATGGCGGCCGTGCTGCGCTGGACGCGCTTCGGCTGGGCGGTGCGCGCGACGGCGCAGGACCCGGAGGCGGCCGCGGTGGTCGGCGTGCCGGCCGCACGCATCCACACCATCACCTTCGCACTGGGGGCGGCACTCGCCGCGGTCGCCGCCGCCCTGCTGGCGCCGCTCTTCGCGGTCAACCCGTGGATGGGACTGCCGCTCATCATCAAGGCCTTCGTCGTCGTCGTGCTGGGCGGGCTCGGCAGCTTCCCCGGGGCCATCGTCGGCGGCTTCCTGCTCGGCATCGTCGAAGCCGTGGGCATCACGCTGACCTCGTCGGAATGGCGCGACGTCATCGCCTTCGGGGTGATGATCGCCTTCCTCTGGGTCCGTCCCTGGGGCCTGTTCGGCGTGAAGGAGCGCTGACGCCGATGTTCGCGCCCCTCTCCCCCGCCGGCCGCGCCGTCGTGGCGCTCATGGTCGCCATCCTGCTGGCGCTGCCGGTGATCTGGCACGACACCTACGTGCTGCACGTGGTGATCCTGTCGATGATCTTCGCGGCGTTCGCCGTGGCATGGAACTTCACCACCGGCTATGCCGGCCTGAAGACCTTCGGCCACCACGCGTTCTTCGGCATCGGCGCCTATTTCTCGGCGCTCATCTCCAAGAACTTCGAAATCAGCCCGTGGCTGACGACCCCCGTCGCCGGCCTCGTCGCGGCGGCGGCGGGCCTCGTCGTGGCGCTGCCGGTGCTGCGCATCCGCTCGGTCCCGCATGTCGCGATCGTGACGCTCGGCTTCGCCGAGATCGTGCGCGTGCTGCTGACCGTCTTCCGCGAGACGACGCGGGGCGAGATGGGACTGTGGGGCATCCCCGCCTATGACGGCTTCGAGCTGCCGATCGTCGGCGAGGTGGTGTTCAACGCCGCCCAGAAGGCGCCCTACTACTACCTCGCCGCCTTCCTCTTCCTCGGCTCGGTCTATGCCGTCGTGCGCATGGTGAAGTCGCCGATCGGCCTGGCACTGGTCGCGATCCGCGATTCCCAGGACGCGGCCGAGAGCCTTGGCATCAGCCTGACGCGCTACAAGCTGCTGGCCTTCTCCACCAGCGCCTTCATGGTCGGGCTGCTGGGCGCCTTCTACGCCCACTACATCCTGCTGCTGACGCCGTCCTCGGTGCTCGGCCTCGACCTCATGGTGTTCATCATCGGCGTGACGCTGATCGGCGGCGTCGGCACGCTGTTCGGCCCGATCCTCGGCGCCTTCGCGCTGACCATCGGCACCGAGGCGATGCGCGGCATCGGCGAGCACCGCATGCTGATCTACGGCGCCCTCATCGTCATCGTCGTGATGTTCATGCCGCGCGGGCTGGTGGCGCTGTTCGATCGCCTCGGCCCCGTCCTCGGCTTCGGCCGCGGCGTGGCGCTCGCCACCTCGGACGAGGCCGCCAAGACGGGCTGAGGCGCCTAACGCCGGCGCAGGCGGCCGAGCTGGTCGGCGAGGTCGCGCGGCGTGTCGCGCAGGAGGCGGAAAGGGTCGAAGCCGGCGACGCGGCGGGCGGCCGATCCCAGCATCAGGGCGACCGCCGCCTGGGCCGCCGCATAGGCGATGGCGGCCCCGACCACGCCCATGGCCGGCAGCAGCAGGGCCAGCGCCACCACGTTCACGACGAGCCCGACCGCCTCGGCGCGCAGCGTCAGGCCCGGCCGGCCCGCCGCCTTCACCGCCTGCGCCAGCACCACGCGCGCGGCCATCGCCACCGCACCCACGGCGTACCAGGCGAGGATCGGGGCGGCCGGCGCGAATTCCGGCCCGTAGAGCGCCTCGACCAGGCGCCCGCCGACCAGCATCAGCGCGCCGGCGACGAGGGCGGCCAGCGCCACCGACAGGCGCAGGTAGCGCTCGACCACCGGCCCGCGGTCGGCGACCGCGGCGATGCGCGGATAGGCGACGTTGCCGAGCGTCACCGCCGGGATCGCCGGAATGGCGGCGATCGCCATGGCGGCGACGTAGAGGCCGAGATCGACCGGCGTCAGCAGCCAGGAGATGAAGAGCTGGTCGAGGCGCTCGGCCGCGATCTGGACGATGACGCCGAGCTGCAGCGGCGCCGCGAACCCGAGGACGGCTACGGCCTCGCCCCGCTCCGGCCGGCCGGCGAGCCAGCCGCGCCGGCGGGCGAGCATGATCGCCAGCACCGCGGACACGGTGAAGCCGGCAAGATAGGCCACCGTGACCGTGGCGACCTGGGCGGCTCCCATGGCGGCCAGCAGCAGCACGCAGCCGACCGTCGCCGCCGTCGTCGTCAGGCGGATCGCATTCCACGGCCCGTATTCGAGGCGCCCCTGGAACACGGCACCCAGGTGTAGCGCCAGCAGGCCGGCGGGAAGCATCGCCATGTAGACGCCGGCCGACCAGCGCACCTCGTCGTCGTGCTGGGCATGCAGCCAGGGGACCAGCAGCCAGCCGGCAACTGCCGCCGCCGTGCCGAGCCCGATCGCGAGCACCGCCACGCTCGGCGCGAGCCGGGGCGGCGCCGCCGCGCCGGTCGCCGCGCGATAGACGATGCCATCGGCGATGGCGAGGCCGGCCAGGCCGTGCAGCAGCAGGGGATAGAGGACGACGAGCGCGATCTCGCCGCGCCCATCGGGCCCCAGCAGGCGGGCGAGCAGCACGGCGTTGACGAGGCCGAGGAGCTGGACGGCCGCCGTCGTCGCGAAGGACTGGAGGATGTGGCGCAAGCGGCCGCGCTCACCACATGCCGAAGAAGATCCCGTGCTCCCTGTGCCTGGCGGTGCGGCGGCGGACCTCCTCGTCCGACAGCGTCGTGCGCAGGCGCCGCCGGCTGGCCCAATCCCAGAGGCGATCCTTCATCTCGCGCCGGATCGCCCGATGCGCTCCCGACGTGCCGAGGTCGACCAGCTCGCGCGGGTCCTCCTGCAGGTCGAAGAGCTGCGGGCGGAAGCCGTGCCACTCCACGTATTTCCAGCGTTCGGTGCGGACCATGAAGGCACGGCAGTCCGCCGGCTCGCGCTTCAGCAGCAGGCGCGCCTCGCGGAAGGCGTAGTCGAGCTCGCTGAAGGCCGCCTCGCGCCACTCCGTGGGTGTAGGACCGCGCAGCAGCGGCATCAGCGAGCGCCCCTCCAGCAGGTGCGGCGCGCCGGGGGCGCCCGTGGCCTCGATGAAGGTCGGCAGCAGGTCGATCGCCTCGACGAGCCGGCGCTCGACCCGGCCGCGTGTCGCGTCGGCGCGCGTGTCCGGATCGACCACGATGAAGGGCACGCGGATCGCTTCCTCGTGGAAGATCTCCTTCTCTCCCAGCCAGTGGTCGCCGAGGAAGTCGCCGTGGTCGGCGGTGAAGACGATCATCGTGTCGTCGCGGCGCCCGAGCCGATCGAGGGCGGCCAGCAGCCGGCCCATATGGGCGTCGAGCTGCGCGATGAGGCCCATGTAGGTCGGCCGCACCGTGCGCACGACCTCCTCGCGGGCGAAGCTCTGCCCCTCCTCGTGCCGGCGATAGGCGGCGACCACGGGGTGCGGCTCGATCAGCTCCGCGGGGTCGCGGTTGAGCGGCAGGCAGTCCTCGGGCCCGTACATCGCGTGGTAGGGGGCGGGCGCCATGTACGGCCAGTGCGGCTTGACGTAGGAGAGGTGCAGGAACCACGGCCGCTCGCCCTGGCCCTCGATGAAGTCGATCGCCCGGTCGGTCATGTAGGCGGTCTCGGAGTGCGGCTCGCGCACGCGGGCCGGCAGCCGGGCGTTGCGCATGTTCCAGCCGCTGACGATGCGGCCATCGGTCGCCTCGGCCGAGATCACCCAGCGGCTCCACGGGTCGTCGCCGTCGTAGCCCTTGGCGCGCAGGAAGGCGGGATAGCCGCTCTCCTGCCCGGGCGGGCTGTGGCCGTCGTAGCGGTCGAGCGAACGGAAGCCGCCGTCGCGCAAGAGCGTGCCGAGCGCGGTGCCGCCCTCGATGCCATAGCGGGCAAGTCCATCGGCGTCGGGGATGACATGGGTCTTGCCCGCCAGCGCCACCTCGAGGCCGACCGGCTTCAGGTAGTCGCCGATGGTGCGCTCGCGGATCGACAAGGGCGCGCGGTTCCAGGTGGCGCCGTGGCTGAACATGTAGCGGCCCGTGTAGAACGACATGCGCGACGGGCCGCAGACGCCGGACTGGACATAGGCGCGATCGAATCGCACGCCGCGCCGCGCCAGGCCGTCGAGGTTCGGCGTCTTCAGATGCGGGTGCCCCGCGCAGCCGAGATGATCGGCGCGCAGCTGGTCGCACATGACGAAGAGAATGTTGCGGACGGTACCCATGGCGCTCGCCTCCGGCCCGCGCACATTCGCCGCGGGCGCGCGTCCGCGCAACGGGCATGCGCGTCACGAGCGTGCGGTTGCCCGCGCCGCCGCGGCGGGCCTATCGTCGCCCCTCGTTCCCACCATCCCGAGCGGCCGCGATGACGCCACAGCCCGTCGACTTCCGCAGCGACAACACCGCCTCGGTCGCACCCCAGGTGATGGAGGCGATCGTCGCCGCCAACCGCGGCACCGCCCCCTCCTACGGCAACGACGAGACGACGAAGGCGCTCGACCGGCGCTTCTCCGACCTGTTCGAGACCGAGGTCCGCGTCTTCCCGGTGGCGACCGGCACGGCGGCCAACGCGATCGCGCTGTCCTCGATGACGCGGCCCTGGGGCGGCATCTACTGCCACGAGTCGGCGCATATCCAGACGTCCGAGTGCGGCGCGTTCGAGGCGCAGTCGGGCGGCGCCAAGCTGCAGCTGCTGCCGGGCGCGCAGTACCGCATCACGGCCGATACGCTGGGCAAGGCGATCGCGGCGGCCGGCATCGGCCAGCCGCACAAGCCGCAGCCGGCCGGCGTCTCGGTTACGCAGGCGACCGATTTCGGCACCGTCTATCGCATGGACGACCTGACGGCGATCGGCGAGATCGCCCACGCGCACCGGCTGAAGATGCACATGGACGGGGCCAGGCTCGCCAACGCGCTGGACACGCTCGGCTGCTCGCCGGCCGAGATGACATGGAAGATCGGGGTCGACGTGCTGTCGTTCGGGGCGACCAAGAACGGCTGCATGTCCTGCGATGCGATCGTCGCCTTCGACCCGGCCATTGCCCACGAGCTGGTGTTCCGCCTGCGCCGCGCCGGCCATGTCTGGTCGAAGATGCGCTTCGCCTCGGCCCAGCTCCTGGCCTATGTGGAGGGCGACCTGTGGCTGACGCTGGCGGCGCGCGCCAATGGGCTGGCGCGGCGGCTGGCGGACGGGCTGTCCGCCCTCCCGGGCGTCAAGCTGCACGTCCCGGCCGAGGCCAACGAGGTCTTCGCCGAGCTGCCGGAAGCGGTGATCTCGCGGCTGGAGGCCGAGCGCTTCCTCTTCGCCCGGCGCGGGCCGAAGCTCGTGCGCTTCGTGTGCCGCCACGACGGCGTGGAAGCCGAGGTCGACCAGCTCCTGGCGGCGACCAAGCGGCTGCTGCCGCAGGCGGCCAACGTCACCGCGCTGCCGTAGCGGTCGCCGGCGTCACGTCAGGGATTGTAGGTCGACTTGCACGCGACCCCGCACTGCGGGTGCGACAGCTCCACGGGCCAGTAGACGCCGCCCTCGGTCTGGATGCAGATGTCGCCGGTGACGATCGGATTGGACGGCCAGACATCGGCCCCGCCGGGAATGCGGATGCGCACCTTGCAGGTCGAGGTGTCGCAGGAGAACTGCTTGCTGTCGCCGGGCGCCCACCAGTCGTAGCCGGCCGGTTGGCTCGCATCGTGGACGGCGGGGTTGAACCAGTCGGAGAAGACGGTCACCCCGCCGAAGGTCCCCGTGCAGTTCCTGACGGAGAACTGCAGCGCCGACGCCTCGCCCGCAACGGCGACGGTGATCGCCGCCAACAAGGCCACGAACCGCAGCATCCCCCCGGGCATGCGCTCCTCCTGCGCCTCGCTTTTCGTTCCGCGACGGTGCCGGGTGCAGGATTCGAACCCGCGACCTTCGGTTTACAAAACCGCTGCACTACCCCTGTGCTAACCCGGCTTTCCGGCATGGACGCGCGGATGTCCATGCCCGAGACGGCGGCCGATCGTCAACACGTCGGCGCGTGCCGGGAACCTCCGCCGCCACGTCGGACTTGAGGAATCGACCCGACACGGAGGACTTGCCATGCCGACCCAGCAGGAGCTCGAAGCCAGGTTCTGGAAGTCCCTGCGCTCCGACATGACCATGATGCTGGGCCTCGTGGGTGTCGACGACGGCCATTCCCGCCCGATGACGGCGCAGCTCGAGGGCGATCGCGGGCCCATCTGGTTCTTCACGTCCAAGGACAACGCGATGGTCCGCAAGCTCGGCAAGAGTGCCAATGCTGGCGAAGCGGGTCGCGCTATCGCGACGTTCACGTCGAAGGGCCACGACCTGTACGCGACGATGCACGGCAAGGTCGGCCTCGACAACGACAAGGCCACCATCGACCGGCTGTGGAACCGCTTCGTCGCCGCCTGGTACGAGGGCGGCAAGGACGATCCGAAGCTGGCGCTGCTGCGCCTCGATCCCGAGGAAGTCGAGATCTGGCTCGACGCGTCCAGCCTCATCTCCGGCATCAAGCTGCTGCTCGGCATCGACCCCAAGAAGGACTACGAGAACAACGTGGCGAAGGTCGCGCTGCGTTAGGCGCCCGCCGATTGCGCCCGGGTCCCGGCGAGGGGTATCAGTTCCTCTCGTCCGAGCCCCGAGAGGCGCCCTTGGCCCATGAACGCAGCTTCT
Organism: Alphaproteobacteria bacterium; assembly: GCA_050187535.1. GTDB lineage: Bacteria > Pseudomonadota > Alphaproteobacteria > ATCC43930 > Allostellaceae > Allostella. The sequence goes on along the minus strand of JBFWXJ010000088.1, from coordinate 817 downwards.
CTGTCATCCTGGAGCCGCAGGAAGACGGCGGCTACACCGCCCTCGTTCCCGCCCTTCCCGAGGTCGTGACGGAAGGCGACTCCGAGGAGGAGGCGCTCGCAAACGCCGCTGAGGCCATCCGCGCGGTGCTCGAGTTCCGCCGCGACCGAGGCCTCCCCGTTCCCGCCGACGCCAGGCCCACGATCAGAAGCGTCACCATCGCCGCATGAACGCGGCCCGTCTGCCGGTGGCAGACGGGCCGCCGCGTCATCCGTGCCCTGCAACGCGCGGGCTTCGTCGTCGACCGGATCGTCGGCAGCCACCACGTCATGACACTCCCCGGCGATACCGCTCGGACGGTTACCGTGCCGGTGCACGGCGGCAGGGACCTGAAGCCGGGGACGTTACGCTCGATCATCCGCCAGGCTGGCTTTACGCTCGAGGAGTTCGCCGACCTGCTGTGAAAGCGGTCGCGCGCGGCGATAATGCTCCCCCACGTCGCCTCTCGCCGCCGCCGCGCATCCGCGTTACTGTTCGACCGATCAACAAGGCCGACCATCGCGTTGATCCCATTGGCGAAGCGGCGGATGCCAACATTCACGTTTGCGAAACCCTACCGCCCCGCTACGGTAATATTCGTGATCCCGAGGGATGGTCGTCGTCTTGCCGGCGGCCGCCCAGATCGGGTCGAGCGGCAATGGCCGCAGCGTTCGGCGAATGCTCGGCCGAAGGCGTCATGACTTCGTCCGAGGCAATTACTGTCCAATTTTCGGGCAATTCGAACGGGGAGCCGACATGAGCCTGACCAAGACCCTCTACGAGAAGGATCTCTATCCCG
>JBFWXJ010000087.1:0-16653 GCA_050187535.1 Alphaproteobacteria bacterium | reverse complement strand
CTCGGGCTTCTCCGCATGGGAGATGGCCCTCGAACCGATCCAGGAAGACGGCGGCACACCGGCGGCGATCGCGATCCCGGAGGCGGAGATCGCCCGCATCTACGGCCCGCGCCGCAGGGACGGCGGATTCGGCGGCCCGGCGTGAGGCCGCCGCGTCAGAGCGCGGCGGGTGCCGCCGGGCCCTCCGCCGGATCGTCCGGGCGGCGCCACGGCTGCGCTCGCCGGCGGTCGCGCACGAAGACATGGCCGTCCGCCGCCGGGTCCAGGCGCAGCGTGCGGTCGTAGAGCGACTCCATCTGGGCGCTGCGCGAGATCGTCAGCAAGGTCACCCCCGGCAGATCCTCCAGCAACGTGGTGACCAGACGGTTCGCATCCTCCGGGTTGAGCGCGTCACCCGGCTCCTCGAGGAAGAGCCAGCGCGGCCGCTTCAACAGCGCCTGGGCGAACGCGAGCCGCTGCTGCTCGGCGGGGTCGAGTGCCGTATCCCAGTCCGCGATGCCGTCGAGTTGCCGGCCCAGCGCACCGAGGCCGGCCCGGTCGAGCACGCGCGCGAACGACTCCGCCGGGTACGAGCCGGGCTCGTTCGGGTAGGCCAGTATCTCGCGCAGCGTCGATCGCGGGAGGAATGGTCGATGCGGCACCAGCAGCACAGTCGCATCCTGCGGCAGCTCCACCGTCCCAGCGCCCCACGGCCAGACCCCGGCGACCACCTTGAAGAGCGTGCGCGTCAGGCGCGGGTCGCCGAGGATGAGGACCCGCTCGCCCGGATGTATCTCCGCGTCGATTCCCTCGAACATCGCGCGGCCGTCCGGATGGGCGATCGAGAGGCCCCGCATGGTCAGGGACGGGCCGCAGATGGGCGCGACCCGGATGGTGCCCCGGTGGCCCGGCCGGTGCTGCTCCTCCACCTCGTCGAGCCCGTCCCGCAGCACGAGCACGCGCTCGATCGAGGTGAACGTCTCGGCCAGGCGCTGGAAGTTGTCGACCGGCCAGGAGAGCGCCCCCGTCAGCTGCTGGAACGCCTGGGCGCCCTGCATCAGGCCACCCAGCGTGATCTCGCCGGCGACGAAGCGGGGCGCGGCCACCAGGATCGGCAGCATCATGGCCAGCGTGCCGTACGCCGACGAGAACAGGGTCAGGGTCCGCAGGCTGCGCGTCTGCTGACGCCAGGCGGCCGCGATCCCGGCGAACAGCCCTCCGAGCCGACGGCGCTCCTCGCCCTCGCCCGCCAGCAGGGCGATCGCCTCGCCATGCTCCCGGCCCTGCACCAGCTCGAAGCGGAAATCCGCTTCCCGCGTCTGGCGCGCGTCGGTGGCCCGCACCAGCGGCCGGCCGAGCATGAAGGCGAGCAGGCTGCCGGCGCCGGCATAGATGAGGGCCAGCCAGACATAGTGCCCGTCGATCGCCAGCGAGAGACCGCCGACCGACACCTGGATGGTCCCGGAGAGAACCCACAGGATGCCGACGAAGCTGCCCAGCAGCAGCAGGCAGTAGAGCAGGGAATGCCCGAGGTCGAAGGCCGATTCCGTCACCAGGCGGACGTCTTCGGCGATCCGGGCATCGGGGTTGCTGTGGCCACCGGCCAGGAGTGCCAACTGATGCTGGCGCCCGGCCGCCATCCACGCCTCGATCATGCGGCGCGTCAGCCAGTTCCGCCAGCCGAGCTGCAGGCGACGCTTGCATTCCAGATGCACCACGTTGACCGCCACGGTGGCGACGACGATCGCCGCGAAGATCAGGGCCTGGTTGGAGACCTCCCAGGACTGCCGCCGCTCCAGCGCGTCGAAGAGATCGGCGCTCCAGATGTTCAGCCGGACCGCGAGCAGCACCTGAGCGACGGTTAGGCCGACGAGCCCCGCCGTCAGCAGCCAGGATCGCCAGCATTGCCGGTCCGTCCAGTAGCCGCCGGCGATCGACATGAAGCGACGCAGCGTCGCGAACGGATATGCGGCCGCCCCGGCCCGCAGCGGAGAGGATGCCCCGGTCTCGAGGTCAGCCATCTCGCGCCTGCGCCGCGAAGGCGCGATCGGCCATGCGGGCGAGGCCGAGGAAGGCGGGCTCGGGATGGGTGATCAGCCGAACCGGCACGGTTTCGAGCCACTCCCGGAACCGACCCTTGTTCAGCAGCCGGGCCATGAAGGTGCCCTCCGCCAGCTTTGCCGGGATGCGTGGCGCGATCCCGCCGCCGATATAGATCCCGCCGCGGGCGCCCAGCGCCAGAGCCATGTCACCGGCGAAGCTGCCGAGCAGCCCGCAGAACATGTCGAGCGCCGCGACGCAGTCGGCGCAGGTCCCGGCGAGTGCCTCGCGGGAGACGGCGTCGGGGGAGCGCCGGATGGTGGGCGCCCCGCTGCCGGACGCGATCGCCTCGTATAGGTTCACCAGCCCCGGTCCCGAGACGGCGCGCTCGACCGAGACATGACCGAAGCGCTGCCGCAGATGCTCGATCACCGCGAATTCGACGGGATTCGCGGCGGCCAGGGACATGTGACCGCCTTCGCCCGCCAGCACATGGCCGTCGCCGAGCGGCAGATAGGCGGCGGCGCCGAGACCGGTGCCCGGCCCGACCACGACGCAGGGCGCGCCGGGATCGCCCGGGCCGCCGCCGAGGTGGAGGACATCGCCCTCCCCGAGCGCGGGGATCGACCACGCGACGGCCTCGAAGTCGTTGACGAGCCGCGCGTCGGCGAAGCCGAACGCCTCGCGCAGCGCCGCCGCATCGATATCCCAGGGGGCGTTGGTCAGCCTTATCCGGTCGCCGGAGACGGGGGCGGCGACCGCCAGCAGCGCCGCCCGAGGCGGCGGGCCTCCGTCGGCCGCCAGCGCCGCCGTGATCGCCGCTTTCACGGTGTCGTGCCGTGCCACGTCGGCCGTCGGCAGCCGTTCCAGGCGGCCACCGCGGAGCAGGCGGAATCGCGCATGGGTGCCGCCGATATCCGCGAGCAGGAATGTGGTTTCGCCCGCGGCTGGTGTCACGTCTCTCCCCGGATCAGGTCGGCATACCAGCGGGCGGACGCCTTGGGTGTCCGCGCCTGCGTCGCGAAGTCGACATGGACGATGCCGAAGCGCTGGCCGTAGCCCGCCCCCCATTCGAAATTGTCCAGCAGCGACCATACGAAGTAGCCGCGGACATCCGCTCCCGCCGCCATCGCCTCTCGCATGGCGGCGACGTACGAGCGCAGGTAGGCGATGCGACCGCCGTCGGCGACCGTGCCGTCCGCGCCGGGGCCGGCATTGTCCGCGGTGCCGTTCTCCGTGACGTAGATCGGAAGGCCGTAGCGCCGGTGCACCCGCAGGATCGTCTCACGGAATGCTCCCGGGTCGATGGCCCATCCGAAGTCCGTCCGCGCGGCGGTCTCCGGCGCGTCACGCCAGCGGAAGCCGAACGGCGTGCCGGCATCCGCGCTGGCGTAGATCGGTGAATAGTGATTGAGCCCGAACCAGTCGAGCCGCCGGCAGATCCGCGCCATGTCCCCCGCCTGCTGGAACGGCTCCATGTCGCGGGCGAGCTCCGGCGGATAGGCCGCGAGGAGCTGGGCGTCGGGATAGGCACGGTTCCAGCAGGCATCGAGCATCCCGGCCGCCGCCTCGTCCCCGGCCCCCAGCGGCAGGCAGGGCTGCAGGTTGTGGATCGCCCCGACCTTGGCCCGCGGCGCCAAAGCGCGCAGCGCGTCGACGGCCATGCCATGGGCGAGGTTCACGTGGTGCAGCGCCTGGAGGTAGCTGGCCCGGTCGTTGACCGCCGGCGGCTGCCAGTCGAGACCGAAGCCGAAGAGCGTGAAGACCCCCGGCTCGTTGAACGTGGCGAAGTGCCCGACCCTGTCGCCGAAGCGCCGGGCGATCAGCGCCGCATAGTCGGCGAACCAGCCGGCGCAGTCGCGGGCGAGCCAGCCCCCGCGGTCCTGGAGCGCCTGCGGCAGGTCCCAGTGATAGAGGCACAGCCACGGATCGATGCCGGCCGCCAGCAGCTCGTCGAGCAGACGGTCGTAGAAATCGAGCCCGGCGGCGTTGACCACGCCGCGGCCTGTCGGCAGCACCCGCGGCCAGGCGACCGAGAAGCGATACGCCCGCACCCCGAGGTCACGCATCAGCGCGACGTCCTCGCGATAGCGGTGGTAGTGGTCGCAGGCGACGTCCCCGGTGTCGCCGTTGGCGATTCGATCGCGTAGCCGCACGTAGAGGTCCCAGATGCCGGAACCCCTGCCGTCTTCACGCGCCGCACCTTCCACCTGGTACGCCGATGTCGAGACGCCCCACGCGAATCCGGCGGGCCATGCCTGCTGCCGGCCATCGCCCGGGTCGCGTCGCACCGCCGCCTCGTGGGTCACGGCGACACCGGTCGCATTCATGCCGAAGCCCCCCGCTCTGCGGCGGTAGAGTTCCTACAACGGGCGGGCGAAGGCAAGCGCACCCTGGGCGCGGCGTGCCGCACCCTGCCCACACCCTGATACCGGTTGTGCTTCCGTAGTATATCGCATCAAATGCGACCGGGCGGCCGCCGCATGCGGTCGGCGATCCTTGCCGACTTGCGCGCACGGAGCCGGTCCTCGCGACCGCTCGCGCTACCGCCGCCGGCCGTCGCCGGTTTCCGTCTGGTCGTCACACACCCTGCAGGGACGAACGATGAAGGAAGCAAGGTATTCAGCCCCCGAGACGCTGGAGGCGGCCGTGGCGCTGCTGGCCGGTGCCGAGGGGAGCGCCCGCGTTCTCGCCGGCGGAACCGATCTCCTGGTGCAGATGCGCGCCGGGACGGTCGCCCCGGCGCTGATCGTCGACGTGAAGAAGATCGCCGAGATGACCACCATCGCCGAGAGCGGCGGCAGCTATCGCATCGGCGCCGCGGTCACCGGCGCCGTGATGGGCGAGCACGCGGCGCTCAAGAAGATGTGGCCGGGTGTCGTCGAGGCGGTGAACCTGATCGGCTCGAAGCAGGTGCAGGGCCGGGCGTCCGCCGGCGGCAACCTCTGCAACGGCTCGCCCGCCGCCGACAGCGTGCCGGCGATGGTGGCGGCCGGCGCCGTGGTGACCATCCAGGGGCCGGGCGGTCGCCGCGAGCTGCCGGTCGAGAAGGTGACGGCCGGTCCCGGCCGGACCAACCTCGCCAAGGGCGAGATCATCGTGAGCTTCACGCTTCCCGCGCGCCCGAAGACCTCCGGGGACGCCTATCTGCGCCTCATCCCGCGCACCGAGATGGACATCGCCGTGGTCGGCTGCGGCGTGGCCCTTACCATGGACGGTGACACCTGCACCTCAGCCCGCGTCGGCCTCGGCGCCGTGGCGCCGACGGTGCTGCTCGTCGATGCCGCGGGCAAGGCGCTCGCCGGCTCGAAGCTAGAAGACGCCGCGCTCGAGGAGGCGGCCGCCGCCTGCCGCGCCGCCTGCAAGCCGATCGACGACAAGCGGGGCACCATCGTCTACCGCACCAAGATCGCCGGCGTGCTGCTGAAGCGCGCCGCCGCCATCGCCGCCGAGCGCGCCCGGAGCCACTGAGCCATGCCGAAGACCCACGTCTCCACCACGATCAACGGCGAGCCGGTCGAGTTCCTCTGCGACGGGTCGCAGACGGTCCTCGACGTGCTGCGCGACCAGCTCGGCCTGACCGGCAGCAAGGAAGGCTGCGGCTCGGGCGACTGCGGCGCCTGCAGCATCATCGTGGATGGCCGCCTCGTCTGCGGCTGCCTCATGCTCGGTGCCGAGGCCGAAGGCTGCTCGATCGAGACGATCGAGGGCATGGCCAAGGGCGACCAGCTCCACCCCCTCCAGAAGCGCTTCGTCGAGATGGCGGCCCTGCAGTGCGGCATCTGCACGCCGGGCTTCCTCGTCGCCTCCAAGGCGCTGCTCGACCGCAACCCGAACCCCACCGAAACCGAGGTCCGTTACTGGCTCGCCGGCAACCTCTGCCGCTGCACCGGTTACGACAAGATCATCCGCGCGGTCATGGACGTGGCCGCGGAAATGAGGGAGTCCGCACGATGAGCGAACGCACCTACAAGTGGATCGGAACCCGCCCGAACCGTCCGGACGGGGCCGACAAGGTGACCGGTCGCGCCCGTTTCGGCGCCGACTTCAACATGCCGGGCCAGCTCGTCGGCAAAGTGCTGCGCAGCCCGCACGCCCATGCCGTCATCAAGTCGATCGACACCACGGCCGCGGCCGCCCTGCCGGGCGTCAAGGCCGTCGTCACCTCGAAGGACTTCCCCGAGCAGGAGAACGTGATCGTCCCGGCGGGCGAGATGCAGGTGAACCTGCGCGACGTGACCCGCAACATCATGGCGCGCGAGAAGGTGCTCTATGACGGGCACGCGGTCGCCGCCGTCGCCGCCACCACCGAGGCCGTCGCCAAGGAGGCCCTCGCCCTCATCAAGGTCGAGTACGAGGTGCTGCCGCACGTCATCGACACCGAGGCGGCGATGAAGCCCGACGCGCCGATCCTCCACGACCATCTGCGCACCGAAGGCGTCAACCCGAAGCCGACCACGGCGTCGAACATCGCCAAGCGCATCGACTTCGCCAAGGGCGACGTCGAGGCCGGGTTCCGCAAGGCCGACGTGGTCGTCGAGCGCCGTTACACGACGCAGCCGGTTCACCAGGGCTACATCGAGCCGCACGCAGCGCTGGCGAGTGCGGCCGAGGACGGCCAGGTACAGGTCTGGTCGACGACCCAGGGCCATTTCCAGGTGCGCGGCTTCTGCTCGCGCCTGCTCGGCATCGAGACCTCGCAGATCCGCGTGACCCCATCGGAGATCGGCGGCGGCTTCGGCGGCAAGACGGTCGTCTATCTCGAGCCGGTCGCCATCCGCCTGTCGCAGAAGAGCGGCAAGCCGGTGAAGATGGTGATGACCCGCGAGGAGGTGTTCCGCGCGTCCGGCCCGACCTCGGCCGGCATCGTCGAGGTGAAGATCGGCGCCACCAAGGACGGCCGCATCGTCGCCGCCGAGGCGATGGTGGCCCTCCAGGCCGGCGCCTTCCCGGGCTCGCCGGTCGGCCCCGCCTGCATGTGCAGCTTCGCCTGCTACGACATCGACGACGTCAAGGTCGTGGGCTACGACGTGGTCAGCAACCGTCCCAAGGTCGCGGCCTACCGCGCGCCGGGCGCGCCGATCTCGTGCTGGGGCGTCGAATCGGCGATGGACGAGCTGGCGATCGAGCTCGGCATGGACCCGATCGAGCTGCGCCTGAAGAACGCCGCCAAGCAGGGCACCAAGACCCACTACGGCCCGACCTTCAACCGCATCGGCATGGTCGAGACTCTGGAGGCGGCGAAGAACTCCGATCATTACAAGACGCCGGTGAAACGCGGCTTCGCCCGTGGCGTGGCGGCCGGGTTCTGGTTCAACGTCGGCGCCGATTCGTCGGCCGCCGCCCATGTCGGCGAGGACGGCACGGTCACCGTCATCTCCGGCAATCCGGACATCGGTGGCTCGCGCGCTTCGCTCGCCCTGATGGCGGCCGAGGAGCTGGGCGTCGACTACGACAAGGTGCGCCCCGTCATCGCCGACACCAGCTCGATCGGCTTCAACTTCGTGACCGGCGGCAGCCGCGTCACCTTCGCGACGGGCCTGGCCGTGGTCAACGCCACGAAGGAGGTCATCCGCGAGCTGAAGGTGCGCGCGGCGAAGATCTGGGAAGTCGAGCCCGAGGCCGTGGTCTGGGAGAACGGGATGGCAAAGCCCGCCTCGACCAATGTCGGCGAGTTCGAGCCGCTGTCGCTGGCCCAGCTCGCCGCCATGGCGGGCAAGACCGGCGGCCCGATCAACGGCCATGCGCAGCTGAACGCCCAGGGCGCCGGCCCGGGATTCGGCGTCCACATCGTCGACCTCCAGGTCGACCATGAGACGGGCATCGTGACGATCGACCGCTACACCGCCGTCCAGGACGTCGGCACGGCGATCCATCCGAGCTATGTCGAGGGCCAGATGCAGGGCGGCGCCGTGCAGGGCGTCGGCTGGGCGCTCAACGAGGAGTACATCTACAACGCGAAGGGCCGGCTCGATAACCCGGGCTTCCTCGACTACCGCATGCCCGTGGCCTCCGACCTGCCGATGATCGAGGCGATCATCGTCGAGGTGCCGAACCCGGCCCACCCCTACGGCGTGCGCGGCGTCGGCGAGGTGCCGATCGTCCCGCCAATGGCCGCCATCGGCAACGCCATCTCGCGGGCGACCGGTATCCGCTTCGTCGACCTGCCGATGTCGCCGCCGCGCGTCTCGGCGGCGATCGACGCCGCCCGCCCGCGCATGGCGGCGGAGTAACCGGGTAGCGGGAGGGCACTTGGCCCATGTGATCCTCTCGCGCTCCTTCGCCGATCTCTATGCGAAGGGGCAGGTGCATCACGAGGTGCCGGGCCTGAAGGTCCGGCACCTCGTCCGCACCCTCGACGAGCGCTATCCCGGCATCGCCAAGCACCTGGAGACCGGCGTCGCCGTCGCCATCGACGGCGTCATCCACCAGAACGCCTGGCTGGAGGAGGTCGGCCTCGACGCCGAGGTCTGCTTCATGCCGGCGATCGAAGGCGGCTGAGCGGCACGCGGCCGCAGCCCACTCCCCCTCAATCGGTGAGTTCGATCAACACCGGCTGGTGGTCGGAGACCTGCGTCTCGACGTCATAGTGGACGCGCGTCAGGCGCGGGCGCAGGTCCTCGGTCAGCAAGACGTAGTCGCTAGTGTGTGGCGGCTTGTGAAGCTGCTCGTAGATGCAGAACGAGTGCGGGTGCGGCTTCGTGCCGTTGCGCGCCGTCCATGCGTCGACGAAGGCCGGCACGTCGCCCGCGAAGGGCTGCAGCAGATCGCGGACCGGGGCCTCGTCCGGCGTCATGTTGAAGTCGCCGGTCAGGATCGCGGCCCGCGCCTGGACGTCGGGCGCGAAGGTGCCGGTGGCGGCCGCCGGCGGCAGTGCGGCGCGGACGCAGGCCAGCCGGTGGGCCTCGCGGATGGCCGCGACCTGGGCATTGCGCTGGACCAGCGAATAGAACTCGAGATGCGTCGTCATCACGCGCACCGGACCGAACGGCGCGTGGACGACCGCTTCCAGCAGCAGGCGCGGCATCGAGCGCAGCCCGTCCGCCTCCCACGGCATGGCGTGGCGCAGCACCCGGCCGACCGGCAGGCGCGAGAGGATCATATTGCCGAAGCGCTTGCGGCCCCCCTTCCCGTCCGGCACGTCGACCGCCACGCCCTCGATCGCCGTGTAGCCGGGCATCAGGGCGGCCAGCTCCGCGAACTGGTTCTCGCCGCGGCTCTGCTTCAGCTCGGGGAAGTTGTCAGCGACCTCCTGCAGGCAGAGCACGTCGAAGTCGGCGATGCGCTTCGCGTCGGCGACGATGCGCGCGAGGTCGAGGCGGCCGTCGATGCCGAGGCCCCATTGGATATTCCAGGTGATGAGCTTCATGGGGCGTGCCGTCCCTAGCGGATGCCGGCGCGCATGAAGCTCTGCACGAACTGCCGCTGGAACAGGAGGAACGCCAGCAGCAGGGGTGCGGAGGTCATCAGCGTGGCGGCGGTGATGATCGACCAGTCGATACCCTGGTCGGTCGAGGAGAAGACCTGCAGGCCGACCGTCAGCGGCCGCGAGCCGACCGTATTGGTGACGATGAGCGGCCACAGGAAGTTGTTCCAGTGGTAGCTGACGGAGACGAGACCGTAGGCGAGATAGACCGGTCGGGCGAGCGGCACGTAGACCTTCAAGAGGATGCGCAGCGCCCCTGCCCCCTCCACGCGCGCCGCCTCGTCCAGCTCGCGCGGCACCTGCTTGAAGGTCTGGCGCAGCAGGAACACACCGAAGGCCGACGCGACATAGGGCAAGGCGATGGCCGGGATCGAATCGAGGATGCCGAGCCGGCTCATCGTCCGGTAGTTCTCGACGATCAGGATGTCCGGCATCACCATGAGCTGCATCAGCACGATGAAGAAGGCGATGTCGGCGCCGCGGAAGCGGTAGCGCGCGAAGGCGTAGGCCGCCAGCGTGCACAGCACGAGCTGGCAGGCGAGGATCAGCGTCACCAGCGCCACCGTGTTCACGACGTAGCGCGCGAAGGGTGCCGCGTTCCAGGCGGCGACGAAGTTGGCGAGCGTCAGCGGCGCCGTCGGATCGAAACGGGCCGAGAACTCGGCCGGGTGGAAGGCCGTCCACAGGGCATACAGGAGGGGCGAGGCCCAGAGGATCGCCAGCGTCCATGCCGCCGCCGTGTCGACGAACCGCGTGAGGCCCGCGGGCTCGTAGGGATGCCGCCTGACCTCGCTCATCGATAGTGCGTCCGCCGTTCGAGGAAGACGTACTGGCCGATCGCCATCAGGGCCAGCGCCACCAGCAGCGCCATCGTCAGCGCCGCGGCATAGCTCGTGTCCCAGAACTTGAAGCCCACCTCGTAGATGTAGAAGAGCAGCAGCGAGCTGGCGTTGTCCGGGCCGCCGCGCGTCATGACGATGATGTGGTCGACGAGGCGGAACGAGTTGATGACCGCGTTGACCAGCACGAACAGCGTCGTCGGCATCAGCAGCGGCAGCACGACCCGGCGCAGGTAGTAGCCGCGCGACGCCCCTTCCAAGGCCGCCGCCTCGGCCAGCACGGGCGGGATCTGCTGCAGGGCGGCCAGATAGAAGATCATGAAGAACCCGGCCTCCTTCCAAATCGCCACGACGATGACGCAGGCGAGCGCGGTGTCGCGGCTGCCGAGCCAGTTGTGCGACGGCAGGCCGAGGAGACCGGTCACCTGCTCCAGCAGCCCGTACTGCGGCGTGAAGAAGAAGAGCCAGATATTGGCGACCGCGATCATCGGCAGCACGGTCGGCGTGAAGAAGGCGACGCGCAGCCAGGCCCGGCCGGCTAACCGGTCGTTGACCCACAGCGCCATGACGATGGCGAGCAGGATCGAGAGCGGGATGGTGCCGACCGCGAAGATGAGGTTGTTCCAGAGGGACTGCCAGAAGACCGGGTCGTCGAGCATCGCCCGGTAGTTGTCCCAGCCGACGAAGCGCGCCGGCCGCGACCCGCGCGGCGTCGAGTAGAAGCTGTCGACGAGGGTGGCGATCGCCGGGTAGTGCGTGAACAGCGCCAGGAAGGCGAGTGCCGGCAGCAACAGCAGCCAGCCGTGGATATGGACGTCGAGGCGGCGCATCGGACGGTCAGCACGTGAAATCACCCTCTCCGCCCTTCAGGGCGGAGAGGGAGGGGACCCATTGCGCCAGCAATGGGGAGGGCGAGGTGGGTTGGCACCGGCCGCGGACACCCCACCTCACCCCGACCCTCTCCGCCCCCACGGGGCGGAGAGGGAGGAATGCGACGCTCACTTCTTGTACGGACGCAGGATGCGGGTCGCCTCGGCCTGGGCATCCTTCATGGCCTGCTCCGGCGTCTTGGCACCGGTCAGCGCGGCCTGGAGGCCGTCGTTGAGGGCCTTGGTCACACGCTGGTTCTCGTGCGTCGACAGCTCGGCGACGGCATGGGGAAGCTGGTCGCGGGCGACGGCGGCGGCCGGGAAGCCCTCGACGTACTTCTTCATGGCAGGCGTCTCCCAGGCGTCGGACCGCACCGCGACGTAGCCCGTGTCGATGCCCCACTGGGCGGCGCGCTCGGGCGAGGTGATCCACTTGATGAACGTCACGGCCGCCTCCTGCTGGGCGGGCGTGCTCTTCTTGAAGACATAGAAGTTGCCACCGCCGGTCGGGCTGCCGCGGCGCTTGCCGGCCGGCAGCATGGCGACGCCGAAGTCGAACTTGGCGTTGTTGCGGACGTTGGTGAGGTTGCCCGTCGTCGTCCACATCATCGCGGTCTTGCGCTCGAAGAAGTCCTTGGGTGTCGTGCCCCACTCGATCACGCCGGGGGCCATCACCTTGTGCTTCTGCGAGAGGTCGACGAAGTACTGCAGCGCCTGCACCACTTCGGGCTTGTCGAAGTAAGTCGTGTCGCCGGCCTGGTTCATCAGCTCGACGCCGTTCTGCGTCGTGAAGCACTGGAAGAGCCAGTATGGGAAGCCCGATGAGGGGACCTGCATGCCCCACTGCGTCACGTTGCCGGCGGCATCGCGCTTCGTCAGCTTCTTCGCCATCTCGACCTGCTCGTCCCAGGTCGCGGGCGGCTTCTCCGGGTCGAGGCCGGCCTCCTTGAATGCCTCCTTGTTCCAGTAGAGCACGACGGTCGAGCGCTGGAACGGCACGCCCCAGGTCTTGCCCTCGGTCTGGCTGTTCATCATGAAGGCGGGGAAGAAGCTCTTCAGCCACGCCTTGTCCGCGTCCGTCTTCACGAAGGCGTCGATCGGAATGATCGCGTCTTCGTCGATGAGGGTGAACATGTCCGTCGACAGCAGCACCGAGGTCACCGGCGGCGTGCCGCTCTTGTGTGCCGTCAGCGCCTTGACGATCGTCTCCTGATAGGTGCCGGCATAGATCGGCGTCACCTTGATCGACGGGTTCTCCTTCGAGAAGTCCGCCGCGTACTGGTCGATCAGCTTGGTGATCGGGCCACCGACCGCGACCGGGAAATAGAACGAGACCTCGGTCTGCGCCCAGGCCGTGGCCGACAGCAGCGTCGCGGCTACGGCGATGCCGGCCGCCTTCAACGATCGCATGTGCATCCTCTTCTCTCCCTCTTCCTCGGGAAGCGGCCGTCCTAGGCGGCGTCCCGTTGCAGGCGTTCGCCCGATTGCGTGTCGAACCAATGACGGTCGGCGTCGCGCCAAGCGAGGCGCACGCTTTCTCCCGGCTTCAGCGCGGCCTTGCCGTCGACCTTCGCGAAGATCGTCTCGCCCCCCGCCCGCGTTTCGACCAGGCTGTCGGCTCCCAGATACTCGATCGTGACGACCTCCGCCGCGACGCCCTCCCCGGCGATCGTCACCGCCTCCGGACGGATGCCGAGCAACGCGCCGGCCGGCGCGCCGACGACGCCGATCGGCCCGGGCGCCACCACGTTCATGGGCGGCGTGCCAATGAAGCGCGCCGCGAAGACCGTGCGCGGCATCGAATAGAGCACGTCGGGCGGCCCCGCCTGCTCGATCCGCCCCTTGTTCAGCAGCACCACCTGGTCGGCCATGGTCATCGCCTCGACCTGATCGTGCGTGACGTAGACCATGGTGATGCCGAGCCGCTGCTGGAGCGCGCGTATCTCCCGCCGCATCTCGCCGCGGAGCTGGGCGTCGAGGTTGGAAAGCGGCTCGTCCATCAGGCAGACGGGCGCCTCGGCCACGATCGCCCGGCCGAGCGCGACCCGCTGCTGCTGCCCACCCGATAGCTGCGCCGGCTTGCGGTCGAGCAGCGGCACCAGGCCCAGCATGCCGGCCGCCCGCTCGAGGCGGCGGCGGCATTCCGCGGCCGCCACCCGGCGCGCCTTCAGCCCGAACAGGATGTTCTCGCGCACCGTCAGATGCGGGAAGAGCGCGTAGGACTGGAACACCATGGCGATGTTCCGCCTGGCCGGCGGCAGGCCGGTGACGTCCCGGCCCGCGATGACGATGGTCCCGGCGGTCGCCTCGTCGAGCCCGGCGATGAGCCGCAGCGTCGTCGACTTGCCGCAGCCCGACGGCCCGAGCAGGACGACGAGGCTTCCCGCCGCGGCGGCGAACGACACGTCGTCCAGCACGCGGGTCGGGCCCCAGTCCTTGCTGACGCCGGTCAGGACGATCGCCGCCAACTGCCTCCCCCTCGCCGTCGCGTGGTCTATCCGCCCTTCTTTACGAATTCATGACGATCGCGTGAAGGTCGCGCGTGAACCCCTTTGCAAATCGCCGGGAAGTGGAGTGTGCTTCCCGCGGCACCTTTCGGGGGGACGGTGATGGCTCTCTTCATTCTGACGGAAGGCAACGACACGCAGTCGGGCACGCCCGAGGGCGACGTCTTCGACGCGCGGGGCGGCGACGACCTGCTGGACGGCGCCGGTGGCAACGACACGATCGATGCCGGGGCCGGTGTCGACGTCGTCTACGGCGGTCCCGGCAACGACCAGATCGAAGGGCGCGACGGCGGCGACTTCCTCTTCGGCAGCGAAGGCGACGACACCCTGGCCGGCAGTGCCGGCGGCGACCAGCTCTTCGGCGAGGCGGGCGCCGACCGCCTGTTCGGCGGCAGCGAGGACGACTACCTGGGCGGCGGTGACGGCACCGATCTCGCGGGCGGCGGGACGGGCCGCGACACGATCAATGGCGGCCCCGGCTCCGACACCCTCTATGGCGAGGAGCACAACGACACGCTGGTCGGCGAGGACGGTGACGATCGGCTCGACGGCGCGGCCGGGTTCGACCGCCTCTACGGCGGTGCCGGCAACGACCTGCTCGCCGGCGGTGCCGATCTCGACCTGCTCTATGGCGGGCGCGGCGACGACACCATCTTCGGCGGCCCCGGCGACGACACCATCAAGGGCGACCGCGGCGCCGACCGCCTGACCGGGGAGACCGGCCCCGACACCTTCGTCTTCGGCCCCGGCGACGGCAGCGACGTGATCACCGATTTCAGCCCCGGGTTCGACTACATCGACCTCCAGGCGTTCAACTTCAGCTCTTACAACCATTTTGCCTTCACCGTGACCGTCACCCCGGTTTTCGGTGGCATCCAGATCGACTTCCCGGACGGGGAGGACCTCGTCCTCAACGGCATCTCGCACATCGAGTCCAACTACTTCATCCTCTGATCTCCGCCCGCCCGCACCACGTCGGGGTGATGCTGCGGGGCTTCCCGCCGATCGAACATGCCGTAGTCGCGGATCACCCGGACCCGACGGAGCCGCGCCTCCGCCTGCGGCGGCGAAGCGGCGGGGGCCTCGCGCCAGGATGCCAGCATGATGACGTCGCCCGGCGTCAACACCGCTTCGAAGACGTCCCAGGCGGCGAGGCCCGGCGCGTCGGCCGCAAGCCCGAGCCATCCGGCCAGCGCCGCCGGCGGCGTCGCCCGAAGCCATTCGGCGGGACGCGCGGCATCGGCCAGCGTCACCGTCGTCGCCGCACCGGCCTCGGTGACGTCCGGCCGCTCGTCCACCGACATGTGATCCGGCGGCAGGCGAGTGTCATGGGTCAGCTGGCCGACGCGGAGGTGATAGTCGCGAAACACCTCGCGCCGGCCCTTGCCCTGGACCTCGTGGTGGAGGGCATGCGACCGCCAGCGCACGAGCGCCTTCTCGTCCCGCCAGGTCGACAGCGACAGCAGCCAGCCGGGCCGCGTCAGGCTGCGATACCGGACATTCTCGACGAAGCCCTCGATGCGCTCCAGCTCCGGCCGCAGCATGGCGGCATAGGCGAGATAGGCGTCTCGCCGCTCCTCGCGCAGGTGGACCTCGAACAGCACGGCGAACATGGCCCCTCCCCGACCGCCCGGCCGGCCATCCTGGCGACGCGCCCTCGCCGACACTACGTCCGGGGCCGAAGCTATGCGCGCATCTTCCCGAGAAGACCCAGCGTCAGCTCATCCGCCTTTCCGCCGCAGCAGCGCTCGATGGCGATGCGGAAGTGGGGCTCGCCGTCTCGCGCGACGGCGGCGAACAGCGTCATCGACGAACGGAACTTGAGAGCGTCGATACCGCCGAAGATCTCCTCCAGAGAGCGGCCTTCGATGCCCGATACCGTCTCGGTGCAGACGACGAGGCGCGGGCCCAGGAGGCGGTGATCGAGATAAGCACGCGCCTCGGCGCGCGAGCCGATGCCGTAGCTCACGGCCCGCGGCGACCGGCCGAGCGCGGCCAGCTGCGGGAACACGAACCACATCCAGTGCGTCAGCTTGCGGCCGGCGCGCAGCTCCGCCAGCGCAGTGTCGTAGACGAACGACTGCGCCGTGACGAACCGCTCCAGATCGAACTTCGGCTTGGCCATCCGGGCGGCTACCGCAGCGACGAGATGTCGACGATCCCTACGGCGACCTTCATGCGCTGGCCGTCGCGCAGGATCGTCAGCTCCACCGTTCGCCCGACGCCGACACGCTGCAGCGCTGCGGCGAGATCGCCCAGCGTGCGCACCGGGACGCCGTCGGCGGCGACGATGATGTCGCCCGTCGCGCCCGAGCGCCGGTCGCCGCCCCGGAGCCCCGCGATTGCGGCCGGCGAGCCGGGATAGACGCGCTCGATGGCGATGCCCGGCAGCTCGGGGACCGCGTCTTCCGGAAGGGCCGAAATGCCGATGCCCGGACGCGGCACGCGGCCGTCGCGGATGAGCGCCGGCACGACGCGGTTCACCGTATCCACCGGCACCGCGAAGCCGATGCCGGCGGCGCCACCGCTCTCGGAGATGATCGCGGTGTTAACGCCGATCAGCCGGCCCGCGGAATCGAGCAGCGGTCCGCCCGAGTTGCCGGGATTGATCGCAGCGTCCGTCTGGATGACGCCGGTGATCTCTCGGTGGGACGCGGTGGGCAGGCGCCGGTCGAGCGCCGACACGACGCCGGTCGTCAGCGTGCGGGCGAGGCCGAACGGGTTGCCGATGGCGTAGGTCGACTGCCCGACCTTGAGCTCGGTCGAGCTGCCGATGGGGATCGGCCGCAGGCCGTAGGGCGTGTCCGCCAGGCGGACCACCGCCAGGTCGTAGTCGGGCGCGGTGCCGACCACGCGACCGTCGATGGCCGTGCCGTTGAAGATGCGGACCCGCACGCGGCGCGCGTTCTCGACGACGTGGAAGTTGGTGACGACGTGGCCGGCCCCGTCCCACACGAAGCCGGTGCCGGCGCCGCCCGTCTGCTGCGTGCGGC
>JBFWXJ010000086.1:0-16750 GCA_050187535.1 Alphaproteobacteria bacterium | reverse complement strand
CCACGTCGCCCACGTGTCCACCGCGGGCGCGATCGAGGCGGTGCGCAGCGGCAAGCGCCGCGGCCTCCCCGTCACCTGCGACACCGCCCCGCCCTATTTCGCACTGTCCGAGACCGCCGTCGGCGAATACCGCACCTTCGCCAAGCTGTCGCCGCCGCTGCGCGGCGACGGCGATCGCCGGGCGGTCGTCGAGGGGCTGGCCGACGGCACCATCGACGCCATCGCCAGCGACCACGCGCCGCATGACCAGGATTCCAAGCGGCTGCCCTTCGCCTCGGCCGCTTCGGGCATCGTCGGGATCGAGACGCTGCTGCCGCTCACCCTGGAGCTGGCGCACCAGGGCCTGGTTCCACTGGCGCGAGCCATCGACGCGGTGACCGCGGCACCGGCGCGGATCCTGCGGCTCGATGGCGGCCGGCTGGCGCCGGGCGCGCCCGCCGACCTGACGCTGATCGACCTGGACCGCCCCTGGCGCATCGAGGTCGACGCGTTCCGCTCGAAATCGAAGAACTCGCCGTTCGACGGCCGACCGGTGCAGGGCAAGGTGCTGATGACGGTGCTGGGCGGACGCGTCGTCCATCGTGACCAGAGCTGACCGCGACATGGACGCGAGCGGCCGGGAAGCCGCGGCGCCGACCGTGGTCGACGTCGAGCGCATGCTGCTGGCCGGGGACGTCGACGGCGCGTTCGCCGCATTGCAGGCCAAGGGCGATGGCGATGCCGACGATCCGGCCTGGGCTCGGCTCCGGCTGGCGGTGGCGATCGCCGGCCGGCGCGAGGTCTGGGATGATCGGGAGGCACTGGCCCGTCTGATCGTGCCCCGCGAGGGCCAGCCGCCGCCGGACCTGCCCGCACTCCTGATCGCCACGCAGGTCCCGATGGCGACGACGGTGCTGCTGGAGCATCGGATGGAGCAGCAGGCGACCCGAAGCGCACGCCGGCTGCTGGCCGACGGCAAGGCCGAGGAGGCTCTGCTCCTGCTGGAGCAGTCGCTTGCCTCCCTGCCGCAGACCGCCACCAGCTTTCAGCTCTTCGCCCGCGCGGCGAAGGTCCAGATGCGCCCTTCCGACACGCTCTTCGCCCTGCAGCGGGCGCACGATCTCGCACCCGAGGACCGCACGATCCTGGCGGAGCTGGCCTACGCCCATCTCGCCGTCGGCGAGACCGAGGAAGCGTCGCGTCTGCTGACGTCGGTCGATCCCGACCCGGGCAGCGAGCCCATGATGTTCTCCGCCCGGCTGCGCTGCCTCGCCGAGAGCGGCGGGCCCGATCGCGATACGGTGGCGCGCGAGCATGGCCGATTTCGCGCCGCGGCGGTGGTACGCGGGCTGCCGCCGCGGCCGGACCGCGACGCCGGAGCGCCGCCGCTGGTCGGCTTCCTGTGGCCCCATGCCGCCCGCGGCGCGGAACAGTTGATGACGTCGCTCCTGCGCCATCGCGATCCGCAGCGCTGGTCGGCGAAGCTGTACGGCCACGGGATCACCCGCCGCTTCCTCGATACCCCGCTGGCGGCACTGCTGCCGGACCGCCTGCTGATCGACCACATGCCGGATGCCTCGGTGGCGGAACGGATGCTGGACGATCGGGTCGACATCCTCGTCAGCTTCGCCGGCCACGGGCCGGATGGGCGCCTCGGCGTGCTCGATCATCGTCCCGCGCTCGCCCACGCGGAATGGATCGACACGGGCTGGCCGTCCCGCCATCCCGCGGTCGACTGCCTGCTGTCCGATGCGGCGCACCACCCCGACGGCACGGCGGACGGGGGAGAGATGCCGATCCTGCATCTCGACCCGACGACCCTGCCTGCCGGGCCGGCGCTGGCGGCGGCCGATGCGCTCGATCGCTCGCATATCGGCGAGGCGGCATTCGCTTTCGGCTGGTTCGGGCCGGCGGCCGGTATCACGGAGGAGATGAAGGCCGCCTGGGCGCGGATCGTCCGCGCCGTCCCCGACAGCGTCCTGCGCCTGGTCCACGAGGACTGGCGGATCGGTCGCGCCCGCCAGTCGATCAACGACGCCTTCAACCGCAACGAGGTGAGCCACAGGCGCATCGTCTTCGAGTACGGTCAGACGATGGAGACGCGGCTCACCCAGTGGCGGCACGTCGACGTGTGCCTGGACACGGCACCCGCGAGCCACATGGCGACGGTGCTGGAGGCGCTCGCCATGGGCGTGCCCGTGATGACCATGGCCGGTGACCGTCCGGCGGGACGCCACGCCTCGGCGATCGCGCGCCTGATCGGCATCGAGCGCTTCATCGCGGCCGACCTGAACGACTACATCACCCGGGCGAGTGCCCTCTTCGGCATCAAGGACCGCCTGAGGCAGCTCAGGGCACAACTGCCCGAGAGGCTGCGCCGCTCGCCGCTCGCGGACGAGCTCAGCCTGGCGAGGCGGTTCGAGGCGCTGCTGCCGGCGATGCTGGCCGCGGGCGCACGTAGGGGCTGACCATGACGCTCGACGTCATTCTGGCAGCCTTGGGCGGCGCGTTGCTGGGAAGCATACCTTTCGGCCTGCTTCTGACGCGGGCAGCCGGCCTCGGCGACATCCGCGGCATCGGGTCCGGCAACATCGGCGCCACCAATGTCCTGCGCACCGGCCGCAAGGACCTCGCCCTCGCGACGATGTTGCTCGATGGCGGCAAGGGAACGGCGGCGGTGCTGCTCGCGGCCGCCTTCGGTCCGTTGCCGGCCGTGGCCGCAGGCGTCGGCGCCGTCGCCGGCCATATGTTCACGCCCTGGCTCGGATTCCGCGGCGGCAAGGGCGTCGCAACCGCGGCCGGCGTCACGCTCGGGATCGCATGGCCGCTCGGGTTGGCCCTTCTCGGCATCTGGCTGGCGATGCTCGCGGCCTTCCGCATCTCGTCGCTGGCCGCCATCACCGCCTGCGTCTGCGCGCCCCTGTTGTCATGGCTTCTGGCGGATTTCCCGGGATCGGCCACCCATCCGGAACGTACCTGGCTAATGGCGGCGCTGGCGCTGCTGGTCATGCTGCGCCATCACGAGAATATCCGCCGCCTTCTCGCCGGCACCGAGCCGAAGGTCGGACGATCGAAGTCGGACTGATCGGCTCCCTTCGCCAATACTCCGATTTCAGTTGGTCACGGCAAATACTGCGGCGGTCGCGAGAACAACGGCGGCGTTTGCGGCCAGGATAAGCATGATCTCCAACGTCGTCTCCTGAGGGATGCTTTGCAATTGCGAACGGCGGGGGGGCACGCCGGTTCCCCTGCCTCGAACAGGTCACATTGACAGCCGCCGGTCGGTGCCGTAGCGCTCGCGCCCGATGGTTGCAGCATCGCCCCCAGCGCTGTCGCCGAGCGAGCGCCTCGCCCGTTGGCGGCTCGTCAGAAGCGAGCGGATCGGGCCGCAGTCCTGCATCGCCCTGGTCGACCGCTACGGCAGCGGCGAGGCGGCGGTGGAGGCGATCCTCGCCCGCGAAGTGGGCGCCGGTGTGCGGCTAGCGCCGGCCGAGACGATCGAGCGCGAGGCCGGGCGCCTCGACGAGATCGGCGGGCGCCCGCTGATCTGGGGCGATCCGGGCTATCCGGCGGCGCTGGCGGCGATCGCCGATCCACCGATCGTGCTGGCAGCGATGGGCCGTATCGAGCTGCTCGATCGTCCGGCCGTCGCCGTCGTCGGGGCGCGCAACGCGTCGGGAGCCGGCCGCCGGTTCGCGGAGACGCTGGCGGCCGAGCTGGGCGAAGCGGGGTTCGTCGTCGCGTCGGGCATGGCGCGCGGGATCGACGCCGCCGCGCATCGCGGTGCGCTCGCCACCGGCACGGTTGCCGTCCTGGCGACCGGCCTCGACGTAGTCTATCCGGAGGAGAATCGCGCCCTGCAAGAGCGGATAGCGACGGAAGGCTTGCTGCTGACGGAAGGCCGGCCCGGCGCGGAGCCGCGGGCCGAGCAATTCCCGCGGCGCAATCGCATCGTCGCCGGAATCTCACTCGGCGTCATCGTGGTCGAGGCGGCGGAGAGGTCGGGCTCGCTCATCACCGCCCGACTGGCCGCGGAGCAGGGCCGCGAGGTCTTCGCCGTCCCCGGATCGCCACTCGACCCACGCTGCAAGGGCACCAACGGCCTGCTGCGCACGGGCGCCACGCTGGTCGAATCGGCAGCCGACGTCATCGATGCGCTGCGGCCGCAGACCGCCGCTCCGCGGACGCCGACACGCTCGCCGCCGACGTCGGAAGGCCCGTCCCACAGCCCGGTCGAGGCGGAGGGCCGGGTCGTCGAGCATCTCGGGCCGACCCCGCTGTCGGTTGACGAACTCGCCCGCCAGTGCCAATTGTCGGCGGCGGCCGTCGCGGCGGTCCTCCTGGAGCTGGAGTTCGCGGGGCGCATCGAGCGACATCCGGGCCACAAGGTGTCGCTGCGCTAGCCCGTGGTGACACCATATATACGTGCGCGGACAGGCCAGCAAAGCAACCACATGAACGTCGTCGTCGTCGAATCGCCGGCCAAGGCCAAGACGATCAACAAGTACCTGGGCAGCGAGTACCGGGTGCTGGCGAGCTATGGCCATGTCCGAGACCTGCCGGCCAAGGACGGCTCGGTCGACCCGGAGCGCGACTTCGCGATGCTCTGGGAGGTCGACCCCAAGTCGGACAAGCACCTGCGCGCGATCGTCGATGCGGCCAAGGGCGCCAAGCACGTCTTCCTGGCAACCGACCCCGACCGCGAGGGCGAGGCGATCTCCTGGCACGTCCGGGAGGTGCTGGAGCAGCGCAAGGCGCTGAAGGGCGTCGACGTGCAGCGCGTCGTCTTCAACGAGATCACCAAGAGCGCGATCCAGGAGGCCTTCCGGCATCCGCGCGCGCTCAATCGCGAGCTGGTCGAGGCCTACCTGGCCCGCCGGGCGCTCGACTACCTCGTGGGCTTCACGCTGTCGCCGGTGCTCTGGCGCAAACTGCCGGGCAGCCGCTCGGCCGGCCGCGTGCAGTCGGTGGCGCTGCGGCTCATCTGCGAGCGCGAGGCCGAGATCGAGGCCTTCAAGCCGCAGGAATACTGGACCGTCGAAGCGACCTTCCGCACGGACGAGGGCCAGACCTTCACGGCCCGGCTGACCCATCTCGCCTCGCGCAAGCTGGAGCGCTTCGACATCGCGACCGAGGCGGCCGCATTGGCCGCCGTCGCCGCGATCGAGGCCCGGGCATTCGCGGTCGGGCCGGTCGAGCGCAAGCAGGTCCGCCGGAATCCGCAGCCGCCCTTCACCACCTCGACGCTGCAGCAGGAGGCCTCGCGCCAGCTCGGCCTGACGGCGGCGCGCACCATGCGCACCGCCCAGCGCCTCTATGAAGGCGTGGACATCGGCGGAGAGACGGTCGGCCTCATCACCTACATGCGCACCGACGGCGTGCAGATCTCGGGCGAGGCCATCACGGCCGCGCGCCAGCTCATCGGCCAGCGGTACGGCGACCGCTTCGTGCCGGAGAGCCCGCGCGTCTACCGCACGCAGGCGAAGAACGCCCAGGAGGCGCACGAGGGCATCCGCCCGACCGACCTGTTCCGCACGCCGGACCAGGTCGCCGGGCACCTGTCGGACGAGGAGCGCCGTCTCTACGAGCTGGTTTGGCGTCGCACGGTCGCCAGCCAGATGGAAAGCGCGCTGCTGGAGCAGGTCGGTGCGGACATCGTCAGCGGCGACCGCCAGGTGATCCTGAGGGCGACCGGGTCGACCGTGCTGTTCGAGGGCTTCCTCAAGCTCTATCGCGAGGGTCGGGACGACAGCGAGGACGAGGACGGCGACCGCCGGCTGCCGCCCCTCAAGGACGGAGCCGCCGTCGACCGCACCCAGACCACGCCCGAGCAGCATTTCACCCAACCGCCGCCGCGCTACAGCGAGGCCAGCCTCGTCAAGCGGCTGGAGGAGCTCGGCATCGGCCGGCCCTCGACCTACGCCTCGATCATCGAGGTGCTGCAGGACCGCGGCTATGTCCGCCTCGACCGTCGGCGCTTCGTGCCGGAGGACCGTGGGCGGCTGGTGACGGCCTTCCTGTCGGGCTTCTTCGAGCGCCTCGTCCAGTACAACTTCACCGCCGAGATGGAGACCCGCCTCGACGAGGTCTCCGACGGCAAGATGGACTGGCGCGAGCTGCTGCGCGAGTTCTGGCGCGACTTCCGCGTCCAGGTCGACCAGACCAAGGACCTGTCGATCAAGGACGTGGTGGCTGCGCTGGACCGCGACCTCGGTCGCCACTTCTTCCCCGAGCCCGGCCCCGGCGGGCGCGATCCGCGCGCCTGCCCGAGCTGTGCCGACGGCCGCCTCGGCCTCAAGCTCGGCAAGTTCGGCGCGTTCATCGGCTGCACCAACTATCCCGAATGCCGCTACACCCGCCCGCTCGCCATCGAGGGTGCCGGCGAGAACGGCGGGGCCGACGGCGATGCCAACGTGCCCAGGCAGCTCGGCATCGACGAGGCGACGGGCCTCACGGTATGGCTGCGCAAGGGACCCTACGGCCAGTACGTCCAGCTCGGCGATGCCGAGGGCGATGCCAAGCCCAAGCGCCAGTCGCTGCCGCGCGGCATGGCGCCGGGCGACGTGACGCTGGAGACGGCGCTCGCCCTGCTGGCGCTGCCGCGCACGGTCGGGACCCACCCGGAATCGAAGGAGCCGATCCTGGCCGGGATCGGCCGCTTCGGCCCGTACCTGAAGCACGGCCCCCTCTACAAGTCGATCGGCGGCGGCGACGACGTGCTGACCATCGGCCTCAACCGCGCCGTCGACATCCTCGCCTCCGCACCGGGGCGGGGCCGCCAGCCGGGCCGTGCCATCGGCGATCATCCGGCCGACGGCAAGCCGATCACCGTCCATGCCGGGCGCTACGGCCCCTATGTCCAGCACGACGGCGTACGGGCGACGCTGCCGCGCGGCAGCGATCCGGACAAGATGACGGTCGAGGCGGCGGTGCCCCTTTTGGCCGAGCGCGCCGGCAAGACGGCGAAGCCCGCCAGGGCGAAGAAGGTGTCGCCGGCGACGGCGGAGGCGACTGCCGCGAAGAAGGCTCCGGCGCGCAAGGCCGCTGCGCCAAAGGGGAAGGCGAAGCCGGCACCGAAGGCCGCAGCCAAGAAGGCGGCGCCGAAAAAGGCAGCGGCAGCGGCCGCCAAGCGCCCCGCCGCCCGGCCCGCGCCGCGGCGCGGCGGCTGACCAGCCCTTGCCCCGGCGCCGGGACCGCGTCCCGACCCCGTTCCCCGACCGCGACGCGATCGTCGCGTTCATCCGCTCGGCGACAGGGCCGGTCGGCAAGCGCGAGATCAGCCGGCATTTCGACCTCGGCACCGAGCACAGGACGGCCCTGAAGGCGCTGTTGCGCGAGCTGGAGGAGACGGGCGAGGTCGAGCGCGGGCGCGGCCGGCGCATCGCGCCCACCGGCTCGTTGCCCGAAGTCGCCGTCGTCATGGTGACCGGCACCGATGCCGACGGCGAGGTGCTGGCGCGGGCGCTCGGCCATGAGAACGAGGGGACGACCCCGCCCCGCATCTACCTCGCGCCGGAGCGGCGCGGCACGCCGGCGCTCGGCGTCGGCCGGCGGGTGCTGGCGCGGCTGTCCCGCAGCGGCCCCGGCGAATACGTCGCGCGGCCGATCCGCGTGCTCGACGACGGGCCGACGCGCCTGCTCGGCGTCTTCCATGCCGACGACCCGCCGCGGGCGGGCATCGCCGGACGCATCATTCCGACCGACCGGCGCAATAAGAGCGATTACCGGGTCGCGACCGCCGACGCGGGCGGTGCCGTCGCGGGCGAAGTGGTCGCGGCCGAGATTCTGCCGCGCTCGCGTATGGGGCTGCCGCTCGCGGCCGTCGTCGAGCGGCTCGGCGACATGGCCAACCCGCGCACCTTCAGCCTCGTCGCCATCCACACTCATGGCATCCCGACGGCCTTCCCCGAGCCGGCACTGGCAGAGGCCGCCGCCGCCCGGCCGACCGGCATCGACGGACGCGAGGACCTGCGCGGCGTGCCGCTCGTCACCATCGACGGTGCCGACGCACGCGACTTCGACGACGCCGTCTGGGCGGAGCCGGACGCGGCCCATCCCGGCGGCTGGCATCTCGTCGTCGCGATCGCCGACGTCGCCCATTACGTCCGCCCCGGTTCGGCCCTGGACGACGAGGCGCGAAAGCGCGGCAACTCGGTCTATTTCCCGGACCGCGTCGTGCCGATGCTGCCGGAGGCCTTGTCCAACGACCTCTGCTCGCTGCGCCCGGGCGAGCCGCGCGCCGCCTTCGCCGCCCATATGTGGATCGACGGCGAGGGCCGGCTGCACCGTCACCGCTTCGTGCGGGCACTCATCCGGTCGGCGGCGCGGCTGACCTACGAACAGGTACAGGCCGCGGTCGACGGTGCGCCGGACGACACGACGGGGCCGCTGCTGGAGCCGGTGCTGCGCCCTCTGTACGGCGCCTTCCGCGCGCTCATGCGCGCCCGCGACAAGCGCGGCACGCTGGAACTCGACCTGCCGGAGCGCCAGGTTGTGCTCGGCGAGGACGGGCACATCGCCCGCATCTTTCCGCGCAAGCGGCTCGACAGCCACCGGCTGATCGAGGAGTTCATGATCGCCGCCAACGTGGCCGCCGCGGAGACGGCGACCGACCGGCGTGTGCCCTTCCTCTACCGCATCCACGACCGCCCCGATCCGGCGAAGGTCGAGGCGCTGCGGCCGGTGCTGGAGAGCCTCGGCCTGAGGCTCGCCCGGGGCCAGGTGCTGCTGCCGCGCCACTTCACCGAGATCCTGGAGCGCGTCGCCGGCACGCCGCAGGCCACCATGGTCGGCGACCTCGTGCTGCGCAGCCAGGCCCAGGCGCAGTATCGGCCCGAGAACATCGGACATTTCGGCCTGGCGCTGCGTCGCTATGCCCATTTCACCTCGCCGATCCGCCGCTATGCCGATCTCGTCGTGCATCGCGCCCTGATCTCCGCCCTCGAGGAGGGCGAAGGCGGGGAAGTCCGGGAGGTCCAGCAGCTGGACGAGTTGGGCGAGCACCTCAGCCAGACCGAGCGGCGCGCGGCGACCGCTGAGCGTGAATCCCTCGACCGCTACGCCGCCGCCTACCTGGCCGAGCGGGTCGGGACGGAGTTCCCCGGGCGAATCAGCGGCGTCGCCCGCTTCGGCCTCTTCGTCACCCTCTCCGACACCGGTGCGGACGGCCTGGTCCCCGTCAGCAGCCTGCCGCAGGACTTCTACGAGCACGATCCCCGCACCCACGCCCTTGTCGGTCGACGCTGGGGCCGCAGTTACCGACTGGGCGATCCCGTCCGGGTGCGGGTAGTCGAGGCGGAGGTCGCGACCGGCGGCGTCATCTTCGCTCTCGTCGGCGCCGACGAGCGCTGGTCGACCACCGAGGTCAGCCGCTCCCCGGCCCCGCGGCGCGGGCGCCGCCGGACTTGAAGCCGGCGATACGTTGCAAAAATACAAGAGAGCTGCGGGAATAAAGTCACGCACCCCTCGTTAGCGCTTTTGCCGTTGCCCGCGAACGGAGCGTGAATACATCTTGACACGTTCGCACCTGCACTGGCCTTCGGCAGGGCGCATGGCTGGGACTATGGCATCGGCTTCCGTTGGTTCGCGACTGGCTTTCGCACGCCGCAGCAACCCTGATGTTGCGGTGCGGCGAAATTGGCTCGGCGTTTTGTCGTTGCGGCGTGTCGCCGGCGTCGCGTTGGCGCTGGGGCTGGCCGCCTGCTCGCAGAACGGGTCCTCGACCGCCGATCGGTCCGGCGATCGCCCCGATCGCGTGTTCCTCGCCGGACTGCAGGAGATCACCGATCTCTATATCGACCCGGTCGATCTCGGCGGATTGGCCGTCACCGGGCTCAACGGACTGCAGAAGGTCGACCCGACGATTGCCGTCGTGCGGGACGGGAATGTAGTGCGGATCGCGACCGCCCGCGGCCAGCCGCGGGAGCTTCCGGCACCCGAGCCGCGCAACGCCGGTGCCTGGGCATGGCTCATGACCCAGGCCGTATCGGTTGCGCGCACGGAATCGGTCGACGTCTTCAACGCCGAGCCGGAGACGGTCCAGGATGCCATCCTGACCGCCCTGGTCGGTGGCCTCGACCGCTTCTCACGCTATGCCGCCGCCGACGCGGCGCGCGAGCAACGGGCATCGCGGGACGGGTTCGGCGGCATCGGCGTGACGATCAACGGCGAGAACGGCGTCGTGAAGATCGTATCGGTCATCCCGGAGAGCCCGGCGGCGGCGGCCGGCATCCAGGTCGACGACCGCGTCACGGCGATCGACGGCGTTTCGACCACGGGGATGGACCAGCGCGAGATCGTCCAGCGCCTGCGCGGCCGCGTCGACAGCATCGTCAAGGTGACGGTGGCACGCCCCGGCATCCGCGATCCGCTGGAGGTGCCGATCACTCGCCAGCGCATCGTCGTGCCGACCATCCAGGTCGAGCATCTGGGCCCGGTCGCCCATCTGCGCATCCTCAGCTTCAACCAGCAGACCGGACGCAAGCTGGTCGAGGTCGTCGAGACCCTCATGCTGGAGCGCGGGCCACAGCTGCGGGGCCTCATCCTCGATCTGCGCAACAACCCGGGCGGCCTGCTCGATCAGGCGGTGCGCGTCGCCGACACCTTCCTCACGGAAGGCCCCATCATCTCCACCCGCGGCCGCCACCCCGCGAGCAACCAGTCCTTCGAGGCGGGATCGCGCGACCTGACCCGTGGCGTGCCGATGGTCGTCCTCATCAACGGCGGCTCGGCGTCGGCGGCGGAGATCGTGGCCGCGGCCCTGCAGGACCGTGGCCGCGCCGTCGTCGTCGGCAGCGCCTCCTTCGGCAAGGGCACCGTGCAGACGGTCATGCGCCTGCCGAATGACGCCGAGCTGACGCTGACCTGGGCGCGCCTCCAGTCGCCGGCCGGCTATGCGCTGCACGAGCACGGCGTCATCCCGACCATCTGCACCAACGGGCTCCCCGACGACGTCGCCAGCCTGCGGCTCAGCCTGCAGCGCGAGGCGCGCGCCATGGCGCCGGGCGGCGCCGCCGCGATGACCCGCTCCCAGCTCGACGACGCCGGTTGGCGGACCCTCCGGGCGACCTGCACCGGCCAGTCCCGCGAGCACGACACCGACGTCAAGCTTGCGGAGAAGCTGCTGACCGATCCCGGCCTCTATCAGCGCGCGCTGCGCCTCTCCATGGCGGCCATCGGCGGGACCGGCCGCACCGGCCCCGTCGCCGACCGGAGACGGTCCGAGGCGATGCGGCCTTGACAGCGGGCCGCCGTCGACTAAGTTCCGCCCTCACCTTCCGGATTCCCAGACCGACACCGCAGGAGGCCCGCCATGGCCAAGGCCGCCCAGATCCTCATCAAGCTCGTCAGCACCGCTGACACCGGGTACTTCTACGTGACGAAGAAGAACCCGAAGACGAGCACCGAGAAGTTCGAGTTCAAGAAGTACGATCCGATCGCCCGCAAGCACGTCGCCTTCAAGGAAGCGAAGATCAAGTAGGTTCCGCGACCGCTCGCGCACGGACCAGGGGCCGCCTTCGGGCGGCCCCTTCGCTTTCCGGCGGACGCGGCCCTATTCTGCGGGGGTCATGCCCCTTCCCCACCAGGTCCGGATCGGCGTCGATCTCGGCGGCACGAAGATCGAGGCGATCGCCCTCGACGCGGCCGGACGCCAGCGGTCGCGGCAGCGGATCGCCACGCCGGCCGGCGACTACGAGGGCACGGTCCGCGCGGTCGCCGCAATTGTCGCCGCGGTCGAAGCCGCGGCGGGCGCCCGCGCGGGAACGGCGCTCGTCGGCATCGGGATGCCGGGCGCGATCTCGCCGGCGACGGGCCTCGTCAAGAACGCCAACAGCACCTGCCTCAACGGCCGGCCGTTCAACCGCGACATGGCGGCGGCACTCGGCCGTCCCCTGCGCACCGCCAACGACGCCGACTGCCTCGCTGCATCGGAAGCGGCCGACGGGGCGGGCGCCGGCGCGTCCACCGTATTCGCCGCGATTCTCGGCACCGGCGTCGGCGCCGGCATCGTGGCGCATGGCCGTCTCGTCCGCGGGCCGAACGCCATAGCCGGCGAGTGGGGGCACAACCCCCTGCCCTGGCCGCAGGACGAGGAGCGGCCCGGGCCCGCCTGCTACTGCGGCCGTCGCGGCTGCATCGAGACGTTCGTGTCCGGCCCGGGCCTTGAGCGGGATTTCCGTGCGGCCGATCCCCGACCGCTCGACGGGCCCGCCATCGTGGCCGCGGCGGAGGCCGGCGACGCGGCCGCGGCCGACGCCATGGCCCGCTACGCCGACCGCCTGGCCCGCGCGTTGGCGACGGTGGTCAACCTCCTCGACCCGCATGTGATCGTCCTGGGCGGCGGCCTCTCGCGCGTCGAACGGCTCTACCGCGAGGTGCCCCGGCGCTGGGGGCGCTGGATCTTCTCCGACACCGTCGCCACGCGGCTCGAGCCCGCGCGCCACGGCGACGCCAGCGGCGTGCGCGGCGCGGCTTGGCTGTGGCCGGCATCTGCCGCGGCCGAGGAACGCGCGGGAGCGGGCTGATGGCCCGGCTCTGCCGCGACTGCGGGCATCTCGACGCCGAGCCCGTCGGCGGAGGCGCCGACCGGCGCTGCCCCGAATGCCGTTCGCCGCGCGGCGTGAGCCATCCCGAGCTCGATCGGCTGGCGATCGCCCATATCGACTGCGACGCTTTCTACGCTTCGGTGGAGAAGCGCGACGACCCGAGCCTCTCCGACCAGCCGGTGATCGTCGGCGGCGGCCGCCGCGGCGTCGTCTCGGCCTGCTGCTACGTCGCTCGCGTCCACGGGGTGCGGTCGGCGATGCCGATGTTCAAGGCGCTGCGCCTCTGCCCGCAGGCGGTGGTCATCAAGCCGGACATGGCGAAGTACGTGGCGGTCGGCCGGGAGGTCCGTCGCCTGATGCTGACGACGACCCCGCTGGTCGAGCCGCTCTCGATCGACGAGGCGTTCCTCGACCTGTCGGGCACCGAGCGGCTGCATGGCGGACCGCCCGCACGGACGCTGGCATTGCTCGCGCGCCGGATCGAGACCGAGCTGCGCATCACCGTCTCGATCGGGCTGGCCCCCAACAAGTTCCTGGCGAAGATCGCGTCCGACCTCGACAAGCCGCGCGGCTTCGCCGCCATCGGTCGCGCCGAAGCGGCCTCGTTCCTGGCCGGCAAGCCCGTCACCCTCATCTGGGGCGTCGGCAAGGCCGCGGCGGCCGCGCTGGCGAAGGACGGGATCACCACGATCGGCCAGATCCAGCGCATGCCTCCGGGCGACCTGGCCCGCCGCCACGGCGCGCTCGGGCTGCGGCTCGCCCGGCTCGCCCGCGGCGAGGACGACCGTCCCGTCGACCCCGAGGGCGAGGCCAAGAGCGTTTCGGCCGAGACCACGTTCAACTTCGACATCGCCGACGGGGAGGAGCTCAGTCGCCAGCTCTGGTCGCTCTGCGAAAAGGTCGCCCGCCGCCTCAAGCGCGGTGAGCTCGCGGGCCGGACCGTGACGCTGAAGCTCAAGACCGCCGACTTCCGCCTGCTGACGCGCAGCCGCTCGCTCGCCGACCCGACCCAGCTCGCCGAGATGATCTACCGCGCCGGCGAGCCGCTGCTGCGCCGCGAAGCCGACGGCACCCTCTATCGCCTCATCGGCATCGGCGTGACGGAGCTGGCGCCGGCCGCGCACGCCGACCCGCCCGACCTCATCGACACCAGCCGGGCACGCAGCGCCCGCGTCGAGCGCGTCATCGACGCGGTGCGCGACAAGCTCGGTCAGGACGCCATCGTCAAGGGGCGGGCGCTGCCGCGCCAGGGCGAGAGGCGGTGAGCGTCGCCAGCTCCCGCGGCGCTGATAACATCAGCCGCCAGAAGGCCAGGATCGCCGCATCGCGCTTCTCGATCGAGTAAGCGGCCGCCGTGGCCCGGCCCGCGGCGCGCACCCGCGCGAGGTCGGGGTCGCCCGCCTTGACCCGTTCGAGGAGCTTTCCGAGTCCGGCGACGCAGCCGTCGATGTCGCCGTCGCGAATCCATGTGCCGTTTTCGGCATTCGCATATTCCTCCCCGCCGCCGCCGTGGAAGCCGACGACCAGCGCCTCGGCGGCGAGCGCCTCGAGCGCCGCAAGGCCCAGCCCCTCGAACCAGCCGAGTGACAGGAAGATCTCCGCGCGCCCCAGGATTTCCGCAACGCGGCGTTCCGGCAGGCCCTGGATGGGCACGAAGGGTACGTCCCTGTGCTGCGGGAACCGCCGGCGGAACATGAACTGGATGAGATTGGCCTCGATCGCCCGCTTGCGCGGCATGAACGCGATGCCCAGGCGCTTGGGCGCCGGGCGGAAGAGGTCGACATCTATCGCACAAGGGACGACGGGCAGCCGCCAGCCGCAGTGCTTCCTGAAGAAGCGGGCGATCGAGCGGCTGGCGCAGAGGATCGTCTCCGCACCCAGATTCGGTCCCCGATCCTGCGTCATCATCGCGGAGACGCCATAGAAATGGTTCTGGCAGAAGATGATATGGCGGACGCCGCGCGTACGGGCCCAGTCGACCAGGGCCGTGTAGGTTTCCGGGATCACCAGCACGTCGCCCGGAAGCAGCGTCATGGACTTCCGAATCTTCAGGACCGGGACGTCGGCAGGGAAGCCGGGCGGCCGAAAATCCGCCTTCTGGTGCAGGACATAGGCGTCGAAGCCGTGGCGTCGCAGCACTTCCACATGAGCATAGATGACCCGCATCCCACCGGTCGCCGGCACGGTGTCGTGCGAGAGGTAGAGGATGCGGGCCATCGGTGAAGAACCTCGGTAGGAGCGCCGGTCGCTCCGGCCGCGTCGCCGCTACAGGTCGAGTCCGGCGACGTATGAGGATAGCTCAGTTCGCGCCGCGGATTCCGCCGCCTGCGCCGCGGAGAGCTCGCCCGCCAGACGGTCGAGCCGGTCCTCCTGGGTCCTCAGCGCGTTCAGGTAGCGGGTATGCAACGGATCCTTGCCCGGCACCGCGGCGAGATTGGCGCGGATCCGCTCCTGCTCCGCGCCGGCCGACTTGCGCTCCTCCTCGATCGCCCGCAACCGGCGCTGGCTCGCATCGAGCGCGCCGCGCAGCTCCACCAGCCTCACGAGCGCCTGGCGCAGGCGCGGGTCGAGCTGCGGCGCGTTGATGTAGGCGGCGACGTCGCCGGCGCCGATGCCGTCGAGCCGCACGGTGATCCGCCGCGGCCGCTCGATGGAGACGGGCAGCGTCGCGGTCCCGTCGGCGGAGAGCCGCACGGGAATGCGCCAGGCACCGCGCGCCAGCTCGATGTCCCGCCCTTCCGGCTGGGCGAGGCGCCAGTCGGCCGGACGCGCCTGCTCGATCACTACGGAGCGGCTCTCCGGCTTGGCCGCCTTGATGCGATAGATGGTCGTCTGGCGGTCAACGACGGTGACGGTCATCACGCCTTGGGCGATGCGCGCCGTCGAGATCGTCTCCTGCCGCTGCTGCTCGCGCGCCACGGCGATGCCGCGGTCGACGGCGAAGGCGAGCATGCGTTCCTCGCCCGCGGGCAGCGTCGCCAGCCGCGCGTCGCCGACATGGCTCGCCCCGTCGCGACCCTGTTCGTAGAGCGTGAGCACGCCCGGGGGCAGCGTCGCACCGCTGTCGTTCGTCAGGCTGACGGCCGCCAGCGGATGGTTGGCCTCGGTCGTCGGCTGATAGAGCGCCACCGCCCGGACCGGCACCGCGCGGTCGACGATCGGCACCATCGCCGACTGGCCGGACGCGACGCTGACCGGATGGGCGTAGCGGAACAGGACCTGCGCGACGGCATCCTCGCCCGCCGCCGCGGCCGTCGACTGCGCCGGGCGCGCCGGCGGGGGCGGAGGAGCCGGCGCGGGCGCCCCGCCATACGGCATCGCCATCATCGGCGCCGGCGACGACATGGCGGCGCGCGGCGACGGGCGCGCCTCGGCCCTCGCCTCCTCGGCCTCGACCTTGCCGAGCGTGCCCTCGTCCGGCCGCGGCAGGACGCGGCCGACCGTCTCGACCGGGATCTCCGGCCGCGGCTGGAAGAACGCGGTGTAGATCGCCTGCCGGAAGGCGACCGGCTGACCCGCGACCAGGGTCAGGTCGATGTCCTTCCAGTCGCCGCCGGTCAGATTCTCCAGCACCGCCCACCCCTGGAGCCGCCCCGAGGTCGCCTCGCCACCCGGCACGGAGAGCCGGTAGGTCGCCTTCCAGATCGGCGCCTCGACGACGTAACCGACGGTGACGGTCCGCCGTCCGGCGCCGGAGAGATGAATCGACAGCGTTCGCGTGTCCTTCTCGCGATGGGCCGCGATGGCGGCCAGCGCGCCCTCGATCTGCGCCTGCAGGCGCGGCTCGGAGAACCGCACCGATTCGAGGTCCTCCAGCACCGCCTGCTGGATGCCCTGCGCGGTCGCGACGCTGACGCGGTGCCGCGTCACGAGGCCGCCTTCCGGCAGCCGCGCCTGCTCCGCCACGACATGGAGCAGCCGCCCCTCGACGGTTCGCGCTCCGGCGATCGCGACCGAGGCCCCCTGCAAAGCGTTCAGCAGCGCGACCGGCGAGGTCAGCGCGTCGGCCGCGAAGGGCAGCGAACGGAAGGCCTCCTCCAGCGGCTCGCGCCCGGGCAGGCGGACGATGCCGACGCCGCCCCTGTCGTCGTAGACGACGGCGCTCTTCAGCACGTCGTCGACCTGATCGAGGCGCACGGTCAGCGCGAGGTCGCCCTCGCCATCGACATCCGCGCGGTGTTCCAGATAGGCGAGGCCGGCCGTGGACAGGACCGCCCGCCGCAAGG
>JBFWXJ010000085.1:0-16869 GCA_050187535.1 Alphaproteobacteria bacterium | reverse complement strand
GATGATGTCGCCCATCCGCAGCGGTTCGTCGGCCTTGGCCCCCAGCGCGTTGCCGTCGCGGGCCAGGTTGACGAAGCGATACTCGGGATTGTCGCGCAGCAGGTCGCCCATCGTCCGGCCGACCCATGCCTGGTTCTCCAGCCGGTAGGCGCGGAGCCCCCCGGCGGTCCAGCCCGAGAGCGCCGGCGCATCGCCGCTCGCCACGCCGTGCTTGCGCTCGTATTCGCGCGCCGCCTCGCGGGCATCGACGCCCCACATCTTCGGCAGGTACTTGCAGATCAGGATGATCCCGACCGTGCCCCAGATGTAGGTGATGCCGTAGGAGAGCGCGATCATCGCGTTCACCTGCTCGGGCGTTCCGCCGGGCGGCAGCCCGACGACACCCGCGAGCACCGCCTGCTCGGCCGAACCGATCGCCGCCGACATGGTCTGCGAGCCGGCGAGGATGCCGCCCGCCGCGCCGACCGGGAGGTCGAACAGCTTGGCGCCCGCCACGCAGAGCAGCAGGCCGGAGACGGCGGCGACGACGGCGAGGAAGGTGAACTTGATGCCGTCGCCGCCGAGGCTGTTGACGAAGGACGGGCCGACGCGGAGCCCGACGCCATACATGAAGAGGTAATAGAAGAGCAGGCGGGTGAAGTTGTTGAGCTCGAACTTCACGCCATAGGAGGAAGCCCAGACCGATAGGCCGCATCCGACGATGATCGCCGAGGCCACCATGCCCAGGCCATAGCCGGCGATGGTCTGGCGGCCGAGCCAGACCGACACGCCGACGGTGAAGAACAGCAGGATGTAGGAACTGCTCCCGAGAAACTGGAAGAACGCTTGCATGACTGGTCTCCCCCTCCGTGACCGTCGTCGTCAGCGCTTGGCGGCGGCAGTCTTCAGCAGCTTCAGGCCGCGCGCGGCCTCGTAGCCGTGGATCTCCTTGACGTCGAGCTTGCGCATGAAGTCGATCGTCTCCTGGGTGATCACCTGGCCCGGCACCATGATCGGGAAGCCCGGCGGGTAGGGGATCACGAAGTTCGCCGAGACGAGGTCGGGCCCCTGCTTGATGCGGCGATCGATGTCGGGGCTGGCGAGCTTGATGTACTCGCAGCCCTTCGCGTCGTAGGCGCCGTAGAAGGCCGCGCGCATGTCGCCTTCGCTCGTCTTCTTGCCCGCGTCCTTGCGGAAGGACGCATGGAAATGGCTGAAGTTCGGCAGGTCCGGCACGTCCTCCATCAGGCTCTTCACCCGCGCGGCGAAGGCCTGCTTCTCGCCCTCGCCGCCGTTGCGCAGCCGGTCCTCGATGCCGTGGCAGATCTCGACCAGGACGCGGATCAGGTGCGCCACGTCGCTCCGCGTGTTGTTGATGTTCGACTGCAGCAGCACGCTGTTGCGCGAGGTCTTGTTGAGCTGGATGTCGTACTGGTTCGCCAGCAGCCCCTTGAACTGCGTGCCGTCGAAGCCTGCCGTGCCGCACACCAGGGTCATGCGCGTGGGATCGAGGTAGAATTCATCCTCGCGCATCGCCTTGGCGACGTCGGCCCAGGTCGTGCCCGGCTTCAGGTGGTCGGTGAAGCCGGACTGGCGGAACTCCGCGGGGATCATCTGCTCGGCGCCGAGGACGCGGAAGTACTTCGAGATCAGCTTATGGCTGTTGACCGCGGCGCGGATCTTGAGCGCGATCTCGATCGCGTTCATCACCAGGCCATAGCCTTCCAGCTCCATCTGCCGCCGCGCCACCTCGAGGCCGGCGATCAGCTGCTGGTTGGGGCTGGTCGAGGCATGGGTGAAGACGGCCTCGCGGAACTGCGCCTCGACGGTGTGGAAGTCGACGTCCTTCACCAGCACCATCGAGCCCTGGCGGATCGCCGACATCGACTTGTGGGTCGAGTTGGTCTGGTAGACGCGCAGCCGCACCTTGCGCGGGTCGGGAATCAGGCGCGTCTTCAGCAGCGTTGCATCGCTCGGCTTGGCGCCGAGCTCCTTCTGCTGCTTCTCGTAGGCCTCGACCGACTTCGGATCGCGCAGCCAGTCCTCGATCGCCTCGGCGGCACCCATCGCGGTACGCGGCCGCAGGAACGGCGACCAGCGCGCGAAGCCGGACCACGCCTCGTCCCAGAGGAAGACGACGTCCGGCTTGATCGCCAGGCATTCCTCCATGACGCGCCGGGTGTTGTACATGTGGCCGTCGAAGGTGCAGTTCGTCAGGTCGACCATCTTCAGCCGGTCGAGCCGGCCTTCGGCCTTGAGGTCGAGCATCGCCTGCTTGACGGTCTTGAGCGGCACCGCGCCGTACATCGAGTAGGCGGTCAGCGGGAAGGCCTCGACGTAGATCGGCTGGCCGCCCGCCAGCACCAGTCCGTAGTGGTGCGACTTGTGGCAGTTGCGATCGAGGATGACGATATCGCCCGGCGCCACCAGCGCCTGGTGCACCATCTTGTTCGACGTCGAGGTGCCGTTGGTGACGAAGAACACCCGGTCGGCGCCGAAGGCGCGCGCCGCCATCTCCTGCGCCTTCTTGATGTTGCCGGTCGGCTCGAGAAGGCTGTCGAGGCCGCCGGTCGTGGCGCTGCTCTCGGCAAGGAACAGGTTGATCCCGTAGAACTCGCCCATGTCGCGGATCCAGTCCGACTTGAAGACGGACTTGCCGCGCGCGATCGGCAGCGCATGGAAGGTGCCGATCGGCCGCCGGGCATAGCGCTTGAGGTTGTCGAAGAACGGCGTCTCGTAGCGCGCCCTGACACCCTCCAGGACCGCGAGGTGCAGCTCCAGCGGCTCCTCGACCGAGTAGAAGACCCGGCGGACGACGTCGGCGGCGGGATCGCCCGCCAGCTCCTCGACCTTGCGGTTGGACATGAGATAGAGGTCGAGCTCGGGCCGGATGCGGTGCAGCGTCTGGGCGAGGCGCAGCACCGAGGCATCGGGCGGCTCGTCCGCGGCGACCGGGTCGATCAGGGTGCGCAGCACCGGCGCGTCGTGGCGCGAGCGGAACGGGAAGCCTTCGGTCGCCACCACCGCGGCGATCGACGGGTTCACCACGGCGGCGCAGACCGCGTCCTCGAAGCTGCCGACGAAGATCGGCTCGTAGATGAATTGGTCCTCGGGCCGCCGCAGCCGGCGGAGGTCGGCGGC
Organism: Alphaproteobacteria bacterium; assembly: GCA_050187535.1. GTDB lineage: Bacteria > Pseudomonadota > Alphaproteobacteria > ATCC43930 > Allostellaceae > Allostella. The sequence goes on along the minus strand of JBFWXJ010000085.1, from coordinate 13,749 downwards.
GAGCGCCGGCCAGCGCGAGGCCGGCTGGCTGTTGACGTAGAGCACCTCGAAGTAGGGCCGGTGGGACTCCGTGCCGAGGGTCGGGGGCAGGATGCGGGTCAGGACGTTGGTCTCGTCGTCGTCCTGGCCGTCCCATTCGCCGGGCTGGCTGCGGTAGGAGCCGGTCAGGATCGCGTCGGAGATCCGCCGGATCAGCCCCGCGGCGCCGGCGGCGTCGTCGGCGGCGATGCGCTCGCCGAGCACGCCCATCAGGCGCGGCCCGGGGAAGGCGTGGAATTCCTCGACCACGCCCAGCTCGGCGAGGGCGGCCTCGACGTCGGCGCGCTTGCCGCGGCCGCCGGCCCAGCTTTCGGCCGCGGTCAACGCCTCGCGCCAATGGTCGGCGCGGGCGGAATGCATCGCGAAGAACTGGTCGATGCGGCCCTTCTTAGCCATCGTGCTCTCCTCTCGTCCCTACGCGGGGGACATCGAACGGCGGGACGACGGCGTCTGGCCGCCGTTGCCCCGCATGAATCTCGAGTGGCAGTCGGGCACCGGGCATGGCAACAGCCCCGGGGCCTGGAACATGGCATCATCGATCGACGGGCCCATGGGCTCATTGATCCCGATCAAAGGGCGGGCGGACACCGCACCGTGCGGCGCGGATCGGCATGTCGGCGCAAGCCGCGTCACGGCTCGAACCGCGTGATCTTGGAGCCTTGCAGGCCGAGGCCGGCCATCAGGCCCTTCTGGTCGAAGAAGAAGGCATAGACGTCGCTGCGCGCGGTCGTCGTGGTGAGCGACTTGGCAAGACCTTCGTCGACGATCACGACGCTGGGGCCGCTGCCGATCTCCCAGCCCTGCGACTGCTCGAGATAGCGAAGGGCGTCGTCGGTCATGAAGAACAGGGCATAGCCGAACCGCTGCGCGCCGGCCTGCAGGCCGTAGGACACGGCGACCGACCGGTAGTAGCCGGCGGTCTTGCCGCGCTTGCGCAGCGCTCCGCGGCCGGTCTGGCCGCCGACCATGAAGCCGGCCTTCACGATCCGCGGGAAGACGAGGATGCCCCGGGCGTTCTTCCGCAGGTCTTTTGCCGCCGGCGAGCGGGCGTAGAGATGCGACAGCGCGCTCGAGACCTCGCGGTCGATCTTGTCCGAGGCCTCGCCGGCCGCGGCGCTGGCCGGGGCCAGCAGGCCCGCCCCCGCGGTGGCGACGGCGGCGGCGCGCAACAGGGTGCGGCGGGAGAGGGTGTTCGGCTGGCTGGGCATGGGACAGGGCCTTCGCGGATCGAGGTTCAGAACAGGACGCCGAGCAGGAGCTTCATCAGGTCCTCGAACGGCATGATCGTCAGCGTCAGCGGGGCGAGCGGCAGCAGCGTCGCGACCACGAGGCGCAGCACGTCGTCGCGCGTCACCGGCAGGACCCGCAACGAGCGCACGACCTCGAAGCCGTTGTTCAGGTCGGCGAGCGACTGGATGTCGCCGCTGCCGACCAGCGCCTCGTCGGCCGGCGCGCCGCCGCGCAGCCATTTCCGGTCGAAATCGCGCACGTAGCGCTGGGCCAGCGCCCCGTACTCGCGAAGGCCGATGCGCTTCGCCCGCGCGAGCGGCCCGCCCAGCAGCATCAGCGGGCCCAGCGCGATGAACAGCACGAAGGCGACCGTGATCGCGATCTCGGCCTTGAAGTCGAGCAGCGCCGCGCCGAGGTGGAAGATGCGGTTGGCGAGCAGTCCGGCGAGCAGCGCGCCGTGGGCGGCGCCGAGGATCGCGAAGGAGTACATCGCGTTCGACAGGAACGCGAGACCGCCGAGATGGTCGGGATGGGTCGGGACGATCTGCAGCCGGATCTTCGAGACCTGCCAGAGGAAGCGGGTCCAGATGAAGATCCGGAAGTACCAGCGCACCAGGAGGAACTGGAAGACCGGGATCGAGACGAAGACGAACCAGATGCCGGCGAGCGAGAAGGTCGCCCCGTCGGGCCCGGGCGTGGCGTACCAGGTCGTCGCGTCGAGGGCCCCGAACTGCCGCCAGAAGATCAGGTTGCCGACGACATAGACGATTGCGATCAGGCACGCTTCCGCGACCGCCGAGTTGCGCAGCCGCATCGCTGACTCCAGCGCGGCCTCGAATTGGTGCATCTGGTCGTCGGGGATCAGGCCACGCTCGAGAAACTGCGCCACCACCGGCCGCATGCGCTGGTGGACGACGATCTCGGCGCCGATCAGGAGCGGGAGGGCAACCAGGAACCGGACATGGACGTCGACGTCGAGCAGAAACGGCACCGCGGCGCCGCCGGCGAGCAGCTTTCCGTCGATCGCCGCGAGAAGCAGCAGCGGCAGCCAGGCGAATCCCGCGATCGCGACGATCCGCTGGCGGGCGAGGTGGAGCGCATCGTCGGAAAGATGCGCCCGGCGCAGCATCTGGAAGAACGGGCCGCCGAGGACCAGAGAAAAATCGTAGTCGCCCTTGAGCGCCAGTCTGGCCAGGGCCGTCATCGACGGGACTTCACTCGAAACGGCCGCGGCGGCAAGCCGCGCACCGGTTTGCCGGCTCGACCGCGAGCCGGCGGCGCCACGTCCACGGTCCCCTCCCTCCCGCTTCTGCGCGAGCGAACGCTAGGCCCGCGATCCGGCCTCTTGCAATAGGGAGCGTCGCGAAATCTGCGCCGCCGTGGCGGGGCAGCATCGGCGCCCCGTCTCGGCTCGATGAAATCGTTGCCGGCTCGCGTCGAACGCTTCGGGCGGCCCATCTCAGGGGCGACCCGCGGGCATGTCGGCGAGCCGGTCCAGTTCGGAGTCGAGGGTCGCGCGCTGATCGATGCCCGGGATCTTCGCCGCCAGCCCGGCATCGATCAGCAGCCGGCGCGGCTGGCCATGGGCGTGGCAGACCGAGAACGCGACGCCGCGCGCCGCCAGCAAGCCGTGCAGCTCGGACAACATGTCGACCCCGGCGAGATCCATCCGGGGCGTGCCGGAGAGATCGCAGATCACCAGCCGCACGTCCGCGTGCTCCGTCGAGGCGAGCCGGGCCAGCACGGTGGCGAGGATGTGGTCGGCGTTCAGGTAGAGCAGCGAGATCGCCGGCCGGAAGGCCAGGACCCCGGCCAGCCGCTCGTTCTCCGGCTGGTGGGCGAGGTCGGAATAGATCCGCGTGCCGGGGATCCTGCCGAGGAACTGCACGTGTGGCCGCGAGGCGACCGCGAGCAGGACCAGGACCGATACCAGCGCCGCGATCAGGATGCCCTGGAGGATGCCCAGCGCCAGCACGCCGAGAAGGGCCACCATGGCGCACAGGAAGTCGAAGCGGCTGGTGCGCCACATGTGGACCAGGGCGCGGACGTCGAGCAGGCCGCGGATAGCCATGAGCACGACGGCGGCGAGAACGGCCTTGGGCAGGTTGGCGAGGAAGCCGGTCAGGAGGAGAAGGCAGGCCGCGAGCGTGAGCGAGGCGAAGACCAGGGACATGCGGCTCTGCGCCCCGGCCTTCTCGTTGACCGCGGACTGGGACAGCCCGCCGGCGACCGGATAGGCGCCGCCGCCCGCTGCCGCAACGTTCGCGGCGGCGAGGCCGAGCAGCTCGCGCCGAGCGTCGAGCGGATAGTCGTGCTTGGCCGCGAACGTGCGGGCTGCGGCGACGCCCTCGATGTAGGCGAGCAGGAGGCAGCCGATGGCCAGCGGAATGATTCCTTCCTCGTCCCGCAGCCGGAGCGTCGGCCATTGCGGCTCCGGAAGTCCGGGGGGGATCTGTCCGGTGACGACCACGCCGACGGCCGTCAGGTTCAGCAGCCCGACCGCGAAGATCGACAGGATCACGACGGCGAGCGCGACCGGGCGGCCCGGCAGATGGCGCTCCCCCAGCCACAGCAGCGCCAGGGCGACGAGGCCGACGCCCAGCGTCGCCGTGTTCGCCGCCGGAACCTGCAAGAGGAACGCGATCGCCCGCTCGGCGAAGTTGTGGCCGCCGCCGGCGGTCCCGATCAGCGCGGGGAGCTGGGTCATGGCGATGGTCAGCCCGGCGCCGGCCTTGAAGCCGGTCAGGACGCTGTCGCTGATCAGCTTGACCAGGACGCTGAGACGCAGCAGCCAAGCCAGGAAGGCGAGCAGGCCGACGGTGAGGGCGGCGAGGCTCGCGATCTGCACGTAGCGCTCGGCATCGCCGCCGGCGAGGCCGCCGACGGTGCCGGCGATCATCAGCGAGATCGCCGAGGTCGGTCCGATCGCGAGGTGACGGGACGAGCCGGCGATCGCATAGCCGAGGCCGCCGAGCAGGTAGCCGTAGATGCCGACCTGCGGCGGCAGGCCGGCGAGCGTGGCATAGGCGAGGGCGACCGGGATCGCGTAGGCGGCGAGCGTCAGCCCGGCGACGAGGTCGGCCGGCATCCAGGCGAGTGGATAGCCGAGGACGGTGCGCTCGCTCCTACGCTCTGACCCTGCCATCCCGTCTCCGTTCGGTGCCGGCCGTGCCGTTCCGAATGTCGACTACCGCCATGCCGCCGACCGGTCGTTGATCTGCCGCAAGCCGCCGGCTTGCGCCCTCACGCCGGCGGCCGCAGCAGCGGCCGGAGGGCATCGGAGACCCCCGTCAGCATGATCTCGACCCCGACGCACAGCAGTAGGAAGGCCGAGAGACGCGTGACGACCCTCGTGCCCTCGGGCCCCATCCACCGCGCCATCGTGTCGGCATGGCGGTAGGCGCTGAAGATGGTCACGGCCACCGCCGCGGCGACCAGCAGCGAGATCGCCGAGCTGAACACGATGCCGCGCAGCGCCTCCTCGCGGTTGGCGCTGAGGGCGATCGCGGCCGCAATCGTTCCCGGCCCGGTAGTCAGCGGGACGGTCAGCGGAAAGAATGCCATCTGGCTGATGGTGGCGAAGTCGGCCGTCGAGCGCGTGGCGCCGACGCCGGGGTGCTCGGCCTGCTCCAGCATGCCCCAGCCGGCGACCGCGACGACCAGGCCGCCGGCGATCCGGAGCGCTGGCAGCGAGATGCCGAAGAAGCCCAGGATGATGCTGCCCGCATACAGCGACACGACCAGCACGACGAACGAGAAGATCGCGACCTTGCGCGCGACGAGCGTGCGCTCGCTCCGGCTCAGGCCGATCGTGCGGTCGAGGAAGACGAAGGCGAGGCCGTAGGGGTTGATGATCGCGAACAGCGTGCCGAAGCCGAAGACGAAGTCCTGGATCGCGCGGGCCAGGCTGAGATCCCCCATGCTCCCGCCTCCTGTTCCGGGCCGCGGCGACCTGCCCCGGCGCTACGCCATGATGCCGACGATGACCGTGCCCCAGGTGGTGAGCAGGATGTGGCCGATGGGCACCGCGGGGGTGAAGCCGAGCACCGCCACGGGACTGCCCGAGCGGTCCTGCACCGCCGCCATCCCCGCGGTCATGGTCTGGGCGCCCGCCAGCGCCCCGAGCAGCAGCACGCCGTTCATTCGCAGCACGTAGCGGCCGAAGTAGAGGCCGACGAGCAGTGGGGCCATGGTGACGACCATGCCGCCGAACAGCAGCCCGATCCCGGCCTGGGCGATCGCGTCCAGGAAGATCGGCCCGGCATGAAGCCCGGTCATCGCCACGAAGGCGGCGAGACCGAGGGCGGTCATCAGCGAGACCGCCTCGTCGGGGATGCGGCCGAACAGCGGAAATCGCGTGCGCATGTGGCCGACCACGAGACCGGCCAGCAGCGTGCCGACGCTGGTGCTGAGCGATATCTTCATCCCGGCGATCGGCACGGCGATCACGACGCCCGCCAGCCCGCCGAGGAAGATCGCGAGGCCCAGCGTGACGAAGTCGGTCGACTTGACCGGCGCGATCACGGCGCCGATCTCGGCGCTCGCGCGGGCGACTGCGGCCTCCGAGCCGACGATGCGCAGGATGTCGCCGCGCTCGACGGCGAGGTTCGGCGAGATCGGCAGGTCCTGCCCGCCCCGGGTCAGGCGGCGCAGATAGACGCCGCGCGTCCAGGGCTGGGCGACCGCCTCCTCCAGGCGGCGGCCGGCGAGCGCCGTATTGCGCAGCAGCACGTCGGCGGACGTGATCGGGATGTCGAGCAGCACCGAATCCTCGATCTCCTCGCCGCGCGCGCCGACCAGCTCGATCAGGACCTCGCGCGGGCCCGAGATGGCGATCACGTCGCCCGCGGCGATCCGTTCGCCGGGCTGCGGCTCGATGACCGAATCGCCGCGACGCAGGCGCGCGATGAACAGGCGGTGGCGGGCAGCGCCGGCTTCCGCCTCCGCGACGGTGCGGCCGACGATCGGCGAGCCGTCGGCGACCCGGAAGGCGCGCAGCTCGAAGCGGCGCCAGGCCGAGACGCCGCCGGCGCGGCCGATGCCGAGCTGCTCCTCGACCTTGCGCGCCTCCGCCTTCAGGTCGATGCCGATCAGCTTCGGGCCGACGGTGCTGCAGAACACGATCACGCCGGCCGCGCCGAACAGGTAGCAGACGGCATCGGCGACCGCGATGTGGCCGACCAGGCGTGCGCGCTCCGCCTCGGGCAGCGGCAGGGCGTTGATCGCCTCGGTCGCGGTCCCCATCGCCGGGCTTTCGGTCAGCGCCCCCGAGGTGAGGCCGGCGGCGAAGCCCGGGTCGAGGCCGAGCAGCTTCGCGACGGCGACGGCGGCCAGAAGCCCGGTCACGCAGCAGACCACGGCGAGCACGACCGGCTTCAGCCCGTCGCGCTTCAAGGCCTGCATGAACTGCGGCCCGACCGAGTAGCCGATGCCGAACAGGAACAGAAGGAAAAGGAAAGACTTCGCCATTCCCGAGACCGGGACGTGGGCGAATTGCCCGACGAGGATGCCGGCGAACAGCGACCCGGTGACCGGGCCGAGGCTGAAGCCGCCGAACCTCACCTGACCGATGACGTAGCCGATGCTGATGACCAGGAAGAGCGCGAGCTCGGGATACTTGACGAGAAACTGCTCGATCCACGCCATCGTAGCCCCCCGTACGACCGCCCGCAGCTCGACCGCTGCACGCCGGACGCTATGAGCTTATCCGAACGAGATTGTTGATCTGGATCAAGAGGGGTTGCACGCTGATCAGCTAGTTGCGTCGTGCCGATCGCGGCGGCGCTCCCGGGGCGCGCGGCGATCCGGTCGGCTCGGCGCGGGGAGGGCGATGATGGACAAGAGGCAGGGCGGCGACGCTGCGGTGCCGAGCGCGCAGGATCTGCGCATGAGCATCATCCAGAAGCAGATGGCCGAGTACGAGGCGCGAAAGAAGAAGAAGGACGAGGAGGAGCGCAAGCGGTCGGCCTTCGCCGAAGACTTCCTTGGCAACCACGTCACCGAGCAGGAGCGGTCGATGATCCGCCGGCTGGTGATGAATGCCGTCGAGGAGGGCAAGACCGAGGCGCTGGTCTACAGCTTCCCTTCGAGCCTCTGCAGCGATGCCGGCCGCGCGATCAACAATGCCGATCCGAACTGGCCGGAGAGCCTGCAGGGAAAGGCGAAGGAGCTCTACGAGCGCTACAAGGCCGTGGCGCAGCCGCAGGGCTACAAGCTCAGGGCGATGATCATCGACTTCCCCGGCGGGATGCCGGGGGACGTCGGACTGTTCCTCGATTGGCGCGGCAGCGATTTCTGACCGCCAAGCGCCTTTCGATCACGCCGTCGAGGAACGCCGCATGAAGGACAGGAAGTCAGGGAAGAACCGCGCGTCCGACCCGGAGCGGATGTCGCGGAAGGACTACGAGGCGGCGCTCCAGAAGCTGCAGGTCCAGCTCTGCTACCTGCAGGACTGGGTGAAGGAGACGGGCGCCCGCGTCGTCATCGTCTTCGAGGGCCGCGATGCCGCCGGCAAGGGTGGGACGATCAAGGCGCTGACCGAGCGGGTCAGCCCGCGCGTCTTCCGCGTCGTGGCGCTGCCGGCGCCGTCGGACCGCGAGAAGTCGCAGATGTTCATGCAGCGTTACTTCCAGCAGTTCCCGGCCGCGGGCGAGATCGTGATCTTCGACCGCAGCTGGTACAACCGCGCGGGCGTCGAGTACGTGATGGGCTTCTGCACCAAGGAGCAGCACCGGAGGTTCCTGAAGCTCTGTCCGGCGGTCGAAGGCTACATGGTCGAGAACGGCATCATCCTGATCAAGATCTGGCTGGAGGTCGGCAAGGAAGAGCAGGAGAAGCGGTTCCTCGCCCGGATCAACGACCCGCTGCGCCAGTGGAAGCTGAGCCCGATGGACGTCGAATCCTACAACCGCTGGGACGAATTCTCGGTCGCCCGGAACAAGATGCTTGCGGCGACCGACACCGACCACGCCCCCTGGCACATCGTCCGGTCGGACGACAAGCGGCGCGCGCGGCTGAACTGCATCTCGCACATCCTCGCGACGATCCCCTACGGCAAGGTGAAGCGGAAGAAGGTCGAGCTGCCGAAGCGCTCGTCCAAATCCAAGGGCGAGGGAGATGCGCTGAAGGGGCGTCGGTTCGTGGCGGAGCGATTCTAAGCCCGGCTGCCGGGCGCCGCGGCGCCGAAATGCAAGATTTGGATTGATGTCGATCAAGCCCGCTTCCGGCGGATGGCCTATAATCAAGCCATTCGCCACGACCGGTCCGGGTCCGTCGGACGGTTCGCATGGCCAACTGGAGGGGCCTACATGACCTGCACTTTCGTTCGCCGTGCGCTTCTCGCGTCCGTCCTAAGCGCCGGGCTTGCGGCGTGCGACCAGGGGTCGACGCCGGTCGCCCAGGGCCCGGGGCCGGCCGCCGTGGAGCGGACCGCGGAGACCTCCGCGATCGTCCAGTCCGTCGACCTGCAGGCGCGGCGGGTGGTCCTGCGCGATGCCTCCGACCGTCTGCTCACGGTCATCGCCGGGCCGGACGTGCGCAACCTCGCCCAGGTGCGCGCCGGCGACCGGGTGGTGATCCACTATCGCGAGGCGCTTGCCGTCTCGATGGCCGTGCCGGGCAGCCCGCCGGTCTCCGGCATCGCCGCCGGCACGGTGCGGGCCGAACCGGGCCAGACGCCAGCCGGGGCAGAGGGCGTCGCGGTGCAGGCGCGTGTCCGCATCGAGGCGGTCGACCCGGTGCTCCATACCGTCACCTTCGTCGGCCCGGCGGGTGTGCCGCGCACGATCCGGGCGCGCGATCCGCGGATGCAGGAGTTCGTGCGCGGCCTGAAGCGCGGCGACGAGGTCGACGTCACCTATGCCGAGGCGATCGCCGTCCGCGTCGACCCGATGGGTCGTTGAGAACGCCGGATGCCAGCGCACGATAGCGACGGCGGCGCCGATGCGGTCGCCGATGGTCTGGTGGGAGGAATCGAGATGACAGCGAGCCTCGCGCGGGCGCAGGCCCGACATCGGCGGATCGGCTGGATGGTCGTCGCGGCAGCGATGCTCGCCGCGGCGCCGGCGACGGATTTGCGGGCGCAGGCGCCGGCCGCGGCCGCCGCGCCGACGCAGGCCCAGCAGCTCGACGCGATCGTCGGGCGCATCGCGCTCTATCCCGACGATCTCGTCGGCATCATTCTGCCGGCGTCCACCAATCCGGTGCAGATCGTCCAGGCCGACCGCTTCCTCGAGCGGCGCAAGGCCGACCCCAAGCTCGCGCTCGACCAGCGCTGGGACGACCCGGTCAAGGCGCTGGTCAACTATCCTGACGTCATCAAGATGATGAGCACCGACCTGGACTGGACGACGGCGCTGGGCGAGGCGGTGGTCGCCGACCAGGGCGCGGTGCTGGCGGCGATCCAGGCGTTTCGCAAGCGCACCCAGGCGGCGGGCAACCTGAAGTCGGACGAGAAGCAGGTCGTCGTCGTCGAGAAGGAAGTGATCAAGATCGCCCCGGCCGACCCGCAGGTGATCTACGTGCCGCAGTACAACCCGACGACGGTGGTGGTCGCCGGCGGCTATTCGGGATGGGGCTACTATCCGGCGCCGTATCCCGTCTACCACTACCCCTATCCGCCCGGCGCCGCCTTCGCCTCGGGCCTGATCTGGGGCGCCGCGATCGGGGCCGCCTGGAACGGCGGGCGCTACGACGCGAACTACTACGGCGGCAACATCAACGTGAACCGCAACACCAACATCAACACCGGCGACATCAACCGGGGCGACCGCAATCGCCCCGCGCAGCAGCCGAGCGGCTCGAGCCAGTGGCGGTCGAACAAGCAACCCGGCCAGGTCAGCGGCGGCACCGGCGCCCGGCAGGGCGCGCGCGTCGGCGACTCCCGTCCCGGTGCGGCCGGCACCGGCCCGTCGACCCGTCCGGCCGGTGGTGCGGCGGCCGGCACGCGTCCGGCTGGCGGCGCGGCCGCCGGCACGCGTCCCGCCGCCGGCCAAGGCGCCGCGGCGACCCGTCCGACGGCCGGCGCGCAGGCGCGGCCCGGCGGCGCGGGCGCCTATGGCGGGCAGGGCGCCTATGGCGGACAGGGCGGACGCAGCCCGGGCGGCACATCCGGCTTCCAGGGCGGCGGACGCGACTATGGCGGATCGGGCGCCTTCGGCGGCTACGGCTCGGGGCGGCAGGCCGGCTTCGACAGCGCGCGCGGCGCCTCCAGCCGGCAGTCCATGTCGCGCGGCGGCGGCTCGCGCGGCTCGTTCGGCGGCGGCGGCAGTCGCGGTGGCGGCGGCCGTGGCGGCGGGCGCCGCTGACGGTCGCGCCGAAGCGCTGCATCCAATCTCCGAGGATGACCGAACCATGATCGCGCATCACTTCCCGACGGGCCTGCGCCGGATCGCGCTCGCCCTGCTGCTGATCGCGCCGGGCGCGGCGACCGCCGCCGACCAGCGCAGCTTTCCCTCGCCCGAGGCCGCGGTCGATGCCCTCGTCGACGCGCTCGGCAAGGACGACGAGGCGGGCCTGGTCGCCATCTTCGGCGAGAAGCACCGCAGCCTCGTGTCCTCCGGCGACCGGCAGAGCGACGCGGCCGAACGGGCGCGGATCGCCGGGGCCCTGCAGGACTTCCGCTCGCTCGACGACGACGGCGCCGACCGGCGCATCCTGCTGCTCGGCCTGGAAGCCTGGCCGGCGCCGATCCCGATCGTCCGCGAGGCCGGCGGCTGGCGGTTCGCGACCGAGCTGGGCTACGAGGAGATCCTGAACCGGCGGATCGGCGCCAACGAGCGGCACGCGATCTATGCTCTCCGCGCCTATGTCGACGCCCAGCGCCAGTACGCCTCGGTCGATCGCGACGGCGACGGCGTGCTGCAGTACGCCCAGCGGCTGGCCAGCAGGGAAGGCCGGCGCGACGGCCTCTACTGGCCGACCGCGAGCGACGACGAGGAGGCGAGCCCGTTCGGCCCGCTGATCGCCGCGAGCGCCGCCTATCTCGCCGGGCGCCGGGAAGGCGATCCCTATCGCGGGTACCATTTCCGCATCCTGACGAGCCAGGGCGCAGAGGCGGCCGGCGGCCCCTACAACTACGTCATCAATGGCCGGATGGTCGCCGGCTTCGCCATGGTCGCCTTCCCGCACGAGTACGGCGAGACCGGCGTGATGACCTTCATCGTCAACCAGAACGGCCGGATCTTCGAGAAGGACCTCGGCAAGTCGACGCGCCGCATCGGCACGCTGATGAAGAGCTTCAATCCCGGTCGGGGCTGGAAGGAGGTCGGGCCCTGATCGGGCGCGACGGTACGGCCGGAGCGGCCGCCGATGTCAGGACGGGCGATCGCCGCGGCCGCCGTTGAACGGCATCTGACCGGGGCGGGCGTTTGCGTAGATCTGGGTGATGACCGCGAAGAAGAAGCCGGTCGAGAGCCCTGCCATCAGGATGCCGACCAGCCCTTCGATCGGCGCCAGCAGGCGCCATGGCTGGGGCAGCACGATGTCGCCGAAGCCGATCGTCGCGTAGGTCACGCCCGAGAAGTAGAGCGCCGATTCCAGGTCCGGCAGGCAGCCGAGCGACCAGTAGCAGACCGCCCAGACCGCGATCTCCAGGACGTGGACCATGGTCAGCACCCAGGTCGCGACGATCAGCTGGCGGGTGGTCACCCAGTAGCTGCGGATGCGCAGCACGTCGCGCCGGACCATCGCGGCGTAGAGCGCGGCGAGGCCGACCGCATGGATCGCGACCGTGACCGCGACCAGGGCGAAAGCAACGATGACGATCATGCCGGGAGATCCGGACCGGCGCGGCCGGCTCTGGCCAGTTGCAGGGGCGGCAGGATGCGCTTTCCGTCGCGCCGATGCCAGCGTTCGCCGGGATCGTTGCCAACTGTCGCCACGAACAAATGGCGCATCGACTTCATTGCCACCGACCCGCTAGGTTCGGGTGGCCAGTTCGACCTGTCGCCTGGGGGAGGGCGTCCGCGATGGTGACTCGCTTCAGTCTCCTGTTGGCCGGCATCGTGCTCGCCGGGCCGGCGGCGGCCCAGCAACCGCCGGCGGCGCCCGCGGTCGGGGTCGTCAAGGTCGCGAAGGAGGCGGTGACCGAGACCGCCTCGTTCGTCGGCCGGATCGAGGCGATCGACCGGGTCGAGATCCGCGCCCGGGTCAGCGGCTTCCTCGAGAAGCGTGCCTTCACCGAAGGCGCCGAGGTCAAGGCCGGCGACTTGCTGTTCGTCATCGACCAGGCGTCGTTCAAGGCCGAGCTCGACCAGGCCAAGGCGCAGCTCGCGCAGGGCCAGGCCTCGGCCCAGAACGCGGCGATCCAGCTCGCGCGCGCCCAGCAGCTGATCCGCACGCAGACCGTGGCGCAGACGACGCTCGACGATCGCACCGCCGCCGACCAGGAGGCCAAGGCCGAGGTGCTGAAGCAGCGCGCGGCCCTGCGCGCCGCCGAGATCCAGCTCGGCTACACCGAGATCAAGGCGCCGGTCGACGGCCGCATCGGCCGGGCCAGCGCATCGCAGGGCAATCTCGTCGGGCCCGACACCGGCGCGCTGGCGCTGCTGGTCAGCCAGGACCCGATGTACGTCACCTTCCCGATCAGCCAGCGCACTCTGCTGCAGTTCCAGGAGCGGGCGCGGGCGGCCGGCATCGCCCAGGCGGCCGGGCAGATCAAGGTGCGGCTGCGCTTCGCCAACGGCACGGCGTATCCCCATCTCGGCACGATCGACTTCGTCGGCGTCAGCGTCGACCGCGGCACCGACACCGTGTCGATCCGCGCGCGCATGCCCAATCCCGACCGGGTGCTGATCGATGGCCAGTTCGTCTCGGTCACCGTCGAGGGCGACAAGCCCGAAGAGCGGATCATGGTGTCGCAGTCCGCGGTGATGCTCGACCAGCAAGGCGCCTACGTCTTCGTCGAGGTCGGCGGCAAGGCCGAGCCGCGGCGGATCAAGCTCGGCCAGACCCGCGGCGGCCGCGCGATCGTCGAGGAGGGGCTGAGCGAGGGCGACATGCTGATCGTCGACGGCCTGCAGCGCGTGCGTCCGGGCCAGCCCGTGCGCGCCACCCCCTATTCGCCGCCGGCCTCCTCGGCCGTCGGCGGGAGTTCCGGCCGTTGATCAGCGACGTCTTCGTCGACCGGCCGCGCTTCGCGGTCGTCATCGCGATCGTGACGGTGATCGCCGGCCTGCTCGCCCTGACGCGCATCCCCGTCGCCCAGTACCCGGACATCGTCCCGCCACAGGTCGCGGTGACGGCGCGCTATCCCGGCGCCTCGGCCGCGGTGATCGAGCAGACCGTCGGCCAGCCGCTCGAGAGCCAGGTCGTCGGCGTCGACAAGATGATCTACATGAAGAGCCTGAGTGCGGCCGACGGCACCTACACGCTGACGGTCAGCTTCGAGCTCGGCACCGACCCGGACATCAACACCGTCAACGTCAACACCCGGGTCCAGGTGGCGCTCGCCCAGCTGCCGAGCGAGGTCCGCCAACAGGG